>NZ_UGHR01000001.1:1510422-1812507 GCF_900451195.1 Iodobacter fluviatilis
AGGCAAAAATACTTCGGTGACCAATAGCTGGTCGTGCCCTGCATAAAATACCGAACGTCTCGCCCATAGCCTTTGTGGCAAAGAGCCCACCGCGGCCTGTGCTTTTTGCCAGAGCGGATGGCGCTGATCTATGCAGCACCAGCTCAGCCCGGAGCGGCGGATGGTGGGATCAGCAAAGAGTAAAGCGCCTAAGGGGCGGCTGCCGGTGCGGCCAAACAAATGAAAACCCTTGCGCAAAGCGGATGCGCTGGTGATGCTGTGGGCGTAAACCAGTGGCGTTTGCCCGCTTTGCAACAGCACTTCGCGGCAGGCGATATGTCCCTGCTGGCTTAGCTTATCTGCTTCGTCCGGATGGGCTTTTTGCCAGCCCTGAAACAGCACCCGCACAGTAATGTCAGGAAAATGCGCCATCAGCATGGCGGTCAGAGAGCCGCGTTCGGTAAGCCAAGGGTGAAGAAGGCGGGGGGCAAGACAAAGGGGAGTGCGCCAGTAATGCGGCAAAGACATAAAAATGCGCCAGGGTGAACAGAGGCTAGATTATAAGCAGTGTCAGCTTGCTTGTGTGCAGGCAGGCATATTATCAGTTTGATGTGATGAGCAACGGGAGTCTTAGCGCTTTACTGCTAAGCTGGAAAAATGAATAAAGTGAAGCTTTTGGGGATCAGTTTTCTGGCGGGGCTGCCAGTGGCCGCTGCGCAGGAGATTACCCTGCGTATCGGGGTGAATCAGCAGTCATCGCCTCCTTATATCATGGGCGACAGCCTGCAATTACAGGCTTTACCAGGAATTGCTATTGAACAGGTACGTGTTGCAGCAACGTACTGCGGTATTGTGCCGGAATTTGAACGCTATCCGCCTTTGCGATTATTAAACAGTTTAAAAAGTAATTTGATTCAAGGCGTGCTCATGCTCTCTTATACCGGGGAGCGTGCCGCTTTTGCTGTTTACCCAATGCGCGATGAATTGCCCGATCACAGCCAGCGTTTAACAACGCTGAGTTACGCTTTTTTTGTCAATCAGACATCAAAGCTGGTTTGGGATGGGAAGAGCCTGACGGGTTTAAGGGGCAAAGTGGGGGCTAATATGGGATGGTCGGTTGTTAAAGATCTGGAGCGGCTTAATATTCCCTATGAAGCGGCGCTCAGTGTTGAAAATAACTTCGCCAAATTAAACGCAGGTCGTATTGATGCCTATGCAACCCAGCAAAATGTGGGTGATGCTTTTTTAGAGCAGCATAAAAAATTTAAAATACGGCGTTTAGAGCCGGATATCAGTACAAAAGATTATTTTTTAATTTTCAGTCAATCTTTTTATGCAGAGCACCCTAATCTGGCTGCGTGTATCTGGAAAAAAATTGGCGATGAGCGTGATAAGTTTTTAAAAAAACGCATTCCTGTTTATTTACGCGAGAAATAATGAATGAATATTGTTGCAATGACCCCCGAATTATTCACCCGCTTCTGGCCAGTGTTTTTTGCAATTATTCAGGCAGAAGAAACCTATGCATTTGATCCGCGTTTAACTGAGCAGCAGGCCTTTGATCTGTGGTGCACTTTGCCCGTCGAAACCTTTGCTGCTGTAGAAAACGATAGGGTGTTGGGCAGCTATTTTATTAAAGCTAATGCCAGCGGCCCGGGGGCGCATGTAAGCAATTGCGGCTATATGGTGGCAGACGCAGCCAGAGGCAAAGGCGTGGCCAAAGCACTGTGCCAGCATTCTAAACAGCGGGCCTTAGCGCTGGGTTTTAAAGCCATGCAATTTAATGCGGTGGTTTCAAGCAATACCGTGGCCGTGGCGCTGTGGCAAAAGCTGGGTTTTGAAGTGATTGGCAGGGTACCTAAAGCTTACCGGCATAAGCAGCTGGGTTTTGTAGATACGTTGGTGATGTATCAGTGGCTGGCGGAAGATGAAAGTGTGACCTGATCTATGAAGCGCGGTGGTTTAAGGTCGGCTGCCTAGTCCGGATAAGTTTAATGTACTTGTAAATCTGCGGGTACTTTGGGCTTTAAATTGTTCTTTTCAAACTCACCTTAAAACAACTCCCTCCTTCAGCTGGCGTTTGATATTCAACGTCCCCGCCATGATGTTCGGCGATGCGTTTCACCAGCGCCAGCCCCAGTCCGTGGCCACCTTTGCCTTCGGGCGTGCCTGGCGGGCGGTAAAAGGGCTCGAAGATATGGGGCTGCGCGGCCGCTGCAATGCCTGGGCCCTGATCACAAATATAAAGCAGTACGCCATCCGCGCCGGAATCAATGCGGATGCTGAATGGCGCTGCGCCATAGCGTCTGGCGTTTTCTAAGAGATTGCGGATTAGGCGTTTTAAGAGGCGCGGGTCTGCTTCAATTTCGGTATCAGTATCAGGCCCCTTTACGCTGGCATGGTAAGGTACGGCTTCAATCTGGCACAGCTCAAGTAAATCAATGCGCTGGGTTTGCAGGCTTTCTGGCCGTGCATCAAGGCGGCTCATCAGCAGGATTTCTTCGACCAGCTCATTGAGCTCGCTGATATTCTGGCTTAGCTCTTTTTGTAAATGAGCAGGGGCATGATCGCCCAGCAGGGTGGCGGCCATTTGCAGGCGGGCCAGTGGCGAGCGCAATTCGTGCGAGGCATGGGCAAGCAGGTTTTTATGTGCATTCAGCAGCTCGGCAATTTGCCCGGCGGCGCGGTTAAAGCGCATCGACAGCCGGGATACCTCGTCCTTGCCATGTACCGGTAAGCGCACAGAAAAATCCCCTTCCCCTAAGGCATCCAGTTGATTGGCGAGCGCTTCTAGGCGGCGGGTCAGCTTGCGTGTTAAGGGGATGGCCGCAATGGCAATGGCCAGTGCCAGCATGGCAAAGCCTGCTAATAGGCCGGGGCTTTTTTCCCGATGCGGTGGGCGGCCAACCAGAATCAGGCGCTGATCAGGCAGGCGTAATTGAAAAATACGCGGCTTATCCTGCATGGGTTCCAAAGGCTCGCCCACGCTGGCAATGATTTGCCCGCCGGCTGCATAGAGGCTGATGGGGATATCGAATTCCTGAGTCAGCAGGGTAAAAGCGGCTGCTTGCTCGCTAACAGGGCGATCAGCATGCGGAAGCGCCGCAGCCAGCAAATTAGCCGTGCCGTGGATTAATCGCCTAGGCGGTTGATCGTCATGCCATTGATAAAGTAGCCCCGCCAGAAGTGCAAATAACACTAGGCTGCCAACAACGGTAAAGTAAATCTGCCAGTAAAGCTTATGCCGCACGAGGAGTCCTTTTAGCAGGGTGATATTTGATGTAGGGCGGGAGAAACCCCATACGTGCTAACCAAATTGTTTTTTTAGCAAACAGCGAAAAAGCATAATAGCTACGTTCTTTGCACAGGGCTTCAAAGTCCCCTTGAAACACGCCGAAGCGAGGAACAAGCGGGGCGGGGTTTCGGCAAGGGAGCGAGGAACGAGCCAATCCCGCCCGCCGCCGACCCGATTGTCCACAGCGAAGGGGCCTTCGTGTTTCGTGGGGTCGCCTTCTTTGGCTTCGTTTCTTGGCGAAGCAAGAAAGGAAGGCCCTGCGGTGGCTACCGCTCCAAAATCTACGTGGCGCAGGCACTAAAAAGATCTTTTTGATTTTGCTTAGCGCCTATGGGGTGCAACCCGCGAGCGATGCTGAAAAAAGTCGGTTTCACCCGCCCTGCGATGATTCAATCCTTGTGCGGCAGCATCTGGTTAAGATTGACAGGTTTGGGTGTATCCACAGAGCGGCACAGCCATTAATCCTCCGTTTTAGCAAACACATAGCCCACACCGCGCACGGTGATGATACGTTTGGGGGCTTTGGAATCGTCGCCCAGCGCTGCGCGGAGTTTGGAGATGTGTACGTCGATGCTGCGGTCAAAGGCTTCCAGTGTTTCACCGCGTACCTGATCTAAAATTTGCTCACGGCTCAGCACTTTTCCGGCGTGGCGGGCGAGGCAAAGTAATAAATCAAACTGGTAGCTGGTGATGCTGCATGATTGCCCCGCAACGATGACGCTGCGGGCATCGGTATCGATTTCTATTTTGCCAAAAATAAGCTGGCTGCTGTTGTCTGTGCTGTGCTGGCGGCGCAAGATGGCGCGCAATCGCGCGAGCAGCTCTCTGGCATCAAAGGGCTTGGCCAGATAATCATCGGCGCCTAATTCCAGCCCCACAATCCGGTCGGTCACATCGCCTCTGGCGGTGAGCATCAGAATCGGCAGCGGGTGGGTTTGTCTGATTTGCCTGCATAAATCCAGACCATCCGCATCGGGCAGCATTAAATCTAAAATCAGCGCATCAAAGCTGCGGCTGGCAAGGGCCGCTAAGCCGCGTTGACCATCGTGTGCTACTTCCACCGCAAAGCCTTGCTGCCGCAAATACTCAGCCAGCATCGCTGTAAGGCGTTCATCGTCGTCGATCAGTAAGAGCTGCCTAGACATGCGATTCCTGTGTGGCTTATTGAGGAGGCGTTTCAGCCACGATGATTCGTGGCTGAAGTGATCATTATTTTAAAATGCCTGATTAACCGTGCTTGCGGCCTCTTCTGTCCATTTTTTCGACCAGTTTAAGTCTTTGTTCTGGTGTCAGAATTTTACTGGCTTCGGCAAGAATAGCGGTCAGTTTACGGGATGATTCATCCATTGCCTTGATCTTGGCAGCGCGCAGGGTTTCCAGCTGTGCGGCATCTACTGTCGTTTGGCTTAGCGCTTTGCGCAGCTCATCCCGATCTTCATGCATGGCCTCACGCTGTGTTTTCATTTCTTTAAACGCTTGCTCTGCCAGCGGTTTGAGCTGGGCTTTTTGTGCATCGCTTGCGCCAACTTCCTGCAGCGCTTTATCTAAGCGGCTCTGCATCATTTTATGCATTTGCTCAGGATTGCCGTGGCGCATGCCCGGCCCGCCACCGCAGTGCTCAGGTGCGGCGGCATAAGCTAAGCCACCTAAAGAAAGCCCCATTACAGCAATAATAGCTGCACGGCGTTTCATATGGCGATGTTGAAATTTGGCTTTAAGTGCGCTGAACATGGTGATTTCCTCAGATGTTGTTTGGTTTTGCAAGAAGACTTGCAACAACTGCAGAATAGCCGCCCGGGGTAAAGCGTATGTGTTGCTTGTGTAAAGTTATGTGTAGATGGCTTTTGAGCTGTGCCTGCGAAAGCATCTGATGGCTCTGAAAGGGCTGAAGTAATCAACAGAGGCCATTTACGGGGGTAACCTTCACTTAAACCGCGGCGCATGGGGTGTTATCATTGCCTATACAGTGTTTACTTATCCTTAAGGAATCCAAATGAAAGACCTGAATACCAGCAATGCCCCTGCAGCGATCGGCCCTTATGTACAAGCTAAAGATATTGGTCAGCTGGTTTTTACTTCCGGCCAATTGCCCATTGATCCGGCTACGGGCGAAATGCCAGCGGCGGCAGGTGCACAGACTACACAGTGCCTGGCCAATGTGGCGGCCATCTTGCTGGAAGCAGGTCTGAACGCATCAAACATCATCAAGACCACGGTGTATGTAAAAGACTTAAACCATTTTTCTGAAGTGAACGAAGCGTATAGCCGTTTCTTTGAAGGCACAGGCAGCTATCCGGCTCGCAGTTGCGTAGAAGTAGCACGTCTGCCAAAAGACGCGATGGTTGAAATCGAAGTGATTGCACTGCGCGCTTAAGGTTTTAAAGTTTGTAAAAGTACCGCAGGGAGGGCCAGGCGGTTTACCCCGCCCTTCCTGAACTTACTCTTCCCATCCCCCGCCTAAAGCCATAAACACCGCAATCTGATTACTGGTAAGTGCTGCATTCGAGCTGGCGAGGGCGCTGCTTGCGCTGGCTAGGCTGCGGTTGGCATCCAGCACGGTCAGGTAGCTTGTTTTTCCTGTTTTATATAACTGTTGTGCCTGTCTTGCGGCTTCGGAGCTGGCGTTGTGGGCACTGATTAGTGCCGCATTGCGGTCCAGTTCGCGCGCGTAAACGGTGAGGGCGCTTTCGACTTCTCTGAGGGCGGTCAGCACGGTGGCGTCGAACTTAGCCAAGGCGCCATCTGCGCCTGCTGTGGCCGCTGCAATTCTGGCCCGAGTTGCTCCGGTGTTGGGAATGGTCCAGGAAATCAGCGGGCCGATGCCCCAGCGCATGGTATTGCTGTCGCCAAACTGATCTAGGGGGCCGGTGGATCCGGCGCTTAAGCCCAGGCTGATACTGGGGTAAAGATCGGCGGTCACAACGCCAATACGGGCCGTGGCTGCGGCTAAGCTGCGCTCGGCTTGGCGGATATCGGGGCGGCGGCGCAGTAAATCACTGCCTTTGCCGCTAGGTATTGTGCTGCTGAGCTGTGGTGTGGTGCTGCACTGTAAAACAGCGGCAGGCAAGGCCGATTCGATGGCTTCAGGCACATGGCCGGTGAGTACGGCAAGGCGGTACATCGCGATGCGGCGCTGCGCCTGCAAAGGGGGCAGTGCGGCTTGCAACTGGGCCAGCAGCCCGCGCGAGCGCACTACGTCAAGTGATGTGCCACGGCCTGCTTTAAAGAGTTTTTCATCCAGACTCAGGCTTTGCTTTTGCAGGCTGACCGATTGCTCAGCTACCTGTAGCTGCCTGCCGGATGAGCAGATATCGGCAAAGGCGCGGGTGGTTTCCCCTGCGACAGACACGCGGACTAGATCATAGGCTGCTTTGGCGGCTTCGCTATCGGCTTGCGAAGCTTCAATGCCCCGGCTGATTTTTCCAACTAGGTCAAATTGGTAAGCCACACTCACGCCGGTGTCATAGCTAAAATCGTCGTCCAGAGCTTTGGGCAAACCTTTGGCTGCAGCGGAAGGGCGGCCATAGCCCGGGGCAAGGTTCATGCTGATATTGGGGGATTGCAGGCTTTGTGCTTCACCCAGCAGGGCGCGGGTGCGGGCAAGGTTGGCAGCGGCCTGGCGTAAATCGGTGTTGGCCGTAAAGGCCTGCTCAACGAGCTGGTTGAGAGCAGGCTCGTGGTAAAGCTGCCACCAGTTTTTAGGTAGGGCTTGCTCGCTTTTAGCTTCTAAAAAACCGCCTTGTGCGGCGCTACTGTTCACTTTGCTATCTGCCGGGCCTTGGTAATCAGGGCCAACGGCAGCGCAGCCTGCTAAGGCTAATATGGCAAATAAAGGTATTTTTTTGAGCATCATCATCTCTTATTTCTTTGCTGCAGGCTGGGCGCTGTCTGTGGTCGCTGGCCCTGCATCCTGATGCTGCTTGTCTGCAGGCTGGACTTTAACCGTCACCGTTTGCCCTGCAACCAGCCGCACTTCTTCAGGGACTTTATCGATGGCCACGCGCACCGGAATGCGCTGGGCTAAACGTACCCAGTTAAAAGTAGGGTTGATATTGGGTAAAAGATTGCTGCTGGGCGCGCGGTCGCGATCGGCAATCCCTGCTGCGATGCTTTCTACATGGCCTTTAATTTCGGTTTTTTGCCCCATGATATTCAGGGTAACGGGGGCATTTAATTTGATTTGCGCCAGCTTGGTTTCTTCAAAATAACCCTCTGCATAGAATGAATCCCGATCCACCAGCGCCAGTGTGGGTTTGCCTGCAGTAGCAAAGCCGCCTTTTTGTAAATCCAGATTGGTGATCACGCCGTTCACCGAGGCATAGACCCGCGAGCGGGCTAGATTCAGCTTGGCCACATCATGATTTGCCACGGCCTGAGCCAGCGCCGCTTGCAGCGATTCAACTCTGGCCAGTGTCTGTTCAATGCTTTCTTGTGAAATCACGCCGCTTAGTGATTTATTACGGCTGGCTTCACGCTCAGCTTGTTTTAAAGCGCTGCGCTGCGCCTGTACGGCCGCTTCTGCCTGGCGTAAAGACAGAGCAAAGCGTTCTCTGTCAATTTCAAATAAAAGCTGGCCTGCTTTAACTTCCTGATTATCCCGTACTGCTACCGCAGTGACCTGGCCGCTTACATCTGGCGCTACCTGAATGACTTGTGCGCGCACCCGGCCATCGCGTGTCCATGGCTCAACTTCATAGTGATTCCAGAGGCGCATGCCAGTAAAAATAGCAGCGGCTACGATGGCCAAGGTAATCAGAATTTGAATTGTTTTTTTCATTTTTTAACTCGATAGAAGCGTGCTGAGAAAGCCTAAAAGGACTACAAAGAGCGCAGTATCAAAGAGCGCCGGGTGCCAGACCCATTGGTAAAATCCGATGCGTTGTAAAATCTGGCGGCTCAGCCAATAAGGCAGAAAAGTCAGAATACAGAGCACTAAAAGCTGCGGCATAAACAGGCCAAAGAGTTCGATTTCCATCATGGCAGTAGTGCCTCTGTGTGCCTGTTGGTCATGGTTTTTCGTCCTGATGATTGGGCAGGGCTATGGCTTGTTGCGATAAGTCTGCGATGGGTTGATGAGATAAATCAGCGGCGGTATCAGGGAATAAGTCGCGGCGAATGCCTGTTAATGCAGCAATCAGGGCAAGCTGCGCCGACGAGCCGCTTTCCTGAATGGCACCGCGTAAAGTGTTGTCCAGCTGGCTGAGCAGGCTGGCAGGTGGGATGGCTTGCCGGGCGCGCTGCGCAAAGTAGGCGGACAGCTGGGCAAGGAGGGGCTGAATATAGAGGGGTAGCTGCTCCTGGTGCTGAATCAGAATGGTCATTTCATGCCCGATGCGTAAATCATTGAGTACGCTGGCAGCAGGGCTAGGGTCGGCTAAGGTGGCTAAGCGCGGTGCAAGCAGGCCCAGCCTGTCTATCATCCGGGCGGCAAAGGCTTTATCCGGCTCGGCTGCTTTGCCTAACTTGGCTAAATCCTGCCAGCCGGCACGCAGCAGCCGGTCGATGATCCATTCTCCGGATAAAGACCGAATCAGCCCGGTTGCCACCAGTGCGCTCGCGACACCGGCTAATTCGCCAAATTTATTGTTTAAAAATGTATTCAGATCGGCCATGGCGGTATCTTGCAAAGCCAGTGTGCTGGCCAGCACCAGCGTGGTCATCAGCGCAGGAAAAGCGCTGGCTGGCCGCATCATAAAAATGCCTAAAATAAAAAACATAGGAAACATCAGCATCGCCAGCATGCCGAAGCTATGGGTGGCGGGTAAAACCACCAGCAGATAAAAAGCCGAAAGCGGAATGGTCACTACCGACAAAATAAAGGTGACTTTAATCGCTGGGGCGGGGTTATCCAGCGCGGCAAAAAGCGAGCAGGCTACCGCCGCCATCACCGGCGCCATCATGCCCGATGGCCAGGCCGATGCAATCCAGAAAGCGCCGCTCAGGGTAATGGCCAAAAACGCCGTCAGAGCCGATCTAAATGCCACGGCCCGGTCCTGGTGCAGTTTATCCATACTGGTTTTGATCAGGATTTTTTCGATATCAGGGCTGATCACCGAAGACGACTGATTCATGGCTCGGCGAATCTCAGCGGCATGGGTGCAGCACTGAATCAGTGCCGTCAGCCGGGTGGCCAGATTGATCAGCAGCACATCCTGCCAAGTGCTTTGTTCGTTAGCCTTGGGGGTGATCGCGGATATTTCTGCACAGAGCACACCGGCCTGCGCGGCATCCGTGCCCGCTTCAAGCCAGGCAGCGATGCGATTAAGCATTGCCTGCCATTCTGGCGGCAACTCGCCCAGGGCCAGCTTGCGGTCTTCAATGGCGTAGAGCAGCGGCAGTGCAAGGGCAAGCTGATCGCATAATCCATTTACTAGCCCGGCTGCCCAGCGTAGGCGTGAGGTATCAAAGGGCAGATGGGTGGCTAAAAGACGCAGCTCAGAAATGGTACCGGCCATTTTACGCCGGTCTGCATCGCTGTCTTTTGCGCTTTTTAAAACATCCAGTATCCATATTCTGGCTTTGTCCCGTGCTTCATCAATCCGCGCTAGCAGATTAGGGCCGACAGGCACCGGTAATATCAGGCTGTGAATCAGCGTGGCGCAAACAATACCCAAGGTGATTTCTTCAACGCGGGCGAGCGCCACATCAAAAATAGCGCCCGGCATGCTGACGCTGGGAAACCCAATCAGGGCGCAGGTATAGCCCGCCAGCAAAAAAATATAGCTGCGGGGGGTACGGTCCAGCAAAGATAAATAGATGCAAAGGCTGATCCATAGCGCCAAAGCCAGCAGCAGTAATTCGGGCGCATTCACTAAATTGGGTACCAGCAGCAGGGTCACGACCGATCCCAGCACGGTGCCAATCACCCGATAAATTGCTTTGGAGCGCACCGCCCCTGAGAAAGGGTGGGCCACAATATAAGCCGTGAGCATGGCCCAGAATGGCCGGGGTAAATCCATGCTGAAGGCGATATACAGCGCCAGCATGGCGGCAGCAAAGCTTTTGAGCGAGAAGGATATTTCAACAAAAGAAGGGAGCTTCACGGCTGCTCGCTTATATATTGTTCCAGAGTCAGGCGGATATGGCTGAAAACCCGGTTGCAGGCTTCAAGATCTTCCACCGTTAGCCCGCCAAACACGCGCTCTCTTAAGCCTGCCAGCAAGAATTCAATTTTGCCTGCCTGAACTTTGCCTGCTTCTGTCAGACAAAGGATTTTAGCGCGGCGGTCTTGCTGGTCTTCTGTGCGCACCACCAGCTCGTCACCGGCCAAGCGATCAATCACCCTGATTAAAGAAGCGGCTTCGATGCCGACCATTTCGGCTAATACACCGTGGCGGATGCCAGGGTTGCGGCCGATCAGCAGCAAAGGCAAGGTGCTCGCTACACTCAAATCGCAGCGATGAGCACACTGATCCACAGCGCTGCGGTACAGGCGCGACAGCAGGGTAATCTCGTGGGGGAGCGAGATGCTTAGTTGCTCTTTGATTGGGCCCATGAATTTATCTCTTTAGCTAATAGTTAGCATGGTAGCTAATTCTATGGCGTTTGGCTTTCCCACTATTGCCATCCGCTCAGTTGCTCGTTTTAAATATACTTAAAAATGAAGTATTACTTCACCGTGATAGGAATTTACTGTTTAAGCCGCTAAATACTTTCAATTTGTGCTGAAGTATGAACATAATCCAGTAAGTTTATTGCCTTGTCATTATGTGCCACTTGTTTTTTTAACCAGATGGAAACTATGAAGCCTTCCCGCCTGACATTTTTAAGCTTAGCGCTTGCCCTTGCATTTCTGCCCGCCATCAGCACTGCGGCTACAAAACCGCCAATGAGCAGCAGTGCCACTTCAGGAATCAAACTCATCCGTACCGTTGAGGGGATGAATGAATATGAATTGAGTAATGGTTTAAAAGTCTTGTTGGTGCCGGATGCCAGCAAACCCATTACCACGGTCAATATCACTTACCGTGTGGGCTCTAAGCATGAAAATTACGGCGAAACAGGGATGGCCCACCTTTTAGAGCATTTGATGTTTAAAGGCAGTAAGGCACATCCAAGGCTGTGGGAAGAAATGAGCCAGCGCGGCGTGCAATTTAACGGCACCACATGGCTGGATCGCACCAATTATTACGAGACTTTTGCGGCTAAGCCAGAAACGCTGGAATGGGCTCTATCCATGGAAGCCGATCGCATGGTGAATTCGCGTATCTCGGGTGACGATTTAAAAACGGAGTTTTCTGTTGTCCGTAATGAAATGGAAAAAAACGAAAACTCGGCCTCGCGGATTTTAATTCAGCGAATTTTATCTGCAGCCTATCAATGGCATAACTATGGCAAAGACACGATTGGGGCGCGTACCGACGTAGAAAACGTCAGTATTCCGCGCCTGCAGGATTTCTGGCGCAAATACTATCAGCCGGATAATGCGGTACTGGTGGTGGCGGGCTCGTTTGATACCGCACAAACGCTGAAACTCATTGAAAAGAAATTCGGCGTGATTCCCCGGCCAAAGCGCATTCTTGAAAGCACTTATACCTTAGACCCTGTGCAGGATGGTGAGCGCAGTGTGGTGGTACGCCGGGTGGGTGAGAGCCAGTTTGTGGGGGCGGCCTACCATACCGTACCTGCCGCACATCCTGATTATGCTGCTTTTGAAGCGCTTTCAATTATTTTGGGCGATACGCCCAATGGCCGCCTTTATAAATCATTGGTAGAAAGTAAATTAGGCACGGGTGTGTTTGCATGGTCGGCTAATTTAGAAGAGCCTGGCTTTATTTTATTTGCGGTTGAATTACGCAGTGAGCAAAATTCAATTGTGTCGGTTGAAAAAAACGACCAAAGCATTGTTGTTGCTAAAAAAGTATTGATTAATACAATTGAGGATTTAGCAGCTAACCCAATCAGTGATGAAGAGCTGGCAAGGGCCAAAGCCAAAATAGACAGTGATATGAACAAAGTATTTAACAGCCCAGAGCAATTGGGCGTGGCTTTGTCCGATCATATTGGTAATGGCGACTGGCGCTTATTATTTTTATTAAGAGACAGGGTTAAAGCACTCAGCAAAGCCGATGTACAGCGCGTGGCGCAAACTTGGCTAAAAGCCAGCAATCGCACGACTGGTGAATTTATTCCCGAAGCGGATCCAAAGCGCGCACCTAAGCCTGCCAAGGTTGATATTGCCGAACAACTGAAGCAATTTAAACCTGGTGTGGCCGTGGCCGCAGGCGAAAGCTTTGATGCCTCACCTAAAAATATTGATCAGCGCACACACAGCGGCCAGTTTGCCAATGGCATGAAATACGCATTCCTGCCTAAATCTACCCGTGGCAATACGGTTTCGGCCAGTTTGTCATTTAATATGGGTAATGAAAAAAACCTGCAGGGTAAAGCGATTATTGCCAGCTTAACTGCGGATATGCTTGATCGTGGTACTAAAAAACTGACGAGCAAGCAGTTTTCTGAGCAATTAAATAATCTGCAAGCCAAATTGCAAATTGGCGGAGATGTGAATCGTGTGTCGGTTTACCTAGAAACCATAAAGGGCAATTTGCCAAAAGTATTGGATTTAGTAAACGATGCTTTACGTGAGCCCGCATTTGATGAAGCAGAGTTCTCTTTGCTCATTAATCAGGAATTAGCTCAACTAGAAGCATCACGTAAAGAGCCGCAAGCGATTGCGGGGGATATACTTAAAAGCAAACTCAATACATGGCCAGCAGGTGATCCGCGCGCTTATATCCCGATTGAGCAAAGAATTGAGCAGACAAATGCAGTTAAGTTGAGTGACCTTAAATCTTTCTGGGATACCTTCTATGGGGCAAATCACGCCGAAGTTGCCATCGTCGGCGATTTTGACGAGGCTGCCATTCAATCCCAGCTGGCCAAGCAATATGGCAGCTGGAATGTCAAACAGAATTACGCCCGCTTAGCACGCCCATTCCAAGCCAATAAAGCGCTGGATATCAAGCAACAAACACCAGATAAAGCCAATGCCTTTTTTATTGGCCGTATTGCCTTGCCTGTGGGCGATCAGCATGCCGATTACCCCGCGCTGGCCTTTGCTAATTATCTTTTAGGCGGCAGTATGAATTCCAGAATTATGGAGCGCATTCGCCAGAAAGACGGGATCAGCTATGGTGGTGGCTCAAATGTGCAGGTATCCAGCCAAGATGAATCGGGTAGTTTCTTAACTTATGCCATTTATGCGCCAGAAAACCGCGCCAAACTGGAAGCGGGGATTCGTGAAGAAATAGAACGGGTACGCAAAGAGGGCTTTAGCGATACAGAAATTAAATTGGGTAAAGAAAGCTTTGTGCAGCAAATGCAATTGTCTCGCACGCAGGACGGCAGTTTAGCGGGCGCTTTGGCCAATAATTTATATTTGGGCAGAACCATGCAATTTAGCGCTGATTTTGAAGCAAGGCTAAAAGCGCTCAGCCCGGAGCAAATTAAAGCGGTGGTGGTGAAATATATCGATCCGGCCCGGCTGTCAGTGGTTTATGCGGGGGATTTTGATAAGAAATAGGCGGTTTCTGCTTCGGGCACGCTGATTAAATGGCTGCCCCGGAATACTGGTATTTGGGCTGAAACGGGCTGGGTCGCCTTGTAATGAAGCTTAAACAATCAGCTTTTGCGGGGTGCCAGTTACAGCGCTCTATATTTTTTAGGTGTAAAAGCCGGCATAAATTGCCGGCTTTTTTTCGTCTGAAACATGAGTCTATTTGCTGTCTTATATCTTACATTTTCATTTCTTGGCATTATTTACACTTTCACTTTGTTTTCATTGTCTTCTATTTGTCATAAAATTAATTTACTAAATAAGTAAGTTTTTTAGTGTTTTACAGCAAGTTATAGGTGGGTTTTGCTGCGTGGTGCTGTTGATTGTGCTTGTTATTTCAGTGTTTATTTCTGTTTTAAAAATTCTAAAAATGCAGGAGCAAAAAGTGAAAACGAAGCAGGCAGTTCAGATTGCAATTATTGGCATGGGGCCGCGCGGACTCACTGTGCTGGAAAGAATCATTGCCCATGCGCTAGCTAAAACAACGCAAGATTTGCTGATTTATCTTTTTGATCCAAGAGACCCCGGCTCTGGCTGTCATTGGCCAAGCCAGCCCGATCATTTATTGGTTAACTCGGTTGCAGGACAAATCACCCAGTTTGCGGATGAAACAGTAAAAGATGCAGGCCCGATTCTTGGCGGGCCTTCGTTTTATCAGTGGCTGACAGATAGCCAGGGTGCAGAAGGCGCAGCCGCAATATGCCCGGATGCTTATTACTCAAGAAGTATGTTTGGCGAGTATTTGCAATGGGTTTATCACTATCTTTTGCATCTTGCGCCTGCAAATTTAAAAGTTGTGTTCTGTAAAGAGCCCATTAAAAGCGTGCAGCGCCAGGCAGATGGTGCATGGACTTTACTGACAGAAACGAGCGAATCCTTTCAGGCGGATTATTTCTTTTTAACCACCGGGCACACCAAGCCTAAGCCGCCGCATGTGCATCAGGCAGGGCCGGCCATTGTGACAGATCCCTATCCGATTGCAGAAAAGCTGGCTTTTATCCCTGCGGATTGCACCGTTGCTATTGAAGGACTGGGCCTGTCTACATTTGATATTTTTTCATATTTAACCGTGGGCAGAGGGGGGCGGTTTGTGCGCGCGGCTGTCACGGGAGCGCTGCAATATATTCCATCGGGGCAGGAGCCAAAAATTTGCGCTTTTTCACGCTCCGGTCTGCCGCTTTCAGCCCGGGCGATTAATCAGAAAGGCGTTTCTGGGCAATACCGGCCACGTTTCCTGACCATGGATAAAGTGCTGGAGCTGCGAAAAACGGGCCCGCTGGATTTTGTTAAATCCATCTTGCCCCTGCTGCTTAATGATATGAAATACGCCTATTACGAGGCTTATTTCAAACAAAAAAAAGGTCATATTGCAGCCATGCTGTTTTGTAATCGCTTTGTTTTTGCCACCTGTGCTGAGGAGAGGCAAAAACTGATTGCAGAGCAGGTGCCTGTGCATGAGCAATTCTCATGGGAGCAGTTAGTCAGCCCTGTTGCTGCAGAGGCTTTGCAAAGTCATGAAAACTTTAAAACATGGCTGATGATGTATCTGGGGCAGGATATTTTTGAGGCGCAGCAAGGCAATATCAATAGTCCTATTAAGGCTGCAAGCGATGTGCTGCGGGATTTACGCGATCATTTGCGGGCCGCAATTGATTTTGCAGGTTTAACAGAAGCATCGCACCGCTGGCTGTATTCCAGCTTTTTGCCGGTGATGAACCGGGTTGCCGTTGGCCCGCCAAAAGAAAGAATTGAAGAGATGCTCGCTCTGATGCAGGCGGGTGTGCTTACCGCCGATTTCGGGCCGGGGGCGGAGTGCAAAAAAGAGGGCGATAGCTTGATTCTGAGCGCTAAACGCTGGCCGCAGCAATGTAAGGTGGATGTACTGATTAAGGCCAGAGTCTCAATGCACAGCCCTAAGGATGATGAATCCAGCCTGTTGCAACAGTTATTGAAGAGTGGTCAGGCACGTTTGTTTTACAACGGGTCTTTTCATCCTGGCGGAATGGATGTGGACCGCAATTTTAATCTGATCGCCGCAGATGGATCGCCCGTCACCAATGCATGGGCCTTGGGGATTCCCACGGAAGGGGCCAAATTTTATACCTTTGTGGTGCCAAGGCCGGGCGTCAATTCTACGGCTGTGGTGGATGCGGGGCGTGCCGTGGCCCAGATGTTGTCCATGGTTGAAAAAAACCATGCGCGCAGCAAAGAGGTTGTTTATGCGGAATAAGGCCTTTAATGGGCTGAGCTTAGCGGGGCTGTCTGCCACATTTGTGGGTAATGGGATTGGCCGTTTTGCCTATGTGGCTTTGATGCCCGCCCTGATCCAGGCCGGGTGGTTTTCAAAAAGTGATGCATCCTACTTGGGGGTGGCCACGCTGGCTGGTTATTTGCTGGGCGCGCCGCTTGCTCATTACTTAACAAAAATGTATTCGCTGAGGTTTTTATTACGAGTAGCGATGCTGCTTTGCTCGATGAGCTATCTGGCCTGTGCGCTGCAAAATAAGGGACTGCCATGGTTTTACTTCTGGCGGACCATGGCGGGAGTGGGGGGCGCAATGCTGATGGTGCTGGCGGCGCCTGCCATCGTGATTCAGCACAGAGAGGCAATACGGGGCAAGGTCAGCGGCATTATTTTTTCGGGCATCGGCCTCGGGGCGATGGCATCGGGAACACTGATTCCTCTGCTGATTTCTCAGAGCGTGGCGGCGGCCTGGCTGGGTATGGGCACGATTTGTTTGTTATTAACCATCCTGACATGGGGGGCGTGGGGGCAGGAAGCACCCGCCACGGCTAAAGCTGCGGCGGCATCGCTTGAGCCGATGTCAAAGAAAGCCAAGGTGGCTGCTTTTTTGGTCTTGCTGGCCTATGTATTGAATGCGGTGGGGTATTTGCCCCATACCCTGTTCTGGATTGATTACATTGTTCGCGAGCTGAAAATGCCACTGGCTGCAGGGGGATTTTTCTGGGCTGTATTTGGCTTGGGAGCAGCCGTTGGCCCCTTGATCACCGGCACTTTGGGTGACTATTTTGGCTTTAAGCGCTGCCTGATGGCGTGCTTTTTGCTAAAGGCCATGGGTGTGGCTTTGCCATTATTCAGCAGCAGCCCGGCTGCATTATTTTTATCGTCCTTTTTGGTGGGAGCATTTACCCCTGGCATTGTGGCCATTATTTCGACCTATATGCTTGAGTGTGTGGGGGCCGCTAGGCATCGCAAAGCGTGGAGTGCCATGACATTTAGCTTTGCCGCTTCACAATTACTTGCGGGCTATTTTATGGCGGCCGCTTCTGTGAATGCCGCGTCTTATCGCCCTTTATTCTTGATCAGTGCGATTGCATTGGTTTTCTCCGCACTGTGTATTTTTCTGGTGAACCCCAAGCCTGAACCTTCACTTGAGCTGAGCCTGAAAGGAAGCCATTAATGCGTCTTTATTTAAATGACACCTCGCCTTTTTCACGATTAGTGCTGATTACTGCCTTAGAAGCAGGCGTGAGCCAACTTGATTTTGTGTGGGTTGATCCATGGGCATCGCCTGAATCATTATTACAACTCAACCCATTTTCGCTGGTGCCTACGCTTGAAATTAAAGAAGAGGAGGCTTTATACGAAAGCCTGTTTATTTGCGATTATCTGCTGGCCCAGGGCAAGGGCGGGCTGAGCCATTCTTCTCATGATGTGGAGCGTTTGCAGCGCTATGCACTGGGCAAGCTGCTGATGGAAACAGCGTTTAAGAAAGTGGTTAATGACCGGTTTTCTGGCCCGGATCACGCCCTTTCAGATCGGGGCATTGCCGCTTTGCAAAGGGCATTGGCACAGCTTGAAATATTGCTGGCTCATCAAGCCGCTCCTTTGTCATTGCCGGATCTGTGCCTTGCTGTTGCGCTGGAATATATCCAGTTCAGGCTGCCCGATGTGTTTGCGGCCCATGCAGGGCCGCAGACGCTTGCCTGGCTGACTCCCTATCAAAACAGGCCGTCCTTTGTGGCGACAACACCGCAGCGGCTTAAAGCACAGCCCGCTTCTTTGCATCATTTGTAAAAATCAGATGCCAAGCCTGCTGGTGCATGCTCTTTTTGCGGGTGGAATCAGTGTGATTGGCGATGGAGGCCACCGCAGCGGTTTGCGAAAACAGCGCAGGGAAGGGGCTGTATGGGTAGACGGGCAGGGGATGGCGGATGATGAGATTGTGGATCTTCGTAGCCATGGCGGGCCAGACCGTGCACTGAGTTTATTTGCTTTTGAGCACTATGCTGTTTTGCAAAAGATGTTTTCTGATACGGCAGAGCCATTGATTGCGGGCAGTATGGGCGAGAATATTGCCTGCCAGGGTGGCACGGATCAGGATTTTTTTATCGGCGATATTTATCGTGCTGGCGATGTGGTATTTCAGATCAGCCAGCCACGAAGCCCCTGCTGGAAGCTCAACGCGCGTTTTGGTCTTCCACATTTGTCAAAAATACTCCAGGAGCAGCACCGGGCAGGGTGCTATGCCCGGGTGCTGACGGCAGGCTTTATGAGTGCAGGCCAGGCCATTACGCTGCAATCGCGCCAGGAGCATTCCTGCAGTATTGCGGCTTTTTGGGAGCAGGTCCTTTGCCGCAGGCCTGATCTGGCCACACTGAGTGCGCTGGCAAATACAGCAGGGCTGGCAGAAGAATGGCGAGTCCGTTTAAAAGACAGAATTCGATGGCTGAAAGCGCTGCAAGTGTAAATGGGCACCCGCTATGCGGGATGCCCAATGTTTTTAAGAGCTCGCCACTTTGCCTCTGTTTACATCATTAACCTGCATCTCTTAATAAAACCAGCGGTGATGTTTTGCTGAGTTTATGCAGGCGTCTGAGCACCGCCAGTGCGGTAATCGCCGCTCCGGCCAGCAGGCTGGCCAAAGGCAGCCAGTAATTAAATGCCACTGGCAGCTCGAGTAACTCCTGGCCGATCACCATGCCGCCAATGCTGGCCATTAGCCCGGCCACGAGGCCAGCAATACCGCCAAGCAGCAGGCTTTCAAACAGCCACACGCTGCGCAGCTTCTTTGAGGTGGCGCCCAGTGCACGCAAGATCGCTGCTTCTCTGGCGCGTTCCGATTCGGTGGTGTCCAGCGCGGCAAACAGCACGGTGACCCCGGCTGCAATGCAGAATAAAAACACCAAACGCAGCGCTGCAGCAGATAAATCCAGAATCCGCCGTACCTCGGCCAGCACCTGGCCCACGTCGATAATGGTGACGTTGGGCAGGGCTTGCACCAGCTCAGGCACAATGGTTTTTTGCGCTTCGCTGAGATGAAAGCTGGTGATCATACTGGTGGGCAAATCAGCAACAAGCGCTTTGCTGGCGACTACAAAAAAGTTAACGCGGAAGGAATCCCAGTTGACTTCGCGCAGATTCACCACCGGTGCGGTGACGGTGCTGCCGGCAATATCAAAGCTCAGCACATCGCCTAGCTTGATATTTAAAGTGGTGGCTAGTTTGGCTTCTACCGAGAAACCAGGCTGACTGTCATTAAGCGGCGTACCCGCAACGATGCGGTTATCGTTGCTCAGAATATCGCCCCATGAAAGATTGAATTCGCGCTCGGCCAGATGTTTGGCGCGGTCTTCCTGGAAGTTTTCCGGCTTGATGGGCTGTTTATTTTGCATGATCCAGCGGCCACGTATCATGCTTTGCAGCGCGGGTGCGGGCATGTGGCGATTAATAAAGCGCTGCTCAAATTGCGCGGCTTGCTCGGGCTGAATATTCACTGCAAAGTGATTGGGCGCATCAGCAGCGACACGGCCTTCCCAGGTTTTAAGTAAATCGCCTTCCACTACGGTGAGCAGCCAGATGCCCAACAGGCCAATTGCCAAAGCGCCCAGCTGGGCAAAGGCGAGACCTGGGCGGCGCAGCAACTGGCGTAATGCCAGCTTAATCGGGTGCTCTGGCAAGATGCGGGGCAAAAGCCAGAGCAGGCCAAGACCGCTGCCGCCAGCAAGTAACAGCGTGGCTACAATCCCAGCACCTACCATCAGGGCCAGTTTGGCTTCTGCGGCAATCCACCACAGCAGCAGTAGCAGGGCGACAAGGGTGAGTGTCCATTGCAAAATCAGGCTGGCTTTGGGCTCTAACTCATGGCGCAGCACGCGTAGTGGCGGGGTGTTTGCCAGTGCCAGCAGCATAGGCCCCGCGCTGCCCATCAGCAGCACAAATCCCAGTAAAGACGCGACCAGCCAGGGCAGCAAAGTACCATCGGGCAGGGCCGCAGGCAGGCGATCCTGAATGCTGAATACCAGTAAGCTTTGCGCGCCCCAGCCCAGCAAGCCGCCAACCACGCTGGCTGCCAGCGTGAGTAGGGCCAGTTGCGACAGTAGCAGGGTACGCACTGTGCCGCGGCTGGCACCTAAGGTACGCAGCAGAGCAACGGTATCAAAATGCCGGGTAGCAAAACGGCGCGCGGCCAACAAAATGGCCATGGCGGCCAAGCAGCCTGCAAGTAAGGAAGTCAGGCGTAAAAAGCGCTCGGCTCGCTCTAAAGCGGTTTTTACTTCGGGGCGCGCATCCCGTACGTCTTCCAGCTTTTCACCCCGGATGAGTTTGGGCTGCACGGCCTGATGCCATGTGGCAATGGTAGCGGGCGGGCCAGCAACGAGCAGCCGGTATTTCACGCGGCTGCCAAAGCCGATTAGGCCACTGGCGGCTAAATCTTGTTGATTAATCATTAAGCGGGGCTGCAGACCAGAGAAATCCATCGCGGCATCGGGCTCGCGCTCAATCAGTGCGGCGAGTTTCAGCCTGAGCTGTCCCACTTCCAGTGTGTCGCCCAATTTAAGCTTTAAAGTGGCCGCCAGCCTTGCATCGGCATAGGCGCTGCCTGCCTCAGGCGCGGTGCTGACATGGCCGTCCGGCGCGAGCTTTAACTGGCCCCGCAGCGGGTAAGCATGGCTGACTGCTTTAACGGAAGACAGCATCACCTGGCCGTTAAACCCTGCCATGCTGGGGAAAACAGCGGTTTCTGCAGTATTTAAACCAAGGCGTTCTGCTTGCTGCCGGTAGCTGACGCTGAGGGCGTGGTCTGAGCTGATGACGGCATCGGCGGCCAGCAGATCATTCGCTTCCAGCGCCAGCAGCTTTTCCATCCTGCCTGACAGCAGCCCTACAGCGGTGAGGGCGGCAATGGCAATGATCAGCGCAGCTAAAAGGGTGCGATATTCCCCGGCTTGAAAGCTGCGGTAAAACAAACGCCAGTTGAGTTTGTGCATGGGGTTTCCATTAATGCAAATCGTCGGTGTTGATATGGGACGGTACATCTTTTGTATCAAGCTACTTCAGCTTGAAGCTGAGGGTCTGAAACCTTGAACTACGGAGTAAAACGAGGTCACTGCGTTTCACTGAGAGAATCATCAAACCATATAAAGCCCATCATTTTTTCATCTGTGGAACTCTGTGCTCTCTATATCTTCTGTGCTTCAAGGCTTAGCTCCTCATCAATCCCCACCAATCCCTATCAAGGCAAACTGCTGCCTGCTTTATTCAGACACTTTGTTCGTGGTGGGTGATGGGGCTTGCTTGCGGCGATCTTGAAAACTCGATCTGTGTGCCAGCTGAAAGCCTTAATTGCCAGCCACAGCGTGCTGCGAGTTTTTCATCGTGGGTAACAAGTACCAGCGTGGTTGCGGTTTCCCGGTTCAGCTCAAATAGCAAATCGGCAATTGCAGTTCCTGTGGCCGCATCCAGGCTGCCGGTGGGCTCATCGGCAAAGAGGATTTTTGGATCTGATGCAAAAGCACGGGCTAAGGCCACGCGCTGCTGCTCGCCGCCGGATAATTGTCTGGGCGTATGTTCCAGCCTATGGCTTAAACCCACCCGCTCCAGCCATTCTGTGGCACGGGCAGCGGCCTCTTTTTTGCCTGCTAATTCCAGTGGCAGCATGGTGTTTTCTAAAGCAGACAGCTCGGGCAAAAGCTGAAACGATTGAAATACAAAACCTGACACCTGCCCCCGCAGTTCGGCCCGCTGGTCTTCGTTTAAGCTGCCTAATTCTTTACCCGCCAGCGTAATTTGCCCGCGTGAGGCTTGATCTAATCCTGCAAGCAGGGCCAATAGTGTGGATTTTCCTGAACCAGAGCTGCCAACAATAGCAAGACTAGCTCCCGCTGGCAGGGAAAATTCAATATCATGTAAGAGATCAAGCTTTTCAACTGCGGTACTGACCGTTTTACCCAGGCCGCGCACGGCCAGCATTATTTCTGAGGAGTGATTCATGTGGCGTTTTGTATCCGTATTGGGTTTTAGTGTGTCGATGGCGTCGGCTCAGGCTGCAGCGCCATTGATCTTAGTATTTGGTGATAGCTTATCTGCCGGTTTTGGCCTCGCCGCTAATGCTGCCTGGCCTGCGCTGTTAGATCAGGATCTGGCTAAACAAGGCAAATCATGGCGCGTAGTGAATGCCAGTGTATCTGGAGAAACGACTGCCGGAGGGCTGACAAGGTTCCCGCAAGCACTAAAAACCCATCAGCCTAAAATAGTATTGCTGCAGCTGGGTGCCAACGATGGCTTACGCGGCCTGCCTCTTGCAGAGATGGAAAAAAACCTAGCCAGCATGATTAAAATGGCTAAAGCCAGCGGCGCTAAAGTGCATCTGATCGGCATGCAGATGCCACCTAATTATGGTGCAAATTATACTGAGAGTTTTGCCGCCATTTATCCCCGGCTGGCTAAGCAACACAGTATCAGCTTAACGCCATTTTTACTTGCTCCTGTCTATAAAAATATAGAACTCTTTCAGACAGATCAGCTGCATCCTAAGGCAGAAGCACAGCCTTTATTAATGAAGATGGTAGAAAAAGACTTGGGCAAGCTGATTTAATATTGAGTAAACGTAAAAAGGGCAAAGTCATGCAGACTTTGCCCTTTTTTGTTTTTGGATGGCTATACCCATGCTATTCAGGCATCCCTCAATTCTGTAGCTTCGCGCCCTGGTTCATATTGCTGCTTCTTTATGCTATGAGATCCATCACCACAAGATGTTCATTCCGGATGATGAGACTGAAGCTCAAACCCTGCAAATCAACGCATATATCCCGCTTCAAGATCATGCTGGGCATGGTTTGAACTGACAAGCCAGCAATAAGCACTGAGTAGTCAGCCTAGTTGTGATGATGAATATGTAATAAGTATTGAGCATCAGTCTGTTTATCCGCGTAACTCACACGTCATGGCAGAGCACTTTAAGGGGGGCCGTACAACAAACTCGCTCTGTATTGCGGATGCATTATGGCTGACACAGGGCAATCATTTGAAGATTTACAACATTCAGCGGTGCAATTAATAAATATTTAGTTTTCTTAATCTGTTGTTTTGTTTGTAAAAATTTATTCAGGGTAAATGATTTCTGCATTGTGATGTATGAATAATGTATTGACATTGTTTTTTTGTGCGAGTTGATTATTTATTCTTCCTGATAAGAGATTTAATACTTCGGATGGAGTGCTGGCTTTCCTTCTTGGCGTATTTAAAATCAACCGATGATGTCTTGTCGTTTATTTACTACAAATATAGATTTAATTGAAAATGTATTTGGCGAATGATTTTCTATGTATTTATATAAAAAACAACACAGTTAACCGCGGCTGGAAAAATGCTTGTTTTGTTTTTTTTGTATGTACAATTTTTTTTTGATATTTTTTTATTTAATTCACTGCTTGATTAGTTTTTTTTGATGAAAAAAATATATTTGTCGGAATATTTTTAGAGAAGCAAAGCTGGAATGGATTGCTGTTGATTCTTACAAGGATGATAGCAATTGAATGATGGACTAAAGTGTGCTTGCTTTTGGAGTAAGCTTTTTCCGTGCGCTACGGCGCATGCTATTTGCATAAAAACGATTTAAAATCAGGTGGATAGCGTTTTTTTGACGGTTTTGTTTAAAATTTTTGACGTTAATGGTAAAAATTGACAGGTTTTTTGTCATGGCATTAGTATTGAATCATTCAGTTTTTAGTCAGCTTTTGTTGGTTTGAAGGCAGTGGTTGCGGTAGTGAGTAACAGAGAAATAAGCATGTAAAGCTTCTGAAGTATATGGCGTGAACAGATCTCACAATGAGTCTTACTTTGGAAACGATATGGTCTCATTAGCCAGGCAGGAAAAAGAAATTTACAAAAACCGGCACTACATATGGTGGAGAGTCAGCCTGTTACTTGTACTGGTCATTGCTTTTGTTTTGGCGATTATTTCGTTTCTTAATTATTCTAATTACCGTAAAACTTATTTGGATTTAAGTTTATCAAGACATCTTGTTCTGGCCAAAGAGTTGCGCCAGATCATTGAGGCTGGATTAAATATTGGGATTAAACCATCAGAAAATTTAAATTTATTGCCAACCATTAATGAGCTAATGCGAAGCCATGCAGGTATTCACTATATATTTATAATAGATGAGAATGGTAATGTGACTGGTGAGGGGGGAGATCCTGCTGTAAATATTATATTTTATAAGAATAAAATTAAAGAAACACAGGAAAGAAAATACTGGCAAGAAATGACTTCAGACACTATTCAAATTGGGATTGTGTTTCTTAATAATTTTAATATTAAGACAGGCGCTGTGATAATTGGCTATGACAGATTAGCCATTGAAAACGCTACGCATCAGATGCGTAATAAATTAGTGCTCGATATGTTGCTTACATTCGTTCTGCTTGCTGTGCTGATTTTTGGTGGCGTATTTGCACTGACCAGAAAGTTTGCGAATGAGTTGGCCCAAGTGAGTGGAGTGATAGACAGCGCGATTGGAGCAGCAACACCGCTAAAAGTTGAGGGGCACGTTTTGAGTGGGAATGTCGCTCAGGACATTAACGACTTTACCGCACTTGGCCATCAGCTGGCTCAGAAAATGACTGAGTTAGAGCGGGAAATCTCCCCTGTTTCTCCTGTTCAATTGCCACAATCAGGAGGCGGGAAGTGAAGCAGCTGCAAATGCGTCTGGTTTTATTAGCAGGGGGAATGCTGCTGATCTCTGCCCTCTTTTTATCATGGCTGGCGTTGCAGCATTTTGATGAAGATTTGCCGCCTGAAATGGCAAGAACTGTCGCAGCAGTAAGCTATTCGGTTACCGGGGTGATAGAAAAAGCCGATCACTATGGTGTGCCGCTGGCTGAAATGGTTGGGGTAGAAGCATTTTTTGCAGCTGTACGTAAAGACAATCCCGATATCGCTTATATGGTTTTGAGCGATGCACAGGGCAAAATTATTTATCAGAATGCCTATGATGCTCTAGAGCAAAAGCCGGACCTACGCAATGTTACAGAGCCTGTGAGCCAAAAAGTGGGCGCGTATTTTAATACAAGCGTGCCGCTCATTTTTAAGCACCACCATGTTGGCACATTACATCTGGGGCAGCGATCTGAGCTGGTTGAGCAGCAGGTGCAAGAAATTGCTTATGACGTGATGACGGTATTACTGGTGGCCAGCCTGATTGCGCTTGAGTTGATGCGTTTTGTACTTACGTTTGTGATTGCCAGCCCAATTGACGTAACACATCACTTCTTAACTCGGATTCGGCAAGGAGATTTCAGTTATTACCTCCCTTTTGATCATCTGGGAGGGGTTGGGCAATTGAGCGCGCAGTTTAATCAGATTGTTGCCAAATTAAATCTGCGCTATCAGACGCTGCAGCAGCGGGCTGGTCAAGCGGGGTTGGCTGATTTACTTCAACAGCGGTTAGCAGCTTATCAGTTTCATGTCCCCGGCGAGCGTCGGACGCTCTATGCCACTGCTGTTGATCATATTCGATGGCCATTTTTCTTATTAATTTTTGCAGATTCATTATCACTATCGTTTTTCCCTGTTTATGTCGGGCAGTTTTATTCGCCTGCAATGGGGATTTCTAAAAATATTGTGATTGGATTACCCATATCGATATTTATGTTTACTTGGGCCTTATCAATGCCATGGGCGGGAATGTGGAGTGATCGGGTAGGCCACAGGACAGCGTTTATTACCGGCGCAGTACTTACTACAATTGGCCTTATTCTTACGGCCTGCGCACAATCGTTATATGACCTGTTGTTATGGCGCTCGTTTACAGCATTGGGTTATGGGCTGGTCTTTATTACTACTCAAAGCTATGTGGCAAGTCATACACCGATTGCCCAAAGAACCCGGGGGATGGCTGTTTTTTTATCCTGTTTTTTTGCGGGCTCTTTATCGGGGTCGGCAATTGGAGGGATTCTGGCCGACCGGCTTGGTAATAGCTCTACTATTTTATTGTCTGGATTACTCAGTGCAGCTTCGGCCCTTTTTGTATTGCGTTTTCTGCACAGCAATCCTGATGCCAGTGTTGTGGCAAAGAAGAAATTAAGTATTAATGATTTCAAGAGTCTGTTAAAGAATAAAAAATTTGTTGTTATTACTTTTCTGGCCGCGGTGCCTGCAAAAATTGCACTAACGGGTTTCTTGTATTACTCGGTTCCGCTGTATTTAAAGTTATTGGGAAATAATCAATCGACTACAGGCAGGGTCATGATGGCATATGGCCTGGCAATTATTGTTTTATCGCCATATGTGGCAAAAATGGCAGACAAAATTGGCCATCTGCGGTGGTTTGTGAGTATTGGGGGGTATGCCGCCGCTGCCGCCATGTTTATTATTTATTTTTTTGATAGTACGGCAGGTTTACTGGCAAGTATTACTTTATTAGGTATTGCCCACGCTATTGGGGTATCACCGCAGCTGGCTTTAATTAATGATTTTTGCAAAGAGGTGGTTGAGGAAGTAGGGGGAGGAACTACAACAGGTATTTTCCGGTTAATTGAACGCCTAGGTAATGTTTTAGGCCCGATTATTGCGGGCGTGCTTATTTCCCAGTTTGGTTTTAATGGTGCTTTTTTTGGAATTGGTTTGGTATCTTTAATTTGTGCCACTTGCTTTACTGTTATGTTTTTTTTGTTTGAAAGAAATCAAACCCGTGCCGCATTTGCTGGCTGATGGAATAAAGGAAATAGCAAATGTATTTTCGTTTCATAATTATATTTACATATTTGTTACTTTTTCCTTTGGAGTTAAAAGCAGCTGAAATAAATGAAAAACCACCGTATAAAATAATGATGATTCTTTATCGTGGATTTACCGACGCAGAAAAAGGGTTTGTTTCATATTTTAAGCAACACCACATTGCAGCTGAATTTATTATTCGTGATGCGCAAGCTGATAATACAAAAATTGCCGAATTTGTGAGTGAAGCACGTGAATTAAAGCCGGATTTGATCTACACCTTTGGCACAACGGTAACCGCAGAAGTGGTTGGTTTAGTCGGGCAGGTTAATCCTGAAAAGCATATTACGGATATTCCGGTTGTATTTAATATTGTTGCTGACCCAATTGGGGCAAGGCTTGTTAAAAACATGCAGGCTTCCGGGCGAAATTTAACAGGTGCATCACATTTAGTGCCACTGAGTGCACAAATGAATGCACTACAGAAAATGCGCAGTACGCAAACACTGGGTGTGATTTATAACTCACAGGAAAAAAATGCAGTACTTGCAGTGCAAGGGCTGGAAAAAATTGCAGCTAAAAATAAATTTTCTTTAGATTTATCTCCTGTTGCGCTTGATGAGAATAATAAACCGGGACTTGATGGGATAAAAAAGGCTACACAAGAATTATTAGCAAGAAAACCCCAGTTTATATATATCCCATCAGATTCATTTATGATTAAAAATGCGCAGACAGTGGTGCAGGCAGCACAGGCAGCAAAAATCCCCGTCTTTTCTGCCACCGAAGCGCCTGTTCGGAATGATGGCGCATTATTGGGGCTGGTGAGTACCTATTTCAATGTGGGGGAATTAGCCGCACATAAGGCAGAACAGATACTTTTAAAGAAAGAGCACGTCTCAAAAATACCTGTTGAGTTATTAAACCGGTTTACCTATTTGGTAAATATGGGGGCGGCAAAAAAATTAGGGATCTATCCTCCTTTGGCTGTGGTTAAGTTTGCAGAATTAATCTCTCCGCTGGATGGGGTTGATGCAAGTGAATGATAAGTTTTTTTATGTTTATAATTTTTGGTTTAAATATTTTTTGTAGTAAGCAATGGGGCAGCGCCAGTCAGCTGCACAATGGACCCGCTAAACTATTTGTCTGAAAATGACAAAGGTTATGGCTGGTTTTATATAACCTGAAGGGAGTTAAGCTATGACAGAAAAATCTGAAAATATTAAAAACGCTAGTTTAGAAAGTGATGTTCAATCAAATGAAGAAAAGTCCAAGGTATTGGATCTTCAGGAACTTGCGGAAGTCAGTGGTGGCGTTACGGGTGAAACTCCATCTGAATGGAGTACTGTGAGCAATTATTGTGCAAGCGAAGCGGAACAAAACGGTGCTGCATAATTAATATGCGGAATAAAAATTTTTATTGAATTTTAAAGGAATAATCATGACTAAGAAATCAGAGAATATTGCTGTAGAAAATGACAGTGTAGTTAGTGATGACAAATCTAAAGTTTTAGATTTACAGACTCTGGCTGAAATTAGTGGAGGGGTTACAGGTGAAACTCCTGCTGATTGGAGCACTGTCAGCAATCATTGTGGTAAAGCTGAAGAAAGTAACGTTGAATAAATAGCTATTAAATTAAACAAATAGCATTATTGTTATTTGTTTTTTAGTTTATATAGTAGCGGATTTTTTCCGCTACTATTTCTGATTATTACTTTTGTAGGTTTAAATGTGGAAAATTCTTTGCGAGAGTTGTTGAATAGCAATAGTAATGATTATTTTATCCCGCAATCTGCATACAAACCATCTATGTTTTATTATGAACATGTCTCTAAACAGCTTCCGAATATGTGGCGTTTAAATCAAGGCCATTTTTGGACTCAGACTTTGTCTCCAAAGGCAAAGCATCCTGCTCAGGGCTGGAAAATTCATGTTTCAGCCTTGCCTGAATCTGCATTGCGAATTTTAAATAAAGTCGCATCGGTTTGCTTTAGCTATGGTGTTGAATTTAAGTTCGCCAGTGATCCGCATATCTTAATTTCGCAGCTGCGTAAGAGCTGCTCGCGTCAGTCTGCCGGAAAATTTATAACTATTTACCCGGGGAGTGATGAGATATTTAAAAGACTGATTGAGTCACTTTATGCAGAGTTAAAAGATGAAAAGGGGCCGTATATATTGTCCGACCGGCAGTATAAAGATGCATCGGTACTTTTTTACCGCTACGGAGGTATTCAGTCATTCCCGGAGATTAACGTAAATGGCGAAAGAACGCTGTGTATCTTAAATGACAAATACGAATTTATTGAAGATATCCGATCCCCGTATTTTATTCTTCCTGATTTTGTTACAGATGAACTTTGCCTGAAAATTTCTCCTTTGACGAATGCAAATAAAACTGTTGAAAAAATAAATGTACAACTGTTTGGCGGAAAATATGAAATTATTTCCGTTATTAAACATTCAAATGCTGGCGGCGTTTATAAGGCTAAAAACGTGGTTACACAGCAAGAGGCAATTATCAAAGAGTGCAGGCCTTATGTTGAAATTAATGATGAAGGTGTTGATTCGATAGAACGTCTAAAAAAAGAGTTTAGGATTTTATCAAAAATATCAAAAACAGAGATCAGTGCTGAAGCTTTGGATTTTTTTGAGGAGTGGAATCATTCGTTTATGGCCCAGGAGTTGATTGAGGGGCAAAATTTGCGTCAATATATTGCCAGATCCAATAAGCTGATTCATGCAACTTCTTCCGACAGAGTGATGAAGCAGTGGTTTGAAGATGTATTAAATATATCAGTGCAGCTTTTCGAAAAAATTATACTACTGCATGAGTATGGTATTGTATTTGGCGATTTGTCTCTGAACAATATTATTGTCAACCCGGGTAATTTGAATATAAAGCTGATTGATTTTGAAGGGGCTTTTGAGCTAGGGGTAGATAGAAATACGAATATGTTTTCGCCTGGCTTTGGTAAGCATTCCAGAAAAGTTAAAAAGACAGTTGATTTTTATGATGATTATTATGCATTAGGTAGTTTTTTGATGGCAATGATTTTGCCAAACCCTACCTTGAGTGAAATTAATGAGGATTTTGTAACGATAGCGCTGGGTGAATTAAGAAAAGATATTGGGCTGCCTTATGGGTATATCGAATGTGTGAATTATCTTTATTCAGATGAAGTCATTGATCTTGGTGTTTGCGTTGAAAAATTAAAGATGTGCAGCGTAAATGAAATAAGTGGGTATAAATTTAAAGTTGACAACAAAAAAAGCATTCATGCATTTTGCGAAAATGTAGTTAGTAAAGTTTTTGAATATAATGCCAATATGATGGATGTGTCCTTATCAGGTCGAATTTTGCCCTTTGGCCCCAAATTCGATGATTGCATGGCTGTAGATCATGGCGTGCTTGGGGTGGCATATGCATGGCATAAAGCTTCTGATTCTGTTCCCGATACATTGAATGATTGGATATTGCGTCAGTTTAAATTAGAGGCGCATTTGCCGGGTTTGATGAACGGCCTGAGCGGAATGGCTTGGGCATTATTTGAAACAGGCCATCAGAAGCTGGCAGGACAAGCATTAAAAATGGCGGCAGGGCATCGTTTATTATTCCAAAAAATGTCTCTTGCTTATGGTGCAGCAGGCTATGGCTTAGCCTGCCTTAATTTATGGCAAAAAACAAATAAAGAGCACTATCTGTCTGAGGCAGTGAAAATAGCCGATATTATTTGTGAGACTGCAATGGCAGAGGGCGATGGTTGCTCATGGGATAATGTTGAAGGTAAAGGGACTGGCGTGGGGCTTATGGAGGGTGCCAGCGGCATTGCTCTTTTCTTACTGAATATATATTGCGCTACAAAAAATGCCCGTTATTTATTGGTTGGTGAAAACGGGATTAAATTTGATATTTCTTGCGGAAGAGAAATCGAAGGGACATTTGGTTTTCCAAAGCATACTGTTAATGGGAACAATATACTCTATCCTTACCTAGCGCATGGTAGTGCAGGTGTGGCCAGTGTTGCATTGCGTTATTACGTCATAACAAAGAATGTAGAATATCTTCACTTTATTGAAAAAGTAAAACCAGCCATTGCACAGAAATATACTATTTCTCCAGATTTGTTTTCCGGGCTGTCAGGCTTGGCGAATTATATGCTGGATGTTTATGAATTTTTGGGCGATGAGTCATATCTTGACCTAGCTTATCGGGCTGCGGAAGGGTTGAAATTATTTACCATTAAAAGAAAAGAAGGTTTTTCTTATCCGCTTCTGACTCCTAATAAAATTTGTACTGATTATTCATCCGGCTCTGCCGGAGTGGCCCTCTTTATGAATCGTTTAATTAATCATAGTGGAAATTTTAATTTTATGACTGATGAGCTGATTAAGTGTTTTCATTCAGAAGATAGTGATTTATTGCTCACTATGCCATGATTTTATGTTTTAGCCGCTGCTATCTGTTCAGATTATGCATATTGTGCAGTCTGATCTGAGGTCTTGTTTTTTATAAATATTTAAAAGATCAGAGGTTATTTTTGTATTATTTCTTGATTTTAATTAACAGAAAATATTTCCATATATTTATTATATATATGTTTTTTTCGTTATTTTATCTTGATACAAGAGCTTCTGAATTTTGGCTATCCACCGCCATTGAGCAATCTCTAAAGCAAAACCCAGACATACAAATTCAAAGCACTCAGATTGCTGTTGCTCAGGGGCAGTATTTGCAGGCGGCCGGGCAATTTGATTGGGTTTTGTCTTCTGGCCTTTTATACGATAAAAAAGTCACACCGCAAATCAATAGCGCAGATGGGCTGTTGATAAATAGCGGCTATCAATTGGGGATGAGTAAGCAACTGCATAATGGCATGAGTTTGAATGGCAGCTTAGATGCCCTCGCTAGTGATGGGCAGCTGTTGCAGCAAAATCGGCTTAAATTTGATGTGTCTCTGATTGTGCCATTGCTGCATGGCCGTGATGCCACTGCCTCTTCAGAAGATGTGGCTAAGCTGAATATTGAGCTGAGCCGTTATCAACTGCGGGACCGTATTGCGCAGACGCTTTATAACACGCTGCTGGCGTACTGGAATTACCGCAGCCGGGTGGATTTAGAAAAAGTAGCGCAGAGTAGTGAGGAGCGTAGCCAGAGCCTGCTGCGCTCTATTCAAAAGCTGGTGGATGCGGGTGAAAAGCCGCGAGCCGATTTGGTTTTGCTACAAGCAGATCACAGCGACAAAATCAGCCGGCGGCAAGCAGCGGCGCTGGCGCGTATCGAGGCCAGAACGGTGCTGGGTCGCTTATTGGGCCTAGATGAGCTGGCGATCAAGCAGCTGCCTGAGCCCTCTGATGCCTTGCCTGCCCAGCTAACAACGCTGCCGTTTTTTTCTACCGAAGCAATCAGTATTGCGGCCTTGCAGCAACGCCCAGACGTAAGAGCGCTGGCAGTGCAGCTGGATGCGGCGCGGCGGCAGATGCAGGCAGTGCAGGAGCGGCTTAAACCTCAGCTGGATTTACAGCTGGGGCTGGGCTATGCCAAGGCATCGGAGGGCGGTAGCCGCTATGGCTTTGCCGCAGAAGCTGGGCAAATTCAAGCCTCGCCCTCGGTGTTTGCTCGGCTAAATTATCAATTTCCTTTGCAAAACAATAGTGCCAGTGGGGCCATGCAAGAGCGCTCTGCACTGCTGTCTCAGCTCTTAATTCGGCAAAAAGATTTAAATATAGGGGTAGCTTCTGGAATAGAAAGCGCTTGGCAGGCTTTATCTAATAGCAGCGAGCAACTCAAAGTGGCAAAGCAAGCTTTGTCCTTGTACGAGCTGGCGGTGAGCCAAGAAGTAGTCAAACAAAAAAATGGGATTTCCACCCTAATTGATGTGATCAATGTCGAAACGCGCTTTGTCAGTGCCAGGGTGAATTACTTGCAACTACAGCTGGCCTACGCCAGTGCGCTGGCTAAATTGCGCTTTGAAACTGGCACGCTACTGCCCGTAGCCAGCATGCATGATGACGAGGTGGTTTCACTAGATGTCAGCGATATGGCTGGTTTAGGGCCACTTACTTCTTTCCATTAATTTGAGCTAAGCATAAGCCATGCAAAAAAAAGGTCTTTTCAGGCAAGTTGCACTTAACCGCCTATCCTCGCCCGAAGAGCTAGATAGCTTGCTGCAAGTCACTTCTAGCAAGGGCTGGATTGCCTTGGCGGGAATTGCCCTCTTGTTGCTCACACTGATTGCGTGGTCTGTGCTTGGTAAGCTGCCAACTAAGCTTATGGGCCAGCAATGCATCTTGGTCAAAAATGGTGGGGTGATTGTACTGACGACTTCGGCCAGTGGGCGCTTATCTGATCTGGCTGTCGAGCCTGGCGATATGGTGACGCGTGGACAAATCATTGGTCGGTTGGAGCAGTATGACTTGCTACAAAAAATCAAATCAAGCGAGGCGCGTTTAAAAGAGGTAGAGGCTCAGCATGCCCAAGCGGTGGCAATGGCGGCGCAAGGTTTGTCGCTGCGGGATGCGACTATGGGGCAGCAAACACAAAATTTGCAGCGCCAGTTGGCATCGGCTAATCAACGCGGGCAATTGCTGCAAGAGCGTATAAACAGTCAAGCCTCGTTGTTTGAGCAGGGTTTGATTACCAAGCAAACCTTAATTACATCGCAGCTGGAGCTGGAAGCGGTTCGTTTAGAAGCTGAAACCATTAAGGGCCAGTTTAAGCAGCAGGATGTGGCGAGGCTAGAGGGCAAAAAGCAGAGTGATAATGAAGTGGTACAAACCCAGAACCAGCTAGATGACGTAAAGCGCACGCTGGCTTTGATGCGACGGGATGCCAAGAATTTTACTTCTATTATCAGCCCTTATTCAGGTCGGGTGCTGGAAGTCAAGGCGGCGGAGGGGCAGTTGGTTGAGCGGGGTACGCAGCTGATCAGCGTGGAGCAGGGCGGAGTTGATATGAATGAAATCGAAGCTTATATCTATTTACCCGCAGCTGAGGGCAAGAAAGTCAGTGCCGGGATGAAGGTGGAGATCAGCCCAAGTACGGCTAAACGTGAAGAGTTTGGTTTTTGCCTGCATTTATTAGCAGTGTTGCCGATTACCCTTCTACCGATCAGGGCCTGATGCGGGTGTTTGCTAATGAAAAATTAGTTCAGCAACTGACCGGCACGCTGGCACCGATTCAAATTCTGGCTTCGCTCAAGCCTTCTTCGGTTAATCCCAGTCATTACGAATGGTCTACCCGCAGCGGCCCGCCTTTTTCTATTCAGAGTGGCACAGCGTGTTCGGCGGCGATTACGCTTTCTGAGCAAAGGCCGATTACGCTGGTGTTGCCGATTCTTAAAAAAGCCTTAGGTTTGGATTAAGCCATGCTAAAAGCGATGGATATGCTGTGGCAGCGTGTGCTGCGTTATAAGCCTGAGTGGGTGCTAAAAATACATCAAGTGAAAACACCCTCTGTATTGCAAATGGAGGCCGTGGAGTGTGGGGCGGCGTCGCTGGCAATGATTCTGGCCTACTACAAAAAATATATTCCACTGGAGCAATTGCGAGTGGATTGCGGCGTATCCAGAGATGGCAGCAAGGCGTTGAATGTGGTGAAGGCGGCAGAAAAACATGGTTTGCTGGCTAAGGGCTACCGTAAGGAGCCTGCAGATTTACGCAGCATGCAGCTGCCGATGATTTTATTTTGGAACTTCAATCATTTTTTAGTCTTGGATGGTTTTGCCAAAGATAAGGTGTGGTTAAACGATCCGGCAAAGGGGCGTTGCTCCGTCAGCGAGGCAGAGTTTGATCAGTCCTTTACGGGAGTGGTGCTTACCTTTGAGCCGGGGCCAGATTTTCAACCCGCAGGCAGCCCGCGTAGTTTAATTGATGGTTTACAAAGCCGCCTGACGGGGACGTGTGAGGCGCTTGTCTATTTGGTACTGCTGGGGCTGGCCTTAGTGATCCCAGGCTTACTTATTCCGGTGTTTACCTCGGTGTTTATCGATCAGGTTTTAGTGGGGGGGCTGACAAGCTGGATGGGCCCTTTAATTGGCGGCATGTTGGCGACTTCCTTACTGGTGGCGGTGTTAACTTGGATGCAAAAACATTATTTACTCAAGCTAGAAACCCGTATTGCCTTGAGCACCTCGGCCCGTTTTTTTTGGCATGTATTACGCTTGCCCGTGGGTTTTTATCAGCAGCGATCTGCCGGTGATATAGGTGCACGGGTTGGCATTAGCGACCGAGTTGCCAATATTTTGTCGGAAGACCTCGTCTCTGCGCTACTGAGCGTGATTACCGCACTATTTTTTGCCGTGATTATGCTGTTTTATGATCTGACTATGAGCCTGATTACGATAGGGATCGTGGTGGTCAATGTGCTGGTATTGCGCTATGTATCACAGCGCCGTAAGGAGCTGAATCAAAAGCTATCCATTGATCGTGGCAAGGTGATGGGCACGTCTATGAATGGATTAATGCTGATTGAAACCTTAAAGGCCTCCGGTGCGGAGTCTGATTTTTTTAGCCGCTGGGCGGGCTATCAGGCAAGGTTGATGAATTCTACTCAAGCCATGAGCCGTACTTCTATTTCCTTGGATTTATTGCCGAAGTTCTTAACGGCAGCTAATGCGGCGTTGGTTTTGGGTATTGGCGGTGCAAGGGTGATGCAAGGCGATATGACGATCGGCATGTTGGTGGCTTTTCAGGCGCTGGTAGCTAGTTTTATTAACCCGAGCAATGCACTGGTGGCGCTAGGGGGCAAGATACAGGGCTTTCAAGGGGATATGGACAGGCTGGATGATGTGATGCGCTACCCTTGTGAAGATATCGTCGCTTTAGAAAAAAAAGATGAGCTTCTGGTTTCGGCCAAGTTAGAAGGGCACCTTGAATTACGTAATGTCACCTTTGGCTATAGCCGTCTGGAGCCTCCGCTGCTGGAGAACTTTAACCTGATTTTAGAACCAGGGCAGCGGGTGGCCTTGGTAGGGGCATCTGGTTGTGGTAAATCGACCATCTCTAAATTGGTGGTGGGTTTGTACGAGGTATGGGATGGGCAGATCCTCTTTGATGGCAAGCCACGCAGTGCTTGGCCACGGCAGCAATTATTAAACTCAGTGGCTTCGGTTGATCAGGATATTGCGCTTTTTTCTGGCAGTATTCGTGACAATTTAAGCATGTGGGATAGCACCACGCCTTTGGCGGATATGGTTGGGGCGGCCAAAGATGCTTGTGTGCACGATGTGATTGCGCTGCGGCCAGACGCTTACGACAGCGTCGTTGCTGAAGGGGGAGGAAATTTTAGCGGAGGCCAGCGCCAGCGGCTGGAAATCGCTAGAGCGCTGACATCAAATCCGCGCCTATTAGTGCTGGACGAAGCCACCAGCGCGCTTGATCCGCTCACCGAAAAACACATTGATGGCCATTTACGCCGCCGTGGCTGCAGCTGCCTGATTGTGGCGCACCGATTGAGCTCAATCCGAGATTGCGATGAAATCATCCTCCTCGATAAGGGCAAGGTGCTCGAGCGCGGCTCGCATCCACAATTAATGCAATTAGATGGTCATTACGCAAGGCTGATTGCCAATGAATAAGCCCTTAGAGAGATTAGCGCAGCCATTAATACAGCTTGGTGAGCTTAGCCAGGCTAGCTTAATACGGGGCGCTGCCGAAAGCGTCTGCCTGCTAGAAAAAGGCAGCGTTGATGTGTTTATGGTTAAGCAAGATGGCACGGGAGCGCGCAGTTTTTTATTCACCGTGGTGGCGGGCGAGCTTTTGATTTTCCCTACAAAGGATAGAGCAAAAGCGGTGCTCGCCCAGCCCAGCCCCGATGCTGAATATAGAATAATTGCCAAAGCTGCATTATTAGATCATGTAGTACAGACCAAGGCTATGCTAGCCAGTTTGCTTGCACCCTTGATTGAGCATATTGCTGCTGCCTTTGCCGAAAAAGCCGCTAGCGATTGCCTGATGCTTGGTTCAGAGCAAGCTTGTAGCCAAGAGCAAGCGCTTACGCTGGGCGCAGAAAGGGCAGGGCTTTGGTTTACGAGCTCTGGGCAGACGCGCTATTTTGGCCAACTACCCTGCGAAGCGGGTGCTTTGATGCCGCTGCCCTTAAACACTTGGGTCAGTTTGGCCCCAAGCAGTGAGCTGAGTTGTTTTGAGCCAGACGCGTCTATGCCGCCTGAAGTGCAGTTTGAAGGCGTAGCGGAGTTGTTTAGCCTGCTACTGCAATGGGTGACGGTGCAAAAAAATCACGCTGCAGAGCAAGAGTTACAGCGCTTACAAATGAAAAGCGCGCAGGGCAGTCAGGTGATGGCTAATGCACTGGCGGGTTTTGTGACCTTGTTTAGTTTGCAATCAGCGAGTGATCACAGAGGCAGTGATCGCCTGCTAGCTGCATGCAAAGTAATTGGTCGCAGGCTGGGGGTGACGTTTAAGGCCGCCCCTGCTGAGGGAGTCAGGGGCAAAGATGCCGTTAGGGAAATTGCTCAGGCATCGGGCGTGCGCACTCGTATTGTTGCTTTAAAGGGTGACTGGTGGCGCCATGATAATGGCCCCTTGCTGGTGTTTGTTGAGCAAAGTAAACAGGCTTTTGCACTTTTGCCCTTGCGCGGTGGTGGCTATCAGATACATGAGCCGCAATCAGGCGAAGTGACACAGCTTAATGCGGAGTTTGCCGCTCAGCTTGCGCCATTTGCCTATACATTTTATGCAGCCCTGCCCAGCAAAAAACTTGCCCTCAGTGATATTTTGCAATTTGTTTTTTTTGCGATACGGCAAGACCTTGCTGTTGTGGCTGCGATTGCCTGCGCTAGCGCCTTGCTGGGGATGGCCATCCCTTTGGCTAGCGGTCATTTATTTGACAGTGTTTTTCCTGCCGCTGATTACGGGCAAATGGTTCAGTTGGTTGTTATCTTGTTTATTGCCAGCATCGTCACCCTCTTATTTGAAGCCACCCGCTCGTTGGCAATGCTGAGAATTGAAGGGCGGGCAAGCAGCGATTTACAAGCCGCCGTATGGGATAGGGTACTGGCCCTGCCTGTGCCTTTTTTTCGGGATTATAGTGCTGGCGATTTAGCGATGCGAATCAATGGCATTAATGAAATTCGTCAAGCCTTATCGGGCACGGTGATTGCATCGTTGATTAGTAGCTTATTTGCTATTTTAAATGTGTTTTTATTATTTTATTACAGCGCCAAATTAGCCATGCTGGCCATTTTATTAGTTACTTTGGCGATTGGCTTTAACTTAGCGGTGGGATATTTCGGTGTACGGATTACTCGGCAAACCGCTGCAGTCAGCGGTAAGTTGTCTGGCATGGTGCTGGAGTATTTAAGCGGCATTAGTAAGCTAAGAATCACTGGCGCTGAATCACGGGCCTTTGCCAATTGGGCGGCGGATTTTGCGGCTCAAAAGCAACTGGCACTACGTGCGGGTAGGCTTAGTAATCTAAATAGCGTCTTTAGTGCGGCGTTTCCTGTGGCGGCAAATGCGCTGATTTTTGCTTGTCTTGCTATGGCGCTTGCTGAGCCAGCAGGGGTTAAATTCTCTAGCGGGGATTTTATTGCTTTTGGCGCAACATGGGCTGTTTTTTTGGGGGCGGCACTTTCATTAGTTAAAACGGGGCTTGATCTATTGGCCATTACGGCGACATACGATCGCACCCGGCCCATTCTTGAGGCCTGCCCCGAAGTTGATGAAAGCAAAGCCAGCCCAGGCCTTTTGCAAGGCGCTATTGAGCTGAGCCATCTACGGTTTGCATACGCAGCCGATGCCCCGCTGGTGCTGGATGATGTCTCTATGACGATTCAGCCAGGCGAGTTTATTGCCTTGGTTGGTGCATCAGGATCAGGCAAGTCAACGCTGCTGCGGCTGATGCTGGGTTTTGAAACCCCAACCCATGGCGGTGTGTATTACGATCAGCATCATTTGGCCGATGTGGATATCGGTGCCGTGAGGCGTCAGCTGGGCGTAGTGCTGCAAAGTGGCCGTTTAATGAGTGGTGATATTTTTAGCAATATCATTGGTTCAAGCCCTTTAAAGCTGGCCGATGCTTGGGACGCGGCAAGGGCTTGCGGGCTGGATCAGGATATCAATGCCATGCCGATGGGCATGCATACCATCGTCAGCGATGGCGGGGGCACCTTATCTGGCGGGCAGCGGCAGCGCTTACTCATTGCTAGGGCCATCGTAAATAAACCGCGGATTGTGTTTTTTGATGAGGCTACCAGCGCGCTGGATAATCAGAGCCAAGCACTGGTCAGTGCCAGCATGGATCGGTTGCAAGCCACCCGTGTGGTGATTGCCCACCGGCTCAGCACCATTATTAATGCCGATCGCATTTATGTGATGGATAAGGGAAAAATCGTGCAGAGCGGCACATATCAACAATTAATCGGCGAGGAAGGATTATTCGCTGAGCTGGCAAAGCGGCAAATGGCTTAAATCTGCATCACCCTAGAGGCTGCAATGATTAAAAAACTGATAGTAATTGCTTTAACGATGAGCACGGTAGCTGGCTGCGATAATAAATCGCTGGCTCAGCAAAGGGCTGAAAAATTGGCGCAAGCCAGCCAAGAGTTATTAATTGCTGTTGCTTGGCCATTGCAATCAAGCAAGGCCACTTTAATCGACGGGATTAATTTAGCCGTTGATGAAGTGAATCAAAGCGGCGGGGTATTGGGTAGAAAAATAAAAATTCAACTCAAGGATGATACCGCCTCGCTCAGTAAAGGGCGGCTAGTTGCTCAAGAAATTGCCGACGATATTGCGGTGGCGGCGGTGATTGGGCATTTAAATTCGTATATTGCCGCTCCAGCTGCGCAAATTTATGAGCGAGCAGGTTTGTTAATGATTACTCCTGGCGCCAGTGTGCAAAAAATCACCGAGCAAGGGGGTAAATATACCTTTCGCAGCTTGCCAGGCAATAGAGATCAAGGGCGGCAAATCGCCGATTACGCGGTATCGCAAGGCTATAAAAATATTGCGATTTACTATATAAAAAATGATTATGGTATTGATTTAGCAAATTACTTTGAGCAGCGGGCGCATGAGTTGGGTATCACGGTGGCAGACCGTCGCTCTTATAATATGGGAGGAGATAATCATGCGGCTATTCTGGCAGATTGGGGGGCATTTCTGGCTACCGATGCTATTTTTCTGATCGGCTCTTTGCCAGAAAGTGCAAAAATTTTGCAGGAGATGCGAGTAGCTGGTTTAAAAGTGCCAGTGTTTGGTGGTGCTGGGCTGGATTCACCTGAATTGATTAAATTGGGAGGAAAAAACACTGAGGGTACGGTGGTGTTTTCCTTATTTAATATGGGAGACCCCCGCCCAGAAGTGCAGATTTTTGGTGAACACTTTAAGAAAAAATTTGGGGTATTACCAGACAGCACGGCGGCTCAAGGCTATGACACCGTTAAATTACTGGTGCAGGCGATGAAAACGGCCAATAGTGCTGTGCCAGCCAAAGTGGCTACGGCATTAAGAGCCACTAAAAATTGGCAGGGTGTAACGGGCGTAGATACATATAGCAGCAAGGGTGATTTGGTAGGAAAGCATCTTGCTAAGGTCGTGGTAAAAAATGGTAAATTTGAATATTTTAAAACGACAGCACTGAAATAATTAACTGAAGAATAAAAAGAGGCAGCTTTGAAAGGCTGCCTCTTTTTATTAATAGAGCTGTTTAATTTAATGCGTGATTAAAACTTGTAATTCGCCTTGGCATACCAGCTACGGCCACTTGGGGATGTGTACTTAGGATCGAAACCCACTTGGAAGTGATCGGCCTGATTGGTGAAAGGTGGATCGGTATCAAACAGGTTTTTCACACCTAAAGTCAGCTCAATGCTCTTGGTACGGTATGTGCCTTGTAGGCCCCAAGTGCTGTAAGCCTCAACGGTACGATTGACTTGTGATTCCGCACCGGTTTTAGGGTCGACGTAAGTCACTTGGTTTTGGTCGATATAGCTGGATGTTAGATTGTTGGTGAGCGAAGCACCCCATTCAGCCATATTCCAGGACAGCGTCAGATTGTGTCTCCAGCGTGGGTTCATGCCAAGGTCAATATACTGGCCAACGCTGTCAAAGAAAGCGCCATCTTTTTCACGCTGATACTCGTTGGTGATGGTGTAAGTGCCTTCTAAGCCGATGCGGAAAGTGCCGTACTCTGTTTTTGGCAGCGCGGCTAAGATAGAAACATCTAGGCCATCGGTGCGTAGTTCGCCCAGATTCAGTGATTTGGAATCGATATAGTCAATTTGTCCTGGCAAACCTGCGGCAATATCCGCAGCAGTACGTGCTTTACGAATCACTTTATCTTTGTACTTGGCATAATCCCCCATGATGGTGGAGTCGGAAATGGTGTCGATCCGGTCTTTGATATTGATATTCCAGTAATCAACGCCCAGTGAGAAGTTTTTTACTGGCTCTATCAGGAAACCAAAGGTGTAGTTAGTGGATAACTCAGGTGTGAGCGATTTGCTGCCGCCTTGCACCAGGTTTAATTGCAAATTGCAATCGAGCGGGCTCTTGGTTGCTGCGCAGCGTTCAGGATCGTTGTAATTCGGCCCGGTATTGGTTTTGCTGCTTGGGCGGTTTAAATCGTCCAGGGTAGGGGCGTGATAACCGGTGCTGATCGAGCCACGTAACACCACTTCATCGATGGGCTGATAACGGAAGCTCACCTTAGGATTGGTGGTGCTGCCCATATCGTCGTAATGGTCGTAACGTAGCGCAGCTTGCAGTTCCAGATTTTTCAGTACCGGGACGACTACTTCGGCAAAGCCGGCATAGACTAGGCGCTCACCGTTGGTGGACTGACGATTACCGCCACCGCCTAAGATATCGCCGCTGGATAAAATGGCTTCAGGGGTATAAGTGTAGGTTTCTTTACGTACGTCGCCACCAAAGGCAAAGCCAACTTTACCGGCGTCCAGCTCATAAATTTCTTTAGAAAACTGAACGTCGGCAGATTTATTACTGGTTTCACCACTCTGTACTTTGCCGGTGATTTTTGTGGCATCTAATGCGGCTTTACCTGCGGCATCCTGCGGGCCAAAGGGGTTGATTACGCCGCTGAGCATGGCTGGCAGTAATTTGCTTTCATACAGCCAGCCATTGGTGTACTTATCTTCGGTTTTATTCAGTGCATAAACTAGGGCTGCACGGTAATCCCAGCCTGCTACTTCACCTTCGGCACCCACAATAAAGCGATGCTGATCGGATGTGGCTTCGTTTTCACGGGGGCCAGCATCAATGCCGCGCCATTGCAGCTTTAAATCGCCAAGCGTGCCTTTATATGGGTCGTATTTGCCGTTGGCAGGGTAAAGTAAGTTGTCGCCATTAAAGGTGGTGGCGCTGGAAACGGGTACAGGGGATGAGGAATAAGTCCCTACATTGCGGGTAAATAAATAATCGGCAAAGACTTGGGTATTGTCATTTACTTTTAAAGTGCCCTTGCTGTAGAAAGAAAGGCGCTCTTGCGGGGAAACAATATCAATAATACTGGCGTAATCAAAACGGCAATTACCCCCCGTAGCAAAATTTGGATTAGCAACAGGAATTGATCGGGGCTGATCGCAGCCGGTTAAATAGCCAACGTTAACGGGTTTGCCACCAGGACCATTAATAATGGTGGCAGGAAATGTATTGGCCGATGTTTTATCAATTTCTTTATCTGGAATATAAGATGTTTTGGAATAACTACGGTCTTTAGCGGCCAGTGCTTCCTGTTTGGATACATCTAAAGCCATAAAGACGTTGTAATTGTCTTCTTCAAGGTTACCGAAACCAAAACTAAAGTTGGCTTTTTTAACTTCGCCGCCACCATCAAAGGTTTGCTCAACGCCGCCGCCAATTTCTGCGCCAACAAAATTTTTCTTGAGAATAAAGTTCATTACGCCGCCGATTGCATCGGTGCCGTAAACCGCAGACGCGCCATCTTTTACAATTTCAACCCGGTCCACTGCGCCCAGCGGGATGGAGTTCAAATCAACCCCCGCACTATCAAATGCGTAGTTGGCCATGCGGCGGCCATTTACCAGAATCAGGGTTTTAGATGTTCCTAGACCACGCAAATTTGCGCCAGAGAAGCCCGGTTTACCTGAGTCGCCCACTGCTTGTGCTTGAGCATAGCCATTGCTGCTGGCGGCGAGGTTATCCACTAATTCGGCTACGGTAGTGGCGCCGGTTTTCGCGATTTCCTGCTTACCCAGCACCTGAACGGGCGTTGCGCCCGTTTTTGCGGTGCGTTTGATATTGGAGCCGGTAACTTCAACTCTTTCTACTTTGTTGACGGTTTCTGCTGCATTCGCACTGATGATTGCGCCTGCACCAATCATTGCGATGGCAATGGTCATTTTTTTCATCTGCATACGTAATCCCCCGCTGTTTAGCTATGTTTTGTAGCGCCCTGTTTGAAACAGTGGCTGGCTGGTTTCTTGCTCATGCTGGAACTAAGGGAAAATTAGCAGTTGTGACTTTTTACCATGTAACCAAATGTAACCATTTTGAACGATTGAAAATGAGAATAAAAACCACCATCACAGCACTGAAAAGAGCGGTGGCTTTGCTGCCGGAAGGGGGTGGATTGTGATCAGAAACACAAAGATGGCTTTCAAAGGCAATTCTGTTTTAGAGTCTAGTTTGAAAATAATTGTTTAAAATCATATTGTTGTGTTTTGTTTTATGCTTGGATATCTTTTGTTTTTATTTTGTTTAAAGTAAGTTTTATGAAAATTTGAAACAATTTTTGTATTGCCGTGGCTATTTCTTTCTTATTTTGTAATTATTTTTTATGCTAATTTAATCTGTCATCATGATGTGTTTGTGCCAATTTATGGCTATGGGTTGTTATTTTTTGCTATTGACTAATTTTTAATATTTGTATTTTATTTTTTTGCATGGCGCTTTGTAGGCTGTTTTTTGTTGCTCTATTACAACGTAAAAACACTAAGTTGCTGGATCTTAAATATTCCAGAAATATATCTGCAGATTACCGCTGGAATGCCAGCATATTGTGCCGTTGAGAATTTAGAAATTTAAATGGCTGTTTTATGTTTTCCGTGTACTTATTTAAGAATAGATCTATGACTTGTTGTGCGAAGGCATGAGGGGGGATGTGTGTCGGTGTGAGTGCAGATCAAGCATCCTGGATTTTAAGGTTTGTCAGCAAGTAGCCTGATCATGTGTCTTAGCTGATCAAGCCATTCAAAAAATACCGTATTTTTACGGGCTTGAATTCCTTTCTTTCAACTGCAATGCTAAGTACTCTTGTAGGGCATTGCATATGCCTTGCTGCTGATCGGGTCGCTGAAATGGATTTATTTATCCTGAATAAGGATGTCAACGCTTTAGAAAACCAGCTGGTCTTATTAAATAATGCCGACAGACTGGAAGCGCTGGTTCATCTGGCATGGCATTTGCGTCAGCGTGATTGCCAGCAGGCCCTTTTGCTGGCGAATGAGGCAGATCTTTATTGCGAAAAGGCTGGCCGAATTGATCTGCGTGCCCGTTTATTATTAGTGAGGGCAGAAATTCGTCTGTTGTTTGCTGATTTTGTATTGGCGGAACAATGGGTGCATGAGGCGGCCGGAATATTCAATGAACTGGGTGATCATGAGGGCTCAGGTGATGCGCTCTGGCTGATTGCTTCAGTTTCAAATGATCGTGGGCAGGTCAGCCAGGCCATCGCTTATCTGGATATGGCACTGCTTGAGTACCGCTTGGCTGGCGATGCTTTGCGTGTGCAAATTGTGCAGGCTCGCCAGCTATTGTTTTCTGTTTTTCGTGATCCAGTTGCTGCAGGTCAGGCCTTGCAGCGTACTTTTCCTGCGAATGAAAAATATTCTGCGCCATTGGTGGCGATGGTCGCTCCGGCACAGGCACTGGCTGCCATTTTAACGAATGCGCCCAGCTTAGCGATCAAGTGTTTTTTAGATGCATATTATGCTGCGCTGGAAAGTGGCCAGGTGAGAAGCGCCTTATTGTCAGCAAATAATATAGCGGATTCATTTGATCAGCTGGGTGATCAGGAAACCGCGCTGGAGTGGACAGAGCGTGGGCTTTCCCTCGCGCGAAAAACCGCTTGGCCTGCAAGTATTGGCACGTGTTTGCTTGTGGTTGCAGGCATTATGCGAAAGCTGGGGCGCTATGACGAGGCAAGAGCCTGCTTGCAGGAAGCGCTGCTGCTGATGGCAGAAATGGCGGGCTCACGTAATTATCTTTTGCTTCTTTCGGCGATTGGCCTTTTAGAACTAGATGTGGGAAACAATGAGGCGGGACTTTCTGCCTTTACTCAGCTGGAAAGCCTCGCAAATGCGGTGCCGGATTTGCTTGTTATTGCATGGCGGGGGCAGGCTGATGCCTTGCTTCATCTTGGTGAGGCAGAAAAAGCCAGAGAAAAGGCGCTTGAAGCGCTGGCGCTGGCCCAAGCCCACGATAATACCGATATGCAAATTCAGAGCTTACGCATTTTGGCGCAAATTTATGCGGGCTATGATTTGCCTGCTCCAGAGGGCCTGGCTGCCTCCGCGGCCTGTTTGCATTATTTGCATGAAGCCTTAAGAGTAGCCTCTACAATTGGTGGCTATACGATTCCCTCAGATTTGTTTACACAAATTGCTTCAGCTTATGCGGCCTGCAGTGATTTTCCTGCCGCATATCAATACAGCCTAGCAGCTGCCGATGCGCGGACAAAATCGTATTCAGAGGTGGCAGCCAAGCGTGCACTAGCGATGCAAATCAACCATGAGGTCGAACGGGCACACGCAGAAACCGAACACCACCGCCAAGTTGCCAAAGCATTCAAAGAAACCAGTGCCACCCTAGAAACGCTGGGCATGGTTGGCCGTGAAATAACGGCCAGCCTCAATATACGTGAGGTATTTTCAGCCCTGCACCGTCATGTGCACCTGCTGCTGGAAGCCAGTAGCTTTGTGGTTTACTTAATAGACGATCAGGCTGCCGCTTTAACCATGGCTTTTGGATTGGAGTTGGGCGAGCCTTTACCCGCGATTGTGATTCCAAAGGATCATCCAACATCAAATATTGCCCGCTGCGCCCGGGAGCGGCAGGCGGTTTTGATCCACCTTGCGGCAGATAATCAGGATACAACGCTGATTCCGGGCGCGGTGGATACACAAAGCCTGCTTTATGCGCCTTTAATTGTGTGCGAGCGTTTGCTGGGGGTGATGTCCATTCAGACTTCGCAAGCCAATGCCTATGGTGAGCGTGAGCTGTCTATTTTTTTAGCCCTCTGCGCGTATGGTGCAATTGCGCTTGATAATGCCTCCGCCTATGCCGCAGCCGAAGCGTCACAGAACAGGGCAGATCAGGCTTTGAGTGAGCTGAGGCAAACACAGGGGGAATTAATCCAGCGGGAAAAACTGGCCTCTTTGGGCTCATTAGTTGCAGGCGTTGCTCATGAACTTAATACGCCGATTGGCAATAGTCTGTTGGTGGCCAGTACATTAAAAGATGAAAGCCGACTGTTTTTTCAGCAGGTTCAGCTGGGCGCTGTGAAGCGTTCAGATTTAGAGCGTTATTGCAAAAGTGCGGAGGAATCGTCGGATTTATTGATGCGCTGTCTGATTAAAGCGGCAGATTTGATTGCTCGTTTTAAGCAGCTGGCGGTTGATCAGACCTCAGATTTACGCCGCTCGTTTGATTTACGCACCGAGTGCGAAGATGTGGTGTTGATGCTGAACAGCCGTCTGAGAGGAGCAGGGCATCAGCTCAGGCTGGATGTGCCTGAAGGGCTGCTGATGGATAGTTATCCAGGTGCTTTTGGTCAGGTGCTGAGTAATCTGATCATCAACGCCATCGTTCATGGTCTGGATGGAAAAGAGCAGGGCTTGATCTTGATTGAAGGAAGACTGCAGGGCGATACGCATATTGTGCTTATTGTTCAGGATAATGGTAAAGGCATCTCTGCCGAACATCTGGAGCGGGTTTTTGAGCCGTTTTTTACTACGCGTTTCGGCCAGGGGGGCAGTGGCTTGGGTCTGCATATTAGCTACAATATTGTATATTCTGTTTTGAAAGGCAGTATCGGCGTAAGAAGCCCTTTGGGTGAGGGCGCAAGATTTGAAATGATTTTGCCCTTATCTGTTGGCTGAGTGTTTGTAAGGCAGGGCCGGAACGGCATGAATTCATACTTCAGGCGGCGGTTTTTAGTGTGGCGTAGTGAAGAAATTCATCGCTATTTATACGGCAAAGTCATCTATTCCCTTTCCCTTGCGCTGCTTATGCCCTAAAGTAGCGTTCAATCGAACGATCGTTCAAAAGTCATGGATCTAGCTGCCTTACCCGAAGCACTTAAAAGTCGCCTTACTAAATTAGGGCTGATGCGCCCCTTTGATCTGGTGCTGCACTTACCGCTGCGTTATGAAGACGAAACGCATCTTTACCCCATGGTGGATGCGCCGATGGGGCAATCTGTGTTGGTGGAGGGCACGGTGGAATCGTGCGAGGTGCAATATAAGCCGCGTAAGCAGCTGGTGGCACGGGTAAGCGATAGGGGTGGATCGCTGAATGTGCGCTTACTCAATTTTTATCCTAGCGTTGCCAAACAGCTGGCGGTGGGTAAAACGGTGCGCCTTTATGGCGAGATTCGGCGGGGCTTTTTGGGGGACGAGATGGTTCACCCCAAAATACGCGCAGCCAATGAGCAGAGCCTGAATGAAGCGTTAACGCCGATTTACCCGACCACGGCGGGATTGAATCAATTGCAGCTTGGCAAGCTGATTCGCCTCGCGCTCAAGCATTGCGATTTACGCGACACTTTGCCCGCAAGGGTAACGGATCCGCTGAACTTGCCGGATTTTGCCTCCAGCGTGCAGCTACTTCACTCTCCAACCCCAGATATCCCGAATATCTTGTTGACTGAGCGCACGCATCCCGCTTGGCAGCGCTTAAAGTTTGATGAGCTTTTAGCCCAGCAACTCAGCCTGCGCACCGCTCATGCTGCAAGGCGCGAGCGCACCGCTCCAGTGATTGCGCCTGAAGGTAAGCTGGCGGCGGGCTTGCTGGCCAGCCTGCCGTTTGCCTTAACCGGCGCGCAGCAAAAAGTTTTGCAAGAAATTACTCAGGATTTAAACCAGCCTCACCCTATGCAGCGCTTGTTGCAGGGCGACGTAGGATCGGGAAAGACCATTGTGGCGGCGCTGGCGGCTTGTCAGGCCATCGAAGCAGGGTATCAGGTGGCTTTAATGGCACCGACCGAGATTCTGGCTGAGCAACATTTTAATAAATTGTCCGCATGGTTTGCGCCGCTAGGCATCAAGGTAGCTTGGCTGGCGGGCTCCTTAGGAGCAAAAGCCAAGCGTAACGCTATTGAAGATGCCGCCTTGGGTACTGCGCCTTTGGTGGTGGGTACGCACGCTATTTTTCAGGCGAGTGTGACTTTTGCAAAATTAGGTCTGGCGATTGTTGATGAACAGCATCGCTTTGGTGTGGCACAAAGATTGGCTTTGCGTGAAAAAGGCGGCAGCCCGCATCAGTTGATGATGAGTGCGACCCCAATCCCGCGCACGCTGGCGATGAGCTACTACGCCGATCTGGATGTCAGTGTGATCGATGAGCTGCCCCCTGGCCGCACCCCGATTGTCACCAAGCTGGTCAGCGATGCGCGCCGTGATGAAATCATCCAGCGCATTGCCGCCAAGGTGGAAGAAGGCCGGCAGGTGTATTGGGTTTGCCCTTTGATTGAAGAGTCCGAAGCTTTGCAATTGCAAACGGCGGTCGATACCCATCAGCAGTTATCCGAAGAGCTGGAAGGCATGGTGGTGGGGCTCGTGCACGGGCGGATGAAAACCGCAGAAAAAGCCGAAGTGATGGCGGCTTTTTTAAGAAATGAAGTACAGGTGCTGGTCGCCACTACGGTGATCGAAGTCGGCGTGGATGTGCCTAATGCCAGCCTGATGGTGATCGAGCATGCAGAACGTATGGGTTTATCGCAGCTGCATCAGCTGCGCGGCCGGGTAGGGCGCGGTGCGCATGCTTCATTGTGCGTATTGCTTTACACCACACCGCTTGGCGAGCTGGCCAAGTCCCGCCTGCGGGTAATTTATGAAAATACCGACGGTTTTGAAATTGCCCGTCAGGATATGGAAATCCGCGGCCCCGGTGAGCTGGCGGGTGTGCGGCAATCGGGTGTGCCGATGTTGCGTTTTGCTGATCTGGAAAAAGACGCGGATTTGCTCGAAGAAGCACGGGCGGTGGCAGAAGACCTGCTGGCGCATCATATGCCAACAGCGTTGCTGCATTTGGATCGCTGGCTTCCGGGTAGGGAATTGCTGCTAAAGGTTTGATACCAGGGTGTTTTAATCATTTGAGCTCAATCAAACTTTATAGAGCATTGCAAGAGCTGGCTGATTAATGGTCGGGGGCTTTGTATTTTTACGGGGGTATAATTTATTTATATCGCATAAATGCGGGTCTTTTTCATCATGAGCGGCATCGGCGTAGTTTCCTCAGCTTCCAGTAACGCACTGAATTTGCTACGCGGGATAAGTGCTGCCGAGGCTAAAACGTCTGATTTAAATTCGTCTGATTCAAATACAAAATCCAAATCTGCTCAAACTGCCAGCAGTGGCAATACACTCAGCGAATCAGAGCTGGCCACTGTAGAAAGTATGGCTAAGCGTGACCGTGAAGTGCGCCAGCACGAGCAGGCTCATTTGGCGGTATCAGGAGGCCTGGCTACCAGTGGTGCATCGTATTCGATGGAAACGGGGCCAGATGGTAAGCAATATGCTATGGGCGGAGAGGTAAAAATTGATGTAGGCCCGGGCAATACCCCCGAAGAAACACTGAGTAAAGCCAGAATTATTCAGGCGGCTGCATTAGCCCCGGCCGATCCCAGCGGGGCAGATCGCGCTATTGCTGCAGCAGCCGCTGCAATGGCCCAAAACGCGCAGGCAGAAATTGCAAAGCGCAGCCCGACAGAGCAAAAACTGGCGGCTCATTACGGGCAGAATGAATATCCAAAAAGCGCTTTGGCAACCTCAGCATAATCTGGCTGCTGCAGAAGCCTAGTTGCCCAGTCTTTCGTACTGATTGCTTAATTTATCCATGACTTCAAGCAAACGCTCGCTGGTTGTAGCGATATTATTATCGGCCTCAGTATCGAGCCCGCTGAGTGCGTTTTCTAAAAAGACCCATTGCATCTGTGCTAAATCAAGCTGCTTGATGGTGGCGGGTGTGTTTTGTGATGAAGCACGTAAAGTGATTAAGCCTGCTGCAAATTCTTTCTGGGCCTGAGACTGTTGCAGCTTGAGCGCAGGGCTGGCATGCCAGCTTTGCATGCAGGCTGTTTTTGCCAAGCGCTGGCTGAGCATGCGTTGTCGCCCGGCGATGCGAATCAATTTGCCTTGTGGTTTACCCAGAGAGGTTTCTAGGCGCTTAGCCAATTCACCCGCATCGTATTGCATTCCTTCGGCAATATCATCGAGTTGCTTGGCTGTATCTGCTTTAGGCGGGGTTTGGGCCAGAGTGCGGAATGTTTGCCACTGCGTTTCTTGTTTTTTGACTGCGGCAATGCTTTCCGGCACGGTTGCACTTTCCAGTAAATTAGCAAGCTGAGTAGAAAATTGATTAATTGAACTGCTGATTTGTTGCTTGGCTACATCCGGATTAACCCCACGGCCTTGCTGGCAATAGGCTTTAACAATGCGCTGAGTCAGCATGCGCTGCCCACCAATGGTGTTGATTGCGGCAGCAGGTGAAAGCACGGTTGCTTCAGCAAAAAGGGGAAGAATAAGTAGGGGCAATAAAAAAAGGGCACGCATAAAAAATCTCTTAAAGTAAAAAATCATGCTTCTGTTTAGCATCTGGGCCAAAACAAGCAACCCCCGCCTGGATAAACCGAAGCAGGGGTTTAAATATTCAGCAGGAATAAAGCCGGATTTTAGCGTTATCCACAGCGTTGCAGTAGCAGGCAAATTACCCATTCAGCGCGTTTTAAAGGCTCTTTTTATGCGTGAATATTTGTTGTGAATAAATGGATCAGGTAAATTACTTACTGCTTAACACCCATTTTGCTAAATCTTTTGCTTCAGCATCACTCACGGCATTAGGAGGCATTGGCATTGTTCCCCATACGCCGCTACCACCTTTTTTAATTTTATCTGCTAATTTGCCTGCGGCACTGGCATCCCCTTTGTATTTTGCTGCAACATCTTTATAAGCAGGGCCAATGAGTTTTTTATCTAGGGTATGGCAGGCAAAGCAGTTTTTAGTTTTCGCTAAATCGGCCGGAGCAATGGCGTAAACACTGCTCGCGCTGAGCAGACAGAGTAATAACAGGGCTTTTTTCATTTCCGAGTCCTTCGTTACTTAAAGTGAAGAAAAATGCAGGTAGCATGCTTTCCCCGCTAGTTAAGCATAAGCGATGCTTTGCTATATTTGATTTAGATCATATGTATAGCAGGGAGTGATTTTGCATTCATAGAAAGACTGCTTCAAACTAGATGGCAATTGATTTTAAGGCTATTGCTTAATGAATTACTTCCCGCTTTTTTTAAATTTACATGATCAGCATTGCCTTGTTGTGGGAGGAGGGGATGTTGCCGCGCGCAAGATTCGTTTACTTGCTGCAGCGGGCGGAAAAATTACGGTTGTTGCTCCGCAGCTTTGTGAAGAGCTGGTGCAGGCCGTGCTTGATAACAAGCTGGTTTATTTAGCGGCCAGTTTTAATGAGTCGCAATTACAAAATACACGCCTCGTGATTGCAGCAACTAATAGCGAAGAAGTTAACCGCCATGTTTTTGAGGCCTGTGAAGCGCGCGGTATCTTGGTGAATGCAGTGGATGATCCTGGCAGCTGCCGGTTTATAACGCCAGCTATCGTGGATCGCTCGCCTTTGATGATTGCAATTTCCACATCAGGTGGCGTGCCTGTTTTAGCGCGGCAACTGCGTAGCCAGTTAGAAGCTTTGATTCCACATGGCTACGGTGATTTGGCACAAATGGCCAGCGACTTTCGTGAGGAAGTAAAACAAACACTGACGAGTGTGGACGCCCGTAAGCAATTTTGGGAAAAAACACTGGCAGGGCCGATTCCCGATATGGTGTTTGCGGGTCAGCATGCTGCGGCAAGGCAGGCATTCAGCGCCGCCATTAAGGCCGATGCCGATGCACCTGTGCAAGGTGCTGTGTATTTGGTGGGCTGTGGGCCTGGAAACCCTGATTTGCTCACTTTTCGTGCTCTGAGGCTCATGCAGCAGGCTGATGTGGTGCTCTACGATAATCTGGTGTCTGCCCCTATTTTAGAGATGGTTCGCCGCGATGCAGAGCGGGTATACGTGGGGAAAAAATCCAATAACCATGCTGTGCGGCAGGAAGAAATTAATCAGCTGTTGGTGCGCTATGCCCTGCAGGGCAAGAAAGTATTGCGGCTAAAAGGAGGGGATCCTTTTATTTTTGGCCGTGGCGGCGAAGAAATTGAAGAACTGGCTGGGGCTGGGGTCGCCTTTGAAGTGGTGCCAGGTATTACTTCGGCGGCAGGTGCTTCTTGCTATGCGGGTATTCCGCTGACTCACCGGGATTATGCACAATCGGTGACTTTTGTTACGGGGCATCGCCGTGATGGTGAAGTAGAGCTGGATTGGCCGCGCTTAGTCAGTCCGACAGAAACGGTGGTGGTGTATATGGGGGTGGCACAGGTAGAGAAAATTTGTGCCCAGCTAATAAAGCATGGCAGAAATCCGGACACCCCTGCAGCCATGGTCGAAAAAGCCACGCTTTCAAAACAGCGGGTCGTGGTGGGCACTTTAAGCAATCTGGCGCAAAAGGTGCTTGATCAGGGCATTAAGCCACCTGCACTAATTATTATTGGTGAAGTAGTGAGCTTGCACGATAAGCTGAAGTGGTTGGCTGATTAGCCGCTGAACACGCTGGGCGTAGATCGGAGCGTCCGGCTTAGAGTGATGAGCCGGACGGCAGGATTTAGCGCATATTTAAACAAAGTATTAAAACAATTTCCCATACCGGTCAATCTGGGTGAGGTACAGGCGCAAATCGAATTCCAGCTGGTGGTATTGCGGCTCCATATATTCGCATAATTTATAAAAAGCCTTGTCGTGCTCTTTTTCTTTTAAATGCGCCAGCTCGTGCACCACAATCATTTTTAAAAATTCAATGGGTACTTCTTTAAACATCGAAGCAATACGGATTTCGTGTTTGGATTTGAGTTTGCTGCCCTGAATGCGTGATATGGTCGTATGCAGGCCAAGTGCATGATTAATTACATGTATTTTGCTGTCGAAAGTGATTTTGCTCAGCGGTTCTGTTTTGCGCAGATAATCATTTTTAATATCGAGCACATAATCGTATAAGGCTTTATCCGTTTTAATAGCATGAGCCGCCGGGTATTTTTTTAAAATAACGCTGGCAAGCTGATTGTTATCAAGCAATTGCTGCACTTGCGATTGAATTGCAGCAGGGTATGCGGCTAAATATTTAAGCTGATTCATGGCTAGCCTAATGACTGACCGTTGCAATATGAATGCTGCGGCCATCAATATTGAGTTTTAAAAGCCAGTCTTGGCGCTTGTTTGTGCATATAGGAAGCGCGGTTTGTGCCGACCAGTGCAGCTGATCGTTACTAATTAAGCGATAGTTATTTGGCCCCATCTCCATGCCTTGCATTTGCCAGCTGGCGTGAACAACACTAGCTTTGCCTGTCAGTTGTAATTGCACGGGTTTATTAGCATTCAGCGGTGCCTGGCTTTTAATCCGATACGCTTGTTCTTCAAAATGAAAAACGCAGCCTTCGTTAAAAACAGGGCAATTTAGGCGTGCTTCGGGCTCATTATTGGGCGTAAACCAGGCAAATTTATTGCCCATGATGGCCAGTGCCAGCCCCAATACAATGAGCACCGTCCCGATTAATTTGATTGCTTTCATTGTTTAAATCCAGGCGGCACGCATTAAGGCCACGCCGTGTGCGCCATGTTGTTGGGCAAGGGCTAAGTCCTGGGGTTTCATGCCACCTAGGGCATAGACAGGAAGTGGCCAGCCCTGCTGAATAAGGGCGTCAAAGCCTTCCCAGCCAAGTGGTGCCGTATCCGGGTGTGAGGGCGTAGGGCTGATATGGCCGAGTAAGGCGTAATCCAGTGAGAGTGCGCTGGCGGCACTTAATTCGGCCGCATTGTGGGTAGATGCGCCTACCCAGTCGAGTGCAGGGCGTTTTTCAAGTTTCAGCAGACTGCGCGCGGGTAAATGTACGCCATCTGCCCCAATGGCAATGGCCAGCTCGCTGGCATCATGCAGCATTAAGCGGGTTTGCTGGCCTTTGCAAATGGCCAGTACTTTTTCAGCAAGCTGGCGGTATTGATCCGCATTGAGTTGGGGTTCGCGCAAAATAAGCCAGCGCGGTTTGTTTTTTTCCAGCGCGGCTAAAAAAGCGGTTTCGCCTAGCTCGGCCATATTAGAAATAGCCATTTCATCAGGTAGGGCCAGTCCCCTTAAAATGGGGCCGTTGGCAGGCAAAATGGGTGAAACATTCAGTTGCCCCGGTACCTGCCATGCAAATTCCTGGCCTTCATGTGCAGTGATCTTGCCTTCCCAGCCGCTGATGCGAAAAAAAGACAGCCGTACGCTGGCGTGTGGATAGTCAAAGGTTTGGACTATCCACGGTGTTGCCGCCGTAACCGAAATCCCCATTTCCTCGACTAATTCGCGTTTCAGAGCATCCAGCTCGCTCTCGCCGTTTTCAAGCTTGCCCCCGGGAAATTCCCAGTAACCCGCGTAGGGTTTGCCAGCCGGGCGGCTGCCGAGCAGAAACGAGCCATCGGCACGCAATAAAATGCCAGCTGCTACATGAGTAATTTTGCGCATAAATTTTTTACGGGGAGCTTGGACCGGCGCATTTTACAGCAAGACTCCATGGTTTCCTGCTTTGGCGTAAATACTACGGAGGATCTGCCAGAAAAGGAGGTGTTGCTAAAGGGTAGGTCCTGTTTGTCAGTAATTCATGGGATTGGCTGTAAGAAAAATGCCTGTATTATGTCGTCGCTTTGTCTGATGAATTGCAAAGTCAATAAGATACAGGGCGTGGAAGCAACTACGCTATCAGCAGCCTCTTTGTGTAAAGGTTTTAAAAATGGCCCCTGAACAAGCCAGTAAAACGATTAATGATCTGCTTCGCATGATGTTGCAGCATAAAGCATCAGATCTTTTTATTGCCGATGATTTTCCGCCTGCGATGAAAATCAATGGCAGGTTAACGCCTGTTGGAAACCAAAAGTTAAATGGTGTGATTTCCAAAGCATTAGCCTACTCAATTATGCGCCCCGATCAGGTGGAGGAATTTGAGCGCGATTATGAGTGCAATTTTGCAATCAACCCTGAAGGCATAGGCCGCTTTCGGGTCAATGTATTTATGCAGCAAGAAAAAGTTGGCATGGTATTACGGGTAATTACCAGCAAAATTCCTGATTTTGATGAATTAAAATTGCCGCCAATTTTGAAAGACGTGGTGCTGGCTAAGCGTGGGCTGGTGCTGCTGGTGGGCGGGACGGGATCAGGTAAATCGACCACGATGGCGGCCATGATTGATTACAGAAATCAAAACACTCATGGCCATATCATTACGATTGAAGATCCGATTGAATATGTGCATAAAAGTAAAAACTGCTTAGTCACACACCGGGAAGTAGGGCGGGATACCAAACATTGGTTTGCTGCACTGAAAAACACCTTAAGACAAGCGCCGGATGTGATTTTGATTGGCGAAATTCGCGACCGGGATACCATGGAGTACGCGCTGTCTTTTGCTGAAACTGGGCATTTATGTATGGGTACTTTACATGCCAATAGTGCAAATCAGGCATTAGAGCGCATTGTAAATTTCTTCCCAGAAGAGCGTCATCCGCAAATATATATGGATTTATCTTTAAATATGCGGGGCATGATTTCCCAGCGCTTAATACCTACTCCGGATGGCAAAGGGCGGGTGGCTGCAATTGAAGTTTTGCTTAATTCACCTTTGGTAGCCGATATGATTTTTAAAGGCGACGTGGGTGGGGTAAAAACAGCAATGCTTAAATCCGAAGAATTAGGCATGCAAACTTTTGATTCGGCGTTGTTTCATTTATATGAGGATGGCCGGATCAGCCTTGAAGAAGCGCTTAAAAATGCAGACTCAATTAATGAATTGCGTTTGCGGGTTAAATTAAAGAGTAAAGACAGCAAAGATGTCTCTCACGATGAGCTGGGGCATTTAAGCCTAGTTGCCGAGGCAGAGCCGGAAGAGGAAGAAGGCAAGGCTGAGTAAAGTATCATTTCGGGGTGACTTTTTGCCACCCCGAAATGATGGTGCTTATATTTCCAGCGTTCCCTGGATTCCTGAATCTTTAATCACCCTGACATTAACGGCGCTGTCTGCAAATTGCAGCGATAGTGCTTCGCCGTGGCTGAGCGGTGCACCATGGCGCACAATTTGGCCATCCGGGCGGCTGACCAGCGCATAACCCCTTGCCAGTACCGATTGGGGATTCCATGGCTCAAGCCGGGCGGTCAGCATGGCCAGTTTTTGCCTGCGCTGCTCAATAAACCTCGGCATGGCTTGTAAAAGCTGGCGGGACAAACGTTGCAGCTGCGCTTGCTGGTGCTCAGTTTGGGGCTTGAGATGATTTAGATTCAGAGAGAGTTGTTTCAGGCGGTAATTGTTTTTTTCCAGTGTACGCACCGGTAGTAAATGTAAGCGCTGGCTGAGCGCTTGCAAGTGGCTTTTTTGCTGGCGCAAACGTTCACCCGGGTGCTGTAAACGACGAGACAGGGCATCTGTATGCTGCATTTTACTATGCAGCAGCCGCTCCATTGATCTGTGCAGCAGGCCTTGCTGGCGGGCGAGCCTTGCCAGCCATTCACTGCGGTTGGGGCTGACTAATTCGGCGGCAGCCGTGGGGGTTGCGGCGCGTACGTCTGCAACAAAATCGGCGATACTGAAGTCTGTTTCATGCCCTACACCACTGACAACAGGAATATCGCAGGCCGCAATGGCACGGGCAACGATTTCTTCATTAAATGACCATAAGTCTTCCAAGCTGCCACCACCACGGCACACAATCAGCACATCCACTTCTTTTCGCTCGTTTGCTTTGTGAATGGCGCTGGCTATTTGCGACGCAGCATCCAGCCCCTGCACGGGGCTTGGGTAAAGGATAATCGGCAGGCTGGGCATGCGGCGTTTAAGTGCTGCGATGACGTCTGAAAGTGCTGCCGCTGCAGGTGATGTGACAATACCAATGCCACGGGGAAATACAGGCAGTGCTTTTTTGCGTGAACTTGCAAATAAGCCTTCACTTTCGAGCTTTTGCTTGAGTTTTTCGTAGGCCGCAAAAAGTGCGCCAAGGCCTGCTGGCCGGAGGGCTTCGATGGTGAGCTGAAAATCACCCCGGGCTTCGTATAAAGAAACCAGCGCACGGGCTTCGACCTGCATGCCTTCACGAGGCTGAAAATCAATTAAGGCGGCCCGGTTTCTAAACATCACGCACCTTACTTGAGCATTTGCATCTTTTAGACTGAAGTAGCAATGGCCGGAGTCATATCGCTTAAAATTTGAAATTTCTCCCGCTACCCACAACAAAGGAAAACCATTTTCCAGCAGCGTTTTGGCGCGGCGGTTGAGTTCTGCGACGGTTAAAATGACGTTATTTGTACTTGACAAATTCATGACAATCTCGATTTGGCTCTGTTTAATCCACAAAATGGCTCAAACTAACGATCTGCGTCAGATAGTGAGAGTTGTAGTAGAGGTGTTTATCTTAACTTGTTGATTTTATGGTGTATTAATGAATCATTGTACAGCTGGTTTAGTCGAGTTCATTGCTGTTATTGGCGGTGATTACGCTTATTTTGGTGTTTTGTGCACAAAGTTATCCACAGTGTATTGACAAATAAAAAACCATTTCAGATCACGGGCTTAGCTTATGTTTTTGTATGTTTGCAGTCTGCTGTTAAAATGCAGCGCTTATTGTTTTGGCCGCTAGGCTTTAATGATCGTTTTGTAAGCTTATATAAGGTCTATTTAGTAGATTTGGGCCTTTTTTTATTTGCCAACCGAGGTTGCTCATTTTGATACCGGCTGAGGAAAATGTTTGCACTTGAGTGCGGCGCTTCCCCCGGCCCGTGATTACCGTTAAAGTGACGCGCTTCTAATCGCTTCTCAGGATTAAACTATTATGCTTGCTATTATTGAAGCGGCCGGCTGGCCGATCTGGCTGATTATTGCCGCTTCTATTGCTACCGTCACCATCATCATTGAGCGCATGTTAACACTGCGCCAAAGTCAGATTTTACCAAAAGGCTTGTTGGCGAGTGTTGTACAAGAGTATCGCAGCCGCGGTGTGAGTGCAGAAATGCTGGCCAAGCTCTCAAGCTCCAGCCCGTTAGGACGGGTGTTGTCTGCCGGTCTTAAAAATGTGCGCAGCTCGCGTGAAATTATGAAAGAGTCCATTGAAGAAGTGGGTAGCTCGGTTTCACACGAACTGGAGCGTTATTTGCCTATGCTGGGGACTTTGGCTGCTGTAACGCCCTTGCTGGGACTCTTCGGTACGGTGATCGGCATGATCGAAATCTTTGGCTCGCAAGCGCCTACAGGAGCTGCTAATCCTGCTGCTCTGGCGCATGGTATTTCCGTTGCGCTTTACAATACCGCTTTCGGGATTATGGTGGCTGTACCTGCATTGATTTTCTACCGCTTCTTCCGCACTAAGGTTGACAGTTACTTGGTTGAAATGGAACAGCAGGCTGTGAAGCTGGTTGAAATTGTGCACGGCGATCGAAACTAAGGGCATGCCATGAATTTTCGTAAAGGCCGCAATCGCGAAGAACCAGAAATTAACTTTGTACCGTTGATTGATGTGTTGCTGGTTATCCTGATTTTTTTGATGGCCACCACAACGTATTCCAAGTTCGCCGAGCTGAAAATCACTTTACCCACCGCAGATGCTGAAAAAACGGCAGAGAATCAGCCTAAAACGATCAATGTGGCGATTTCAGCAAATGGCCAGTACAGCGTGAATGGCAATGCGGCAACATTTAGCACGGCCGATGATTTTGCTATGCTCTTGCGCCGTGCCGCTGGAGAAACGCAGGATCCCATGATTATCATTAATGCAGATGCGCAAAGTGCGCATCAGAGTGTGGTGAATGTCATGGAAGCTGCGCGATTGGCGGGCTATGGCAAGCTGACGTTTGCTACTCAGACGAATGCTAAATAAGGATCGCGTTTTTAAGCTGGGGTGCTTATGTTAATTGACCGGATTTGGTATACATCCCGGCACCCCTTGTCTTATTTGCTCCGACCATTGGCCTGGATTTTTGCGGGCTTGGGCACGCTTAGGCGTGCTTTGTTTCGTGTGGGATTTAAGCAGAGTATCCGCTTGCCTGTACCCGTGATTGTCGTTGGCAACATTACGGCTGGCGGCACAGGTAAAACACCGCTTACGCTTTACTTGGCCAAGCAATTGCAATTACTAGGCTATCGCCCTGGTATCGTGTCGCGCGGTTATGGTGGCAAAGCGCAGCAGCCGCTTTGTGTATCGGGTGACAGTGATCCGCTTATTTGCGGTGACGAGCCTGTTCTGCTGGCCAGGTCAGGTGTGCCTGTGTTTGTGTTTAGTGATCGCGCAGCAGCAGGTCAGGCTTTGCTGTCGGCCTGTCCTGATGTGGATGTTTTACTGTGTGATGATGGCTTGCAGCATTATCGCTTGCAGCGCGATATTGAGCTCTGCGTGGTTGATGGTGAGCGTGGCTTTGGTAATGGCGCTTTAATCCCAGCAGGACCTTTACGCGAGCCTGCTTCTAGGCTGAAAAAGCTTGATGCAGTGATTGTAAATGGTCAGCATGATTCGATCAGTCATCCTTGTTTGTTTCAAATGTCTTTGCAGCCTGGCGAGTTTTATTCACCTGTGAATGCGCCGCGGCATGCATGGCAAGGTTTGCGGGTGGCCGCTGTCTGTGGTATTGGTAACCCCTTGCGGTTTTTTAATACGTTGAGGACCTTAGGCTTGGTTTTTAGCGAGCATGCTTTTGCCGATCACCATGCGTTTGTTGCAGCAGACTTGCCGGATGCGGACATTATTCTGGTGACTGAAAAAGATGCGGTAAAGCTGGCTGTGCTTGCGGATGTTAGAATATGGGTCTTGCCCGTGATTGCGGAGCTGACGCCAGATTTAGCGTGCTGGCTCGGTGCTGAAATAGCGCGGCTTAAGCATCGATGATGAATATTAATGAGTGAGAAAATAATGGACGCAAAGTTACTGGAAATTCTTGTTTGCCCGGTTTGCAAAGGCCCGCTGGCTTATGAGAAAAGCGCTCAGGAGCTGATCTGTAAAGCCGATCGCCTCGCTTTTGCCATTAAAGATGGCATTCCTGTGATGTTGCAGGCAGAAGCGCGTGAGTTGGAAGCCACGGAAGAAGTTCGGTGAGTTTTGTAGCCCTTATTCCTGCGCGGCTTAAATCCACCCGCTTGCCTGATAAGCCTCTGGCTGATATTGGTGGTAAACCCATGATTGTGCGGGTGATTGAGCAGGCGCTTAAATCCTCTGCACGGCTGGTGTGTGTGGCTACTGATGATGAGCAGATCAAGGCCGCTGTTGAAGCCGCTGGTTATACCGCTATTTTAACGCGCAGCGATCACCCCAGCGGGACGGATCGCCTCGCTGAAGCGATTGAGCATTTGGGCTTGGCCGATGATGCGGTCGTTGTGAATGTGCAGGGCGATGAACCACTGATCGATCCATTACTGATCGATGCGGTTGCCGCTAAATTAATTGCAGATCGCAGCCTTGCGATGTCTACGGCCTGCCATGCAATAAGCGACAGAGCCGATTTTTTAAATTCAAATGTTGTGAAAGTTGTATTAGATGCAAAACAGCGTGCGATGTATTTCAGCCGTGCCGCCATCCCTTGGCCGCGTGATGCATTTATGCATGATCAGGCTGTTTTGCCCGCTGAACTTACACCATTACGCCATATCGGTATTTATGGCTATCGGGCAGAGTTTCTACGTACTTACCAAAAACTGTCGCCATCTTGCATCGAATCTATCGAAGCGCTGGAACAACTGCGTGTGCTGTGGCATGGTTATAGCATTGGTGTGCACATTTCGGCTGATGCCCCGCTTGCGGGTGTCGATACTCCCGAAGATCTGGCGCGTGTACGTGATGCTTTTGCCCGTTTATCTAAAATCTAAAAAACATTAACCACTAGGGAAAAATAATGAGATTAATTCTTCTGGGTGCACCAGGCGCCGGTAAGGGTACGCAAGCAACTTACATCAAAGAAAAATACAATATTCCGCAAATCTCGACCGGTGATATGCTGCGCGCAGCTGTAAAAGCTGGCACGCCACTGGGTTTGGAAGCGAAATCCATTATGGATGCGGGTGGTTTGGTACGTGATGACATCATTATTGGCCTAGTGAAAGAGCGCATTACAGATGCAGATTGTGCCAATGGCTTTTTGTTTGATGGTTTTCCGCGCACAGTACCGCAAGCTGACGCAATGAAGGAAGCCGGTGTGATCATTGATTACGTGGTAGAAATTGATGTGCCAGATGAAGCGATTGTTGATCGTATGGCTGGCCGCCGTGTGCACGTGGCATCCGGGCGTACTTACCATGTGAAATTTAACCCGCCTAAGGTTGAAGGTGTGGATGATGTAACGGGCGAGGCTTTGATTCAGCGCGCTGATGATGAAGAAGAAACCGTTAAAAAGCGCTTGTCGGTTTACCATGAACAAACTGAAGTGTTAGTGGGTTACTACGGTGAAATGGCTGCCAGTGGTGATGCAACTGCGCCTAAATATGTAAAAGTAAATGGTGTGGGCCAAGTTGAAGCTATTCGCGACCAGCTTTTTGCTGCGCTGGGTGGCTGATTCAGTATAAGCCTGCCGCCTTATGCTTTAAGGCGGGCAAAAAAAAGCCGCGAAAAAATTCGCGGCTTTTTTTACGTCTGGAAAAATTACACGCCTAAATCTTCAACCCATTTCAGTGCTTGCACATGCGAGCGGTTTAGCATGTCTGGCGTGAGCTGGAGTTGCTCGCACAAGAAAGGAACTTCTGTCATGTTCGGGTCTTCACAGGCCTCGGCAAGTGCCAGAAATGGCCCGTAAATCCCTGTTCTGGTCATGAGCGCATCGGTGACATTTTCCGGCAGAATCAATGTTTCAAGGATTCTTTCCATCGGCATATCAAGCAGTACATCGAGCAGAGAGAATACACCAACAATAAATAAATTATCTCGGTCCTGCCCGTCAAGTAAATGAGCACCAAGCAATTCAACTAAGCGGCCACGTGTAATTGCGGTTTTAAGCAGTGCAGGGGGCGAGCCATTATCTGCACCTGCTGTAACTAACAGCAGGGTCAGCCAGCGATACAGCTTTTGATAGCCCAAAATAGTCACTGCATGGCGGAAAGACTGAATCTCACACGACAGGCCAAATCCGACTGAATTAATATAGCGCAGCAATTTAAACGACAAAGCCACATCGCGTTTAAGCGCGTTTTCAATGTCTTTTAATTCTGCATTATTGCGCAGCATATTTAATAAATTAAGGATATTGGCATAACTTGGGTTAATGACTTTGGCAGCAAGTGTTTCAGGGTGAGCAAAGTAATAACCTTGGAAGCATTCAAAGCCTAATTCCATGCATTGCTTGAATTCTTCTTTTGTTTCTACTTTTTCAGCAACTTGCAGTGCTTTTGAGCAGCGCAATTCTTTAGACAGCGCTGGCACTTGCGACATGCCTAAAAGCTGAATATCCAGTTTGATGTAATCGGCAAATTCTAAAAACGGTGCAGTTTGCGGGGTAAGTACAAAATCATCCAGCGCAATTGAAAAACCCAGCTCTTTAAGGTTTTGTAAACGGGCGAGCAATTGCGGAGTGGCTTCGGTTGTTTCAACAACTTCTAAAATCACGCGTTCAGGATGAAGTAATTCAAGGAAATTACTTTCAAGCATTGATTCAGCAACGTTAATAAAAGCAAGCTTATTACCAACCAGCCAATCCGTACCCATATTACTGAGTGTGTTGACCAGAACATTGGTGCCAGCCTGCATATCGCTGGAGAAGTTAGCGGTAACCGCTTCTTGATTAAGCCGAAACAGCAGCTCATAGCCAATAATTTCTTGCTGGCGGTTGAGGATGGGTTGCCTGCCGATAAATGCGTGGTCTTGCGTCATATTTTTGAAACACCCTGTGCGCGATGCCGGGCTGGCATTCGCATCGGAAAATAATATCAGTTTGCACCCGAGATATGAGCATACCCCGGGTATTTACTTAAAGATTAAAGCGTTTTTTCAAGGAAACGTGAAGTACGGATTGCTGAATTATCAGCATCTGCAGCACCTAATAAGTCCTCCATATCAAGAACCAGTACAACCGAGCCATCGCCAGACAGTGTTGCCCCTGCAACGCCTTTAGGGCGGATGTTTTGTAGTGGTTTGATCACCACATCATCCCGGCCGATAAAGCTGTCTACAGCCAGAATAAACGAGTGTTCTGCTGATTGCATCAGTACCCCAAATTGAGGAAGCTGCACTTCTTCCCAGCCGAGTAGGCTGGCTAAAGAGCGAACGGAGAGGATTTCGTCGCGTACAACAATCGTGGCCCGGCCGGATACTTCCTGTATTTGCTCGTGGCGGATAGGAATGATTTCCCGCACCATGGCCAGCGGCACTGCAAATGGCTGGCCACATACACGAACCACGAGTACAGGCAAAATAGCCAGCGTAAGCGGTAAGGAAATCGTGAAGCGCGAGCCTTCGCCAACAATAGACTGGATGTCGATACGGCCATTTAAACGCTGGATATTGGTTTTAACAACATCCATCCCTACGCCACGGCCAGAGACACTTGAAACCTGGTCTTTGGTTGAAAAGCCGGGCATAAAGATCAGTTGCAGGCTTTGTTTGTCGTCAAGGCTGTTGGCTGTTTCGACATCAATCAAACCTTTTTCAACGGCTTTCTTGCGAATCACATCAGGGCGCATTCCACGCCCATCATCGGTGATTGAGATCAGAATATGGTCACCCACCTGAGTGGCGGATAATTCAACAATGGCCTTTGCCGGTTTGCCGCTGGTTTTGCGATCTTCCATGGTTTCAATGCCATGATCGACTGCGTTACGAACCAAGTGGACCAGAGGATCATTTAGATCCTCCAGCATGGTTTTATCCAGCTCAGTTTCTTCACCAGAAATAACCAGTTCAACATCTTTGCCAAGCTGACGAGCAAGGTCACGAGCCAAACGCGGGTATTTCTGGAAAAGACGTCCGATCGGCTGCATGCGGGTTTTCATCACCGCATTTTGCAGATCGCCCACAAGCAGATCCAGCTGGCTGATGGCCTCATCCATTGCTTTGAGGGTATTGCTGTCCATCTTGCCAGCCATAATATCGGTGCGTAATGTGGTGAGGCGGTTTTTGGTAAGACCAATTTCGCCTGACAAATTAAGCACCTGATCCAGACGCACCGTATCAATACGGATGGTGGCTTCTTGCGGTGCCGCCGCAGTTTGTTGTTGTTGCTGCTGTTGCTGTTGTTGGGGAGGAGGCGCCACAGCTGTTTTGGTAACAGGGGCGGGTTTTAAGCTATTCATTGGATCAGAAACAACTTGTTCCATGGCTGCAGGCTCATGCTGTATGACATTAACAGGCGCAGCAATGACTGCACCAGGGGCTTCGTTTTTGCCAAGTAAGGCATTATAAAGTGCATCCCAATCCGGCCCCTCACTTGCTAGATGAACTGACGGTGCAGCAGGAGCCGGGGCAGCAACAGCCACTGTTTCGAGCGGCCGTCCTTCAAGTACGGCATCTAGTGCGGCAATGAGCTCTTCGGGGGCATTATTGGGCAGTGCACCTTTGGCAAGGGCACCAAACATATCACGCACCACGCCGGTAGCGGCCATGATGGTGTCCATGATTTCCGGGGTGAGTACAAGCTCTAGGGTACGAAGCTTATCAAACAGGTTTTCAGTACGATGACAAAGCCTGACCATTGCATCGACATTTAAAAAACCTGCTCCGCCTTTAATGGTGTGGAACCCTCTGAAAATATCATTCAGCAGGTTTTTATCATTAGGTCGTTTTTCAAGCTCTACAAGCTTGTTGTCGACTTCAGACAGGAGCTCAGACGCTTCTGTTAAAAAATCTTGCAGCAGATCTTCCATGCCGCCAAAGTCAGTGCTCATCTTCGCTCCCCCAAAGGTTGCGTACATTCATTTTAAAGGTGCTTAGAAACCCAGACTTTCTAATAAGTCATCAACTTGGCCCTGATTGGTCACAATATCTGTGCGGCCTTCAGGATTAATTACTGGTCCATTCAGGAGCGATGCTTCTTCGTCCGGTCTGAGCCCTTCGACCTTTGCGCCGCCTTGTGGAGAGAACATCAGCAGGAAGTCCATCAGATGTGCTTCCATTTGCTTGGACATATCCAGTACTTTTTTAATCACTTGCCCGGTCAGGTCTTGGAAGTCCTGAGCCATCATGATTTCCAGCATCTTGCTGCTGACCTGATCAGACCCTGTAACCGTTTCGCTTAAGTGTGTGCGGGTTTTTTCAACCAGCGCTTTAAACTCATCAACAGAAAGCTGGTTTGCTAAAAGCTTGTCCCACTGGCCGCTTAATGCTTTGGCGTCGTCACTGATTTTGTCCTGAATGGGCTTTGCAGCATCCAGTGCATTGAGTGTGCGATCAGCCGCTTGCTCGGTTAAGGTGGCGATATAGGAAAGCCGATCACGGGCGTCGGGAATATCATTCGCCGCTTTTTCCAGTGATTTATCCAAACCCAATTCTTTGAGCGTATCGTGCAATTTTCGAGTTAAATGCCCGATGTGTGAAAACATGGCACGGGCAGGATCATTGAGTTCTTCGGCAGTAAGCGTTGGCACAGTACTTGCAGCGACAGGGGCGGTAACAGCAACCGGCGCAGGCTCTGTGGGTTCACTATCCTGATTGGAATGAACGATACTATCGAAAAGTGCTTCTAGGTCAGCGGAATCTCCGCTATTTAGTGCATGATCGTTCACAGTCGCCTCCGGTGCGTCTGTCAGGTTCTTGTTCTACTTGCTCATATTGGCGAAAACTTTCTTCAGTTTTTCATCCAATGTAGCCGCTGTGAATGGTTTTACGATGTATCCGTTGGCGCCTGCCGTAGCCGCTTCAATGATGTTTTCTTTTTTCGCTTCTGCGGTCACCATCATCACAGGCAAGTGTTTGAGCTGTGCGTCTGCACGAATAGCGCGCAAAAGCTCAATGCCTGTCATATTCGGCATATTCCAGTCTGTAACCACAAATTCAAAAGAACCGTTCTTGAGCTTATGCAAAGCAACTTGGCCGTCTTCGGCTTCGTCTACATTTGAAAAGCCCAGCTCTTTCAAAAGGTTACGTACAATACGGCGCATTGTGGAGAAATCATCCACCACTAAAATACGCAGGTTACTATCTGCCATGTGTTACTCCATGTCGTTTACATAAGGTGTGTAAACGGCTTGTTTTTATTAATCTGAAACTAACCAACCAATAAGGGGGTGATGGTGTCGGCTAGAATGACCGGGTCGAATTTTGCCACATATGCATCTACACCAACACTGCTACCCATTGCTCTGTTTGCATTTGAAGATAACGACGAATGCATAACAATGGGAATACCCTGGAATCGGTTATCGGATTTAATGTGCTTGGTCAGAACATATCCGTCCATTTCAGGCATTTCGGCATCGACTAAAATCATTTTTAATTTTTCACGAAGACGCTCGCCGTCATGTGTGGCGCGATTTGCCAAATTTTGTAATTTATCCCAAGCTTCCCGACCATTATTAGCCTGATGATATTTCACGCCAATTTTATCAAGTACGCTGATGATTTCCTTGCGGGCCACCATAGAATCATCCACAAAAAACATAAATGTTTCAGGATTAATGGATGCACGCTGCAGATCAGGGATAATTGGCTCGCCAATGACACTGGCTAATATTTGCTCTACATCTAAGATTGAAACAAGTTTGCCATCGGGTAATTCAGTTAAAGCGGTAATCAGCTGTTGATTGCCGGCCAACATAGTTTCCGGTGCCCGCACTTTATCCCAGTCCACACGGATAATTCTATCCACTTCGTGAACCAGAAAAGCTTGAGTGTGTTTGGAAAACTCGGTCACAATCATTGTGCTTGTGGCATCAGCCGCAGGCGTTTCTTGAGTGGCTACAAATTTTGCCAGTGCAATGACCGGGATAATATTACCACGCAAAGAAAGCACCCCTTCAACGCCTAAAGGCATATTGGGCGTTTTGGTAATTTTTGGCGTTTGCGATACTTCGCGTACTTTAAATACATTAATGCCAAATATTTCGCGCGTGCCTAAAGTAAACAGCAGGATTTCCATTTTATTGGAGCCCGCCAGTTTCGTTCTGGCATCGATGCTTTCAAGCAAGTTTGTTTGATTACTGGACATGAAGGGCCTCCCTTATATTGCGTTTTAATCTGCTCATTCACTGAGAAGGAAGTTGGCGATGGCTTCAGATAACCGATGAGGCTCAAATTTTGCTACATAGCCATCTACGCCCACGGATTGCCCCAGCTTTTGGTTTGAAGCTCCGGATAATGAAGAGTGCATCAGTACAGGAATACCGGCAAATCGTGGATCGCTCTTAATTAGTTTTGTGAGCATATAGCCATCCATTTCTGGCATTTCCACATCGGTAAGAACCAACTGCACCATATCTTTTACAACTTTCCCTTGCAGATCAGCAGATTGCGCAATGCGCTGCAATTCATCCCATGCACGTTTTCCATTGATGGTTGATATGTGCTTGATTTTCATTGCATCAAGCGTCATTTCAATCTGCCGTCGTGCAACAACGGAATCATCGGCAAGGAAAACTGTTTTTGTAGTTAAACTTTTATCTTGGATAATCGTGTCCGGGTCAATTCTGTCTGATCCAGGGATCGATTCAGCAAGTACCTTTTCAACATCCATCATCATCACAAGCTTGTTGTTTTCAAGCTCGGTTACCGCGACAACTAAGCCTCCCATTTGCGACATCAGCATATCAGGCGGTACACGCATCTGAGACCAGTCAAGACGCAAAATGGTATCTACTGCCTCAACCAGAAAGCCTTGTGTATGACCGTTGTATTCTGAAACGATCATAATTTCAGGCCGCGTTGAGGTAGATATACCCGCATATCGTGCAAGATCAATAACGGGAACTAAGGTGCCCCGTAAGCTGACCATGCCTTCAATGGAAGGCGGCATATCAGGAGCCTTCGTGATTTCAGGCGTTCGCATTACTTCCCGAACTTTGAAGACATTAATGGCGAAATTCTCCCTCCGGCCGGTTCGCTCATCCTGTCCGAGAGTAAATAAGAGAATTTCCAGCTTGTTGGTACCAGCAAGCTTTGTACGAGCATCAATATTTTTTAATAAGTCAGACACGGAGTGGCTCCAAGCTGCGTTTAAGTATTCTTAACCGACTGTGTGTAGAGGTGGAACATTTAGAGAGCAGCTGTACAAACACAATAAAGAAGCGATTATAGCCGTAAGACAGGAACTAAATAAACTTTCACTAATATTATGACTGAGTTTACGAATTTGTGGGTAGATCATTATTTTGCTCAACTGTCTAGTCACTTTATAATGTAAAAACAAAAAAGCAACAAGAAAGGTGTTATATGCCGAATCCTAAAATGGCTATTGATCCCCGTGAGTTAGAAAGTGCTTTTTCACTTTTTACCGAAGCATCAAATCAGCTTAGTCTCGCGTACGCAGATTTGCAGCAGCAAGTTGTTTCTCTTACCGGTCAATTGGAAATTGCCAATGGCAATTTACGAAGGGAGCTGGATGAGAAGGCGGCATTATCAAGGCGTTTATCTGTATTACTGGAGCGATTGCCAGGAGGCGTGGTTGAATTAAATGAGCGGGGTGTTGTGGTTGAATTGAATCCGGCAGCACGTTCTATGATGCAGAATCTGTCACTTGGCTGCGTGTGGCAGGAATACATTGGCGGGTTTTTACAGCCAACAAATGTACCTGACATGTGGTTGTCTCAATCCTCAAAAGGGGAGCGAAGACTCAGTATTGTTGTGAATAATATGCCAGGTGAGTTTGGAAAAATCATGCTGGTACATGATATTAGTGATACTTGGGAATTACAGCGGGCTTTAACGCAACACAAACGTTTGGCTGCGATGGGTGAAATGGCTGCTGGACTGGCGCATCAATTACGTACCCCTTTGGCGACTGCCCTCTTGTATTCAACACACCTGGCCAAACCTGCATTAAGTGACACGGATCGGCATAAATTCGGGCAAAAAAATTTAGCCCGCTTAAGACATCTGGAAGTGCTGATTCAAAATATGTTGAGCTTTGTGCGCGGGCATGAGGTACCTGCGGAGCCTGTTATCCTCTCGGGTTTATTGAGGGAAGCGCAGCAATTAATGCTGCCGCAGCTGCAGGCTCAGGACATGAACTGTGTTTTAGATTTACCTTTGGAGTACGAACATTTAGTTGTTAATGCAAATCATAAAGAGCTTTTGGGCTGTGTGACCAATCTGATTGATAATGCAAGGCTTGCCTCAAAGCCCGGAGACGTGATCGAACTTTTTTTGTCTGCACGTGAAAATATGGCAGAGCTGAGGGTAGAAGATCATGGCTGTGGGATGTCTTCAGAGGTGCAGGAGCGTTTATTTGAGCCCTTTTTTACCACCAGAAAAGAAGGCACAGGGCTGGGGCTGGCGATTGTCAGCAATTTGCTGGCTCGCTTAGGCGGAGAGATTGGCGTAAATTCCAACCTTGGAACCGGTAGTTCGTTTACGATACGGTTGCCAGTTTTGTATTGCCCGACTAAGGTATGAAAGCAAGATCACTAATTTAACTTTCTCATATCTTGTTTTTTTGTTGTGATTTTAAACATGTAACTTTCATGGAGTTGAGGTTTGTATGACGCCAACTGTGCAGATTGAAGGGGATGTGGGCCGTGTAGTCCTCTCCGGACAGTTCGATTTCAGCGCCCACCGCGAGTTTCGCCAAGTATGTGAAACGCTGATTAGTAACCCAAGCATCAAAGAAGTCCTCGTTGACTTTCAAAACGTAAATTATCTGGACAGCTCTGCGCTTGGTATGTTGCTTTTACTCAAAGAAAAAATTGGTGCTGCCAGTAAGAGTTTAGCCCTAGTGAACTGTAGGGATTCGGTCAAACAGGTGTTGGATATTGCCTGCTTTGGTAAAATTTTTATCATACGTTAGAAGCTGGCAATGAAAATTCTGGTCGTTGACGATACTGAATCCGTACTCTTACTCATCTCTCGTTTTGTAGAGGCGTTAGGGCACAAGGCTATTCAGGCTCGCAACGGGCTGGAGGCTCTGGAAACCTGGCGGCGGGAAAGGCCTGATCTGGTGCTGATGGACATGATGATGCCTGTCATGTCGGGTTTGGAGGCGGCTGTAGCGATAAAGCATGAGGCACATGAGACGTGGGTGCCGATTGTTTTTGTCACAGGAGTCGGGGAAGAAAACAAGCTTGCTGAGGCGATTGAGCAGGGGGCTGATGATTACATCAATAAACCTGTTAATTTTCGTGTGCTCGAAGCCAAGTTAAAAGCATTTAGCCGTACCTTAGAATTAAATCGAAAAGTAAGAGAGCAATCTCTTAAATTGGCAGATTACTACGATCGTGCAGAAGAAGAAAAACGCGTAGTCAGCCATTTAATGGAGCAAATGGTCAATGCCGAATTGCTTTATGATCCCCAATTTGAATACTATCTGTCCCCTGCTGAGAGTCTGTCAGGTGATTTAATCGCTGCGGCTAGGACGCCTGGTCAGGCTTTATATCTGATGCTGGCAGATGGTATTGGCCACGGGCTGACCGCCGCACTGAATGTATTGCCCCTCACCCAGCCTTTTTATACGATGACCGAAAAAGGCTACACCATCTCCGATATTTTAATTGAAATGAATAATAAAGTGAGACAAGTCCTGCCCATAGGGCGATTTGTTGCACTGGTCCTCATTTCAATTGACGAATCAGCAGGTTGTATTGAGGTGTGGAACGGAGGGATGCCCTCGGTTCACGTGATATCCCCTAAGGGCGAAGTAAAACATACTTGGAAGTCATCGCATTTACCCTTGGGCATCGTGCCAACAAACTCAATGGATGTGATGACGGATCGTTATTATTTTAACGAGCCGGCATGTCTTGCCGCATATTCAGACGGCCTGATAGAGGCAAGACACTCCAGTAAAGGTGATTATGGTTTAGACCGGCTGCTGCAGGTCTTGGCCGATGCGCCCGCTGATCAGCGCTTACAGCATGCAAAAAATGATTTAGCCCTCTTTTTAGAGGGTGAGGCGCATCACGACGATATTTCGCTTGTGCTGGCTTATTTTGGCGACAGGCCAATTGCAAGGTCTAAAGAACGCATTCCTGCCGTGGTGGAAGAAGTTAATATTTCAACGCTGGCTGCATTAGGTGAAAGTGCATGGAGATACAGTGTTGCACTGGGGGTGGATGAAATCCGGCATATCAATACCGTGCCTTTTATGATGAATTTTATTGGCGGCGTCAGATCATTAGCGCACAGCCAGTCTGATGTTTTTCTGATTTTGACCGAGCTGTTTGTCAACGCACTTGACCATGGTGTACTGGGCCTTAATTCGGCAATGAAACGTGGTGCAGACGGGATGGAGCAGTATTTATGTGAACGAGCCAGTCGTTTAGAAATGCTGACTGAGGGCCGGATAGAAATTGATTTAACCGGATTACATTATGATGGCAAAGATGTTTTAAGAATCCGGGTTAAAGACAGTGGCCCAGGTTTTGACTGGTCGCAGCTTTGTTCAGGTAATGTAGAATTAAGCCACCACTTGGCTTTTGGCCGTGGAATTGCATTAGTGCGCTCGCTCTGTGCTTCCGCCCAATATCATGGCACGGGCAATGAAGTTGTTGCTTACTATATCCCTCGTACTGAAACCGTATAAATTGCCATCTCTCTTTTTTTAGCTCCCTTTATTTAATCGTTTACAAATTGAAGTCATCTTTCGGCCACAATTAATGTGGTTTTTTGTTTTATTGATTTGATCTCCTGTCTGTCCCCTCCGCTTATATCCCATCTATACCTGCTTCATTAATCAGTCTTGTATGGTTTTGGTTTCAATTCCTGCAGGATAAGCTATCTTTATTAAATGCAGAAGGAGGCATTTTGTTATTGATCGCCTGTATTAAATCTGAGGTTTTTTATGCCTAAAAAGTCCCTTCATCTATTGATTTTCTTCGCCGTTTTTGTAAGCGTAGTGGTGATCATGATTGTATGGAGTAACACATCTCCATGGTTATTTATCGCCTTCGGTTTAATTGCAGCTTGGGGGCCGTTACTTATTCTGAAATTTACAGAACATACTCCTGCAATAGAGAAAGAAGCGGCACAGTTTCAAGACCTTCAGCATATGGGGGGCTCCTTACAAAAACAATCTGATATGTGTCTTTTTTCAGCATCACAATTGCAGCTGGCAGATGATGAGATGAAACGGGCAGTAGAGATTTTTGCCGATGCTATTCCTGCATTACTAAATGGTTTTGTTGAAATTGCTGATCAATCACGCTTACAAAAAGAAATGGCAGAGTCGCTTTTTAAACATACCGCAGGTGAGGGAAGTGGTAGTTTTGAAGCTTTTGTAACAGAAACATCTGAAATTTTGACTGTTTTTGTAGAAAGTATTATTTCCAATTCTTACACCGCAATGGGGCTGGTGGATCAAATGGAGAAGGTAGGAAAAGTGGTAGAGGAGGTGCTGGGGGTTTTAAATGAAATTGAATCAATTGCTAAACAAACTAATTTATTAGCTTTAAATGCAGCGATTGAGGCAGCCAGAGCTGGCGAGGCAGGCAGGGGCTTTGCAGTGGTCGCTGATGAAGTGAGGGCACTTTCAATGCGCACCAATCACTTTAGTCGGCAGATTCGCGGTAATGTCCGGCAAATTCATGAATCAGTAGCTATAGCAGAGGAGGCAATTATGAAATTAGCCTCTCAGGATATGAGCAAATCAATGCAGTCAAAAGTGCAAGTAGAAAAAACAATGGCAGGCATTGGGGATATGAATAAAAACGTTGAGACGGTTGTGAATGAATTAGCCAAAATTGCGAATCAGGTAGAGCATGGAGTTTCTAATGCGGTCCGGGGCTTACAGTTTCAGGATTTGGTCAATCAGCTTTTATTGCATGCTAAAGGCCGTATTGCTGCTCAGTCTGAAATACAGGAAGCACTGGCATTAATTTATGGCTATATTGCAAATCAGAAAAACCCGGTTAAGGCATGGAAAGAAAAAATAGCAGAATTACAAGCACTTGGCGAGCGATCCATATTACTGGCTGATGCATTGCATAAGAATCCAGTTGCCCAAGAAAGTATGAGTAGTGGCGATATCGATTTATTTTGATGATTTCATTGTAATACCCTGCTGAGGTCTTTTTTGCATAGATTCCTTTAATAGAAATGTAAAGGTTGAATGCTTGATTTTTTAAACGCGTGTATAGCGATTAATACATAGTTGGAGGGAATATGGCTAAAAAGATTCTGACCGTTGATGATTCTGCATCGATTCGGCAAATGGTAGTGTTTACCCTGAAAAGTGCAGGTTACGATGTGGTTGAGGCCAGTGATGGAAATTTAGGCGTTCAGCAGGCAAAGAAAACACAGGTTGATTTAATTTTGACCGATCAGAATATGCCTGGCATGGATGGCCTGACCCTGATAAAAACGCTGCGTGCTACACCACAATATAAAACGATTCCCATGCTGATGCTCACGACCGAATCGAGCGATGCCATGAAAATGCAGGGCAAAACGGCAGGTGCAACAGGTTGGCTGGTAAAACCATTTGACCCTCAGAAATTACTCGAAGTGGTACGCAAAGTGATTGGTTAGTTGTAAAGCCCAGCTTGCCACAGAAAGGAGGGGGTATGGCGATCGATATGAGCCAGTTTATTGCAGTTTTCTTTGATGAAGCTGCAGAGCATCTTGCAACAATGGAATCCATTTTGCTTAAGCTCAGCCTGGATGAGCCGGATAGTGAAGATTTAAATGCCATTTTTCGTGCGGCTCATTCGATTAAAGGCGGAGCGGCTACCTTTGGTTTTACCGATTTAGCGGGCGTCACCCATATTCTTGAAAACCTGCTGGATAGAATTCGTAAGAATGAGCTCGATCTTCGGCCGGATATGATCGATGTATTTTTGCGTAGTGGTGATGTATTACAAAATATTCTGTCCGCGCACCGTGATGGGGGCATTGCCGATTTAGATGCGGCAAAAGAAATTACCAGCTTGCTTGAAAAGTTTGCAAATGAATCAGGGGGGGAAGAGGCGCATCCAGTTAATGTCGTACCAGATAGTCACAATGGTTTGCAAATTATTATTTCTGCTGGCGAGCGGTTTGATCATTCGTCTGTTATGCATGCTTTGCAGGGCTATGGGGAATTACGCTCCTGTATTGAAGGCGGGGCTGAAAGCGATTGGGTTTATCAAATTGCGACTCAGGCTTCGCAACAAGAAATTGTCGGTACTCTGGCTTTTGCAGTAGAGCACTCACGTATTCACATTACTCAGCCAGAGATTTCGGCATCCTCGGCTAAGCTTAGCGATGGTGATGGCTATGGTTTTTTCACCGATGATGAGCCGGCTAAGTCAGCCGGATTAGAAGACGGTGATGGTTATGGCTTTTTTAGTGATGAAAAACCTGTCGCGGCTGGCAGCCAAGATGGAGAGGGCTACGGCTTTTTTACGGATATTGCGCCTCCGCCAGCCGCTGCTGAAACGGTGACGGATGGTGCGGGTTATGGCTTTTTTGAGCCCCGCCCAAAGGTGCTGGCCCCTGCAGGTGCAGCAGTGGAAGTGGCTAAAGTTGCAGTGGTAAAAACAGAAGAGGCAGAGCCTCAGGCGGCTAAGTCTAAAGCTTCTTCTGGTGCTGCGGCCAAACCCGCTGCTGCTGCAGATACTTCGATTCGTGTCAGCGTAGAAAAAGTAGATCAATTGCTTAATTTAGTGGGTGAGTTAGTCATTACCCAATCAATGTTGGTACAAACTGCGCTGAATTTGGATCCGGTACTACATGAAAATATGCTGTCAGGTGTCGGGCAGTTAGAGCGCAATACCCGTGAGCTGCAGGAATCGGTGATGTCGATTCGTATGATGCCTATTTCCTTTGTATTCAGCCGCTTCCCTCGCCTCGTCAGAGATTTAGCAGGAAAATTAAATAAAAAAATTGAATTAAAACTCATTGGCGAAAGCACAGAATTAGATAAAGGGTTTATTGAAAAACTATCAGATCCTTTAACTCACCTAGTGAGAAATAGCTTAGATCATGGAATTGAATTACCAGAGGATCGTATCGCTAAAGGTAAATCCCCAACGGGTACGCTGACATTAAGAGCGTTTCATCAGGGGGGGAATATTGTGATTGAGGTTGCCGATGATGGCGCAGGATTAAATCGCGAGCGTATTTTAGCCAAAGCGCGTGAGCGCGATATTCCAGTTAGCGATGCTATGACAGATAGTGAAGTATGGCTGCTGATCTTTGAGGCGGGCTTTTCTACTGCGGCACAGGTGACGGATGTATCCGGCCGTGGCGTCGGAATGGATGTGGTGCGGCGGAATATTCAATCTATGGGCGGGCGGATTGAAATTAGCTCGATGTACGGAATTGGCTCAACCATGAGTATTCGATTGCCGCTGACTTTGGCTATTTTAGATGGAATGTCAATTTCTGTAGGTGAAGAGATTTATTTAATCCCATTGGCTTTTATTATTGAATCCTTGCAGCCTCGGCCTGATGAAGTAAAAACGATGGCAGGCAAAGGTAGAGTGATTAATGTACGTGGCGAATATCTGCCTTTAATCGCATTGCATGAAATATTTAATGTGCCGCCTAAAGTGACTCAGTTTCATGAAGGCTTGGTCATTATATTAGAAGCAGAAGGTGAGAAAGTCGCCATGTTTGTTGATGATTTATTAGGCCAGCATCAGGTGGTGGTTAAAAACCTGGAAACAAATTATAGAAAAGTTCCCGGGGTAGCGGGTGCCACCATTATGGGCGATGGCCACGTTGCATTTATTCTGGATGTAGCCCAGCTGGTGCATATTAGCCAGGGGCTCTCGCGGGCTGTTGCTTAAGTGTTTCTGATCGCATTCATTTAATAGAGGACTGAAGATGGATAATGGTTTGGATCACCCGGATGCCGCTCGTGAGATTCTGGTTTTTGCATTAGGCAGCGAAGAGTACGGCATTGATATTTTAAAGGTGCAGGAAATTCGTGGCTACGATGCGGTAACGAGTATTGCTAATGTGCCTGCCTTTATTAAAGGCGTAATAAATTTGCGCGGTAATATTGTTCCGATTGTTGATTTGAGAATTAAATTTGGTCTAGGCAATATTATGTATGACCATTTTACCGTAGTCATTATCCTGAATGTGGCTAATCGGACGGTAGGTATTGTAGTCGATGGTGTTTCTGATGTTTTAACTTTGGCGGCTAATCACGTTAAACCGGCTCCGGAATTTGGTGCGGTTCTCGATACTGCCTATATACAGGGATTAGGCACTTTAGAGGAGCGCATGATTATCCTCGTTGATATTGAGAAGCTCATGACCAGTAGTGATATGTCATTGGTTGATCATGTTGCCGTAACCGCTTAATTGATGATTTAAGGAGCGTACTATGTTTAATCTCTTTTCAGATCCGGCTAAAGAAGAAGCAAGCAGAAAGCAGATTCTCAGTTTGCAGGATGAAGTGCAAGAATTAAGAGCTAGAGCCATGAAGGCTGAGCTGGCATTTGACCCTCTCAAAGAAGAAGCGTCTAAAAAACAAGTTTTAAGCCTGCAGGAGGAATTGCAGGAATTTAAAGCTAAAACGAATGCAATTGAAAAATCACAGGCGGTGATTGAATTTGATTTAAATGGAAAAGTTTTAACGGCCAATGATAATTTTTTAAATTGTATGGGCTATCGGCTAAGTGAAATAAAAGATCAGCACCATAGTATGTTTGTTGATCCTGTTCAGAGACAGTCTTCAGAATATATTTCTTTTTGGGATAAGTTGCGGCGGGGTGATTTTGATTCGGGTGTTTATAAGCGAATCAGCAAAAGTGGGAAAACAGTATGGATTCAGGCCAGCTATAATCCTGTATTTGATGCAAATGGAAAACCATACAAAGTTATTAAATTTGCTACTGATATGACGCAAGCCGTTGAAAGTGCAAATTTAAAATCTGCCTTAGATGTTGCATCAACCAATGTCATGATGGCAGATGAGAATTATAATATTATTTATACCAATGGCTCTATGGAGACCATGCTCAGTAAAGCTGAGAGTGATATTCGCAAAGATTTACCTGCTTTTTCTGCCACTAAAGTATTGGGTAGCAATATTGATGTGTTTCATAAAAGCCCGGCATTTCAGCGTAATATGCTGGCCGGCTTAAGCGCCGTACATGAAACACAATTGGAATTAGGGGGCAGAACGTTCAGACTTTTAGTTACGCCTGTTTTTTCTGCAAGCAGGGCAAGAATAGGGACCGTTGTAGAATGGCAGGATAGAACAGAATCGCTGGCTATGGCGAATAAGGCCAGCCTGCTTGCGGCCAGCAATTCACGGATTAAGTCTGCTTTGGATAGCGTGACTTCTAATGTGATGATTGCAGATAACGATAGAAATATTATTTATACAAATAATGCTGTGGTGGATATGCTTTCTGCGGCAGAGGCGGATATTCGCAAAGAGCTGCCACAATTTAGCGCAAGACAGGTGCAGGCTGGCGGGGTAAATGTTGATATATTCCATAAAAATCCGGCGCATCAAAAAGATATGCTGGCTAATTTACGTGGTGTATATAAAACACGGATTGTTGTTGGCGGACGCACATTTGGCTTAATTGCCTCTCCGGTACTTGATGAAGAAAATATCCGTTTGGGCACGGTAGTGGAATGGCAGGATCTGTCTGCTGAATTGCAGGCCCAAGCCGCAGAAGATAAACGTCAGGAAATTGAGCGCAGAATTGGTGCAGATAATAGCCGGATTAAAGCGGCACTGGATGGATGTACCACCAATGTCATGATCGCTAATAATGAGCGTGAAATTATTTATATGAATAAGTCGGTCAGCTCTATGCTGAGCGCAGCACAAAATGAATTGCGAAAAGTATTGCCCCAGTTTGATGTCAGTAAATTGATTGGCCAGAATGTGGATGTATTCCATAAAAATCCGGCACATCAGCGCGATATGCTTGCTAATTTACGCTCTACCTATACCACTGAAATAGTGGTGGGTGGACATACCTTTAAATTAGTCGCTAATCCGGTTCATGATGAGCATGGTGTTCGCCAAGGAACGGTTGTGGAGTGGCTGGATCGGACTGCGGAAGTTGCCGTTGAGTCAGAAATTGCGGGCATTGTAGAGGCTGCTGCTGTACATGGTGATTTCTCTAAACGGGCCTCAATGGAAGGTAAGGAAGGCTTTACCCTCAAGCTGTGCGAGGGCATGAATCAGCTGATGTCGTCTAATGAAAAGGGGCTTGCGGATGTGGTGCGGGTATTGGGAGCACTGGCCCGCGGCGATCTGTCTGAAACGATTAATGATGATTACAAAGGCACCTTGGGGCAATTAAAGGATGATTGCAATTTAACCGGTGAGCGTTTATCTGAAATTGTCATGCAAATTAAAGATTCAGTTGGCCTGATTAATACGGCATCGAAGGAAATTGCCGCAGGTAATAACAATCTGTCCAGCCGTACAGAGCAACAGGCCGCCAGCCTTGAAGAAACCGCCTCCAGCATGGAAGAGCTGACGGGCACGGTGAAACAAAATGCTGAAAACGCCAGACAAGCTAATCAGCTGGCTATTGGCGCATCAGATATCGCGGTTAAAGGTGGAGGGGTTGTTGAGCAAGTCGTTTCTACGATGTCTGAGATTAATAACAGCGCCAAAAAGATTGTCGATATTATTTCTGTGATTGATGGCATTGCCTTCCAGACCAATATTCTGGCCCTGAACGCTGCGGTTGAAGCGGCAAGGGCGGGCGAGCAGGGCAGGGGCTTTGCTGTTGTGGCCAGCGAGGTACGTAATCTGGCGCAACGTTCTGCCGCAGCAGCCAAGGAAATTAAATCGCTGATTGGCGATTCGGTTGTGAAGGTGGAATCGGGTTCACGTTTGGTGGATGAAGCGGGGCGCACCATGCAAGAGGTGGTGACGGCTGTTCGCCGCGTAACCGATATCATGAGTGAAATTTCCGCAGCCAGTGCAGAGCAAAGCTCGGGTATTGAGCAGGTTAATCAGGCTGTGGTGCAGATGGACGAAAACACTCAGCAAAATGCTGCGCTGGTTGAAGAGGCCGCTGCTGCTGCAGAGAGCCTTGAAGAGCAGGCGGGCAGCCTAGCTGACGCCATCGCGGTGTTTAAAGTGGGGGCGGCTTATCAGCATGCAGGAGTCGCCACGAAACAGCTGGCTGCGCCGCGTAGTAGTGCACCAGTGGCGCGCACTCCTCAGATCAGCCGCACATCAGCACCGCAAAAGTCAGGCAGTACCGGTAAGAAATTGCCAGGGCCTACTGCGGATGATGGTGATTGGGAAGAGTTTTAATCTGACTTAACTTGGAGGCTTCAGGGCTTGAATAAAGCCTGCGAGGGGCACGGTTTGAGGCAGGTTTCACGGGTTTTTTAAGGCGAATCGTTCGCTGCGAAAATGTGTGAAATCTGGCTTTATCCGGCGGGGCCTTAAGCGGCATTAAGCCCGGAAGTCTTTCGGAGGGCAGATTATGCAGATCTGCCTTTTTTAATTCAGCCATTCAGGCCCTAGTATCGTGCCCTGATACAAGAAAGTACAAATGGCCGGCTGTAAATCCTGTCGCGATAAAATGAGTTTGCCAATATGAGCAATGAGCGAGAGCAAGATTTTATATTTACCGATGCTGATTTTCGCCGGGTTGTGAATATCATTTATGCCCGGGCGGGAATACGCTTAAATGAAAGTAAGCAATCCATGGTATACAGCCGTTTAGCACGGCGTTTAAGAGCGCTTAATTTAGAAAAATTTAGTGATTACTTGAATTTTCTAGAGGCAGAACCAAAGCATGAAGAATGGCAACAATTTACCAATGCTTTGACAACTAATTTAACTTTTTTTTTCAGAGAAAAGCATCATTTTGAAATGCTTTCTGATCAGTTGCATAAATTACATGGCCCGGTGCGCATCTGGTGCTCTGCATCGAGCACCGGCGAAGAGCCGTATTCTTTGGCAATGACCGCAGTAGAGGCTTATGGCAGGCTCAGGCCTGAGGTAGAGATTATTGCATCTGATTTAGATACCCATGTATTGTCTAAAGCAAAAAATGGCATATATTCAATGGATAAATTAGATAAAGTTTCCCCTGAAAGATGCAAAACTTTCTTTCTGAAAGGCAAGGGTGAAAACATCGGGCAGGCAAGGGTCAGAAAAGAATTAAGAGAAATGATTGAATTTAAACAAATTAATTTATTGGCGCATTCATGGCCTTTAACACCTTATTTTGATGCAATTTTTTGCAGAAATGTCATGATTTATTTTGATCAGGCAACCCAGCGGGTCATGCTTGAAAAAATGGGCAGGCTATTAAAACCGAATGGCTTATTGTATGTGGGCCATTCAGAAAACCTGCATCATATGTCCGAGTGGTTTCACTCCTGCGGTAAAACGGTTTATCGGCTTACCGATAAAGCCATTCATGAGTGGGGGTTGTCAAAATGAGTAAGGGCTATGAGGAGGTATTGGCACCCACTCTTTACTTTGATAAAAGTTTTGATATTGATGCTGCAAAGCTTTTGCCGGGTGAATATTATGTAACCGGGCGGAATATGCTTCTGGTAACCGTGCTGGGTTCATGTGTGGCCGCGTGCATTCGGGACAGAAAAACAGGCGTGGGCGGCATGAATCACTTTATGCTACCAGAGGCTGCCGACGAGGCAACGGCGATGGCGGGTTTGGCAACACGCTATGGCACTTATGCTATGGAAATGCTGATTAACCAAATTATGAAAATGGGTGGATCTAAAAGCTCATTAGAAGCAAAGGTATTTGGCGGCGGCAATGTATTGAGGGGTTTTACTGTATCAAATATTGGACAGAAAAATGTTGATTTTGTCCGCTCATTTCTGGATTTGGAAAGAATACCCGTTGTATCAGAAGATTTGTTGGATATATTTCCGCGTAAAGTTTATTTTTTTCCACAAACAGGACGGGTATTGGTTAAAAAATTAAAAGCCGTACATAACAATACAATTGTTGAACGGGAAAAAGATTACAGCTCAAGATTGCAATATGCCAAGCAGGGTGGAGATGTTGATTTGTTTTAATTGCGGAAAATAAATCATGAAAAAAAAGGTCCGGGTGATTGTCATTGATGATTCCGCTTTAATGAGGAATCTGCTTACAGAAATTATTAATGAAACACCTGATTTGGAGTGTGTGGCCACAGCACCTGATCCGATTATTGCAAGAGAAAAAATTCGCGAGCTTAATCCCGATGTCATTACGCTTGATATCGAAATGCCTAAAATGGATGGGCTGGAATTTCTTGAAAGGCTGATGCGGCTTAAACCCACGCCGGTGATTATGATATCCTCTTTAACTGAACAGGGTTCAGAAGCGGCTCTCCGCGCCTTAGAATTGGGGGCGGTTGATATTATTGCTAAGCCAAAATTGGATATTGTGCGTGGGATTCAAGGATATGCCGATGATATTCGGGAAAAAATACGTTGCGCAGCGGGGGCAAAAGTGAAGCCAATGTTCAGCAGCAATGTCATGCCAAATAATTCGGCGGATGTGGTTCTTCCAAAAGTGTCCAGGCCGATTTTAAAAACTGAAAAACTGATTATCGTTGGTGCGTCAACGGGGGGCACTGAGGCGCTTAAAGAGTTCTTAGTGCCGATGCCGCCGGATGCACCGGCCATTCTGATTGCCCAGCATATGCCAGAGATGTTTACCAAGTCTTTTGCTAACAGGCTTAATACCCTGTGCAGTATTACGGTTAAAGAAGCCGAGCATGGTGAGCGGGTATTGCCAGGGCATGCCTATATTGCGCCGGGACATTCCCATCTTTTATTGGGTGTATCTGGCGCGAATTATGTTTGCCACCTGTCGCAAGGAGAAACCGTAAACCGCCATCGCCCTTCTGTTGATGTGCTGTTCAGATCTGTTGCTAATCTGGCGGGGAAAAACGCGATAGGCGTGATTCTGACGGGTATGGGAAAAGATGGCGCGGCAGGGATGCTGGAGATGAAGCAGGCAGGGGCCTATAACTATGCTCAGGATGAAGCTTCCTGTGTGGTGTTTGGTATGCCCAAAGAAGCAATTGCGCTGGGTGGTGTGCATGAAGTGCTGCCACTGAAAGAAATCTCTGGCCGGGTGCTGGCTTTTCTAACCCTGCACGGCGGGCGTAATGTACGAATTTGAAAGTGATATGCCAGATGAATTTAGCAATATTAATTGTTGAAGATGATGATAGTTTAAGAGAAGCGCTGGCGGACACGCTGGAATTGGGCGGCTACTCGGTGCTTGTGGCTGAAGATGGCGGGGATGCGCTGCAGGTTCTGGCAAACCATCGTGTGGGGCTTGTGCTCTCTGATGTGCAAATGCAGCCGATGGATGGCGAAAGGTTGTTGCAGGAAATTAAGCTGCTTTACCCTTATTTGCCTGTCATATTAATGACGGCCTATGGGGTGATCGAAAAAGCGGTTGCCGCATTACATTCCGGTGCATGTCATTATCTCCCCAAGCCGTTTGAGCCCGATCGCTTATTGCAGGAAGTAGCAAAATACATGCTGCCGGACAGCGATGATGAAGAGGTGATTGCGGAAGATCCGGCCATGCTCAGTCTTTTAGATATGGCAAGGCGTGTTGCGCTTTCTGATGCCTCGGTCATGATTACGGGTGAATCGGGCACAGGGAAGGAAGTGCTGGCGCAATTTTTACATCGCAATAGTGGCAGGGCGGCCCGTCCATTTGTGGCCATTAATTGTGCGGCCATTCCTGAACAACTCTTAGAATCAACGTTGTTTGGCCATGAAAAAGGCTCGTTTACTGGCGCTGCAAATCAGCATCTGGGGAAATTTGAGCAGGCCAATGGTGGCACATTATTGCTTGATGAGATTTCAGAAATGCCTCTGGCTTTGCAGGCCAAATTACTGCGTGTGCTGCAAGAGCGGGAAGTTGAAAGGGTAGGCGGCAATAAGCCGGTGCAAATTGATATTCGCGTGCTGGCTACGTCGAATCGGGATATGAAGCTGGAAGTTGCTGCTGGGCGTTTTCGTGAAGATTTGTTTTATCGTCTGAATGTTTTTCCTTTGCAGCTGCCCAGTCTTCGTGAGCGCAGCGATGATATTTTGCCGCTGGCTAAAGCGATGCTTGCAAGGCATGCGGCAAGGCAAAAACGGCGTGTGCCGGTGTTGTCGTGCGCGGCAGAGGCCGCATTGCTTGCTAATGGCTGGGAAGGCAATATCCGTGAATTAGATAATGTGATGCAGCGGGCGCTTATTCTGGCTCCTGGTGATGAAATTGCTGCTGAACATCTTTATTTGCCGCAAACCGCCATTGTTAAGGCGGCAAATATTGCCGCTCAACCGGGTTTGCCCGATGTTTTGCCGCAGGCCGATGCACCGGCTGTCGTAAGTGATATCAAAGAGCTGGAGAAAAGACATATATTGGAAACACTCAAGTCGCTTGGTGGTGCGCGTAAATCAACCGCAGAAAAGCTGGGTATGAGTGAAAGAACACTACGTTATAAATTACAGCAGTATCGTGAACAAAACCCGGATTTATCCATTTGAGTTGCAGGTGGCTCAGGAATTGCTTGCAGTAGCTTAGTCAGAGCACCTACAATTTCAAAACAGGGCATTAGTCCGTTGTTGCCGCTGCCATTTTGGCTTTATTAATGCTAATGGCCGGATCAATTGATTAACTGCTTAAAAGGGGATATAAGTCATGAGCGTGCAAGGAATCGATCAGGTTCTTGGCGAATTAAAAGCAATGTCTGCACTCGCGGGAGGGCAGGCCGCAAACCAGACGCAGCCTGTTGCGGGCGCGCCTGACTTTGCGTCAATGCTTAAGTCTTCTTTGGATCAGGTAAACCAGGTACAGCAAGACGCTCAGGCGCAACAGCTTGCGTTTCAGTCCGGTGCGCCAGAAGCCAATCTGCAAGATGTAATGGTATCCTTGCAAAAAGCCAGCCTTTCTTTCCAAACGATGGTGCAGGTACGCAATAAGCTGGTCAGTGCTTATCAGGAAGTCATGAGTATGCAGGTCTGATGCCCCGGCTCTGTCCGGAGCCCCAGCTAGCCTGAGTATTTCGTGAAAGCATTGCTGAAATATTTAGACTAGAATTTAGACAGGCTCATCAAAGCCTGCATGGGATTTCGACGTATGGCAGAGGTAAGTGCAGCGGCAGATAATAATCTGATTACAGCAAGAGGCTTCGGTGTAGCGCGTGAGCGCTTCGCTGCGTTGTCTTCTGGGCGAAAGATCGGCCTGATGGTTGCTGTGGCGGCTGTAATTGCATTAATTGTGGGCAATATGCTGTGGTCAAAAGAGCCTGCCTATCGCATTTTGTTTACCAATATTCCAGATAAAGATGGCGGTGCCATCGTTCAATCTCTGCAGCAAATGAATGTGCCCTATAAGCTTGATCCGGGTGGCACTATTTCTGTGGCAGCCGATAAGATATATGACGTTAGATTAAAGCTTGCAGCTCAGGGATTGCCTAAATCGGGTAATGCAGGCTTTGAATTACTCGATAATCAAAAATTTGGTGTTTCACAATTTGCCGAGCAGGTGAATTATCAGCGTGCTATTGAAGGTGAATTAGCCCGCTCAATTGAAACGGTTGCATCCGTTAGTAAAGCGCGCGTGCATTTGGCGATGCCCAAACAAACTGTGTTTTTACGGGATCAGCAAAAGCCAACGGCATCCGTAATGCTTACGCTTCACCCGGGCCGCATTTTAGATGGCGGGCAGGTGGCAGGGATTATTCATTTAGTATCGTCCAGCGTGCCTGAGCTGCCGATTAAAAACGTTACGATTGTGGATCAGGATGGTAATTTATTATCTAAATTGCCTGAAATGAGCCAAAACAACTTAGACCCACGGCAATTGCTTTATGTGCAGCATGTGGAAAAAGGCTTTGTTGAGCGTGTTGAAACCATTCTTGCTCCGCTGGTGGGCAAGGAAAACGTTAAAGCCGAAGTAACTGCACAAATTGATTTTGCTGAGGTAGAGCAAACATCAGAATCCTTTAAGCCTAATTCACCCCCGAACAGCTCGGCGATGCGCAGCCAGCAAACGCTCGATTTACAAGGTAAATCCAGTAATGAATCGGCGGGGGGGGTACCAGGGGCATTATCAAACCAGCCCCCGGGCGCAGCTGCGGCCCCTATTACAGCACCGACAGCTTCGGGAGCTTCTGAAGCGGGCGTTACGGGCTCGGCCAATAGCCGCAAAGAAGCGACCATTAATTATGAAGTTGATAAAACCATTCAGCATGTAAAGCAGCAGGTAGGTGGGGTAAAACGGCTGTCTGCTGCGGTAGTGCTTAATTATAAACCGGGTAAGGATAAATCCGGAAAGATGACTTATCTGCCGTTCAGCCCGCAAGAAATGACTCAGATAAATAATCTGGTGCGCGAAGCGATAGGGTACAACAAGGAGCGTGGTGATTCGGTGAATGTGGTGAATGCCGCATTTGCAGATTCCTTGCCTTTGGAAGAAAAGAAAATACAGGATAAAGCGCTGGCGTATATTCAGACCAATGCCACAGATGTGGGTAAATTGGCGCTGATTGCCATTGTTGTTCTTTATTTATTGTTCTTTGTGCTGCGGCCATTGATGAAAGATATGGCCAAAACGCGCGAAGAAGCACGAATTCAGGAGCTGGATTTTGGCGAAACACTTGGGCCTGATGGTGAGAAGCTGAAGGCCGACGAGCAGACGCCCGAAGAAGACGAAAATCAAAATCGCATGGCCGCCTTTGCCGAGCTGTTGCAACAGGCTAAAGAGCTGGCAAAAGATGATCCACGTATGGTGGCGACTATCTTGCGCGAGTGGATGCTGAATGCCGATGATAAGAGCGGCGATCCGAATAAAAAGGCGTAGAGCATAAACTGCAGTAAAGCAGCCGTATATTGATATTAAAAGCGCCTTGAGGAGCAAACCATGGCTGCCGATTTAAGTGATGAAGGCGTGCGTAAAAGCGCACTGCTCCTGATGACATTAGGCGAAGATGTTGCCGTTGAAGTCTTTAAATTTTTAGGTCCTAAGGAAGTGCAAAAACTGGGCTTTGCAGTGGCAGGAATGGATGCAGTGAAGCGTGAAGAAATTGACGTGGTGCTGGGTGATTTTATTGCATCCACGCAAAACCGCGCCAATTTAGGCGCTGCTGATGAGTATATTCGCTCTGTATTAACCAAGGCGCTGGGTACAGATAAAGCTGCAAATTTGCTCGATCGTATTTTGCAGGGTAATGATAATAATGGTATTGAATCCCTTAAATGGATGGATTCCTCTGCCGTTGCGGAGCTGATTAAAAACGAGCATCCACAAATTATCGCCACAATCTTGGTGCATTTGGAATCCGATCAGTCGTCTGAAATTTTGAGTTATTTTGTAGAGCGGCAAAGAAATGATGTATTGCTGCGGATTGCCACGCTGGAAGGCGTGCAGCCTGTTGCACTTAAAGAGTTGAATGATGTGCTGACCCAATTGATGTCTGGCTCCGATAAGCTGAAAAAGAGCGCTATGGGTGGCGTGCAAATGGCGGCTGATATTCTCAACTTTATGGGCGGTGTGGTTGAAGCCTCAGCCATTGCGAGTGTTCGTGATTACGACCCGGAGCTGGCGCAAAAAATTCAGGACAAAATGTTTACCTTTGACAATATTTTGGATATTGACGATCGTGGTATTCAGCTATTAATGCGTGAAATTCAATCTGATTCCTTGGTTATTTCGCTCAAGGGCACCAGCCAGGCGCTCAAGGAAAAGATTTTCAAAAATATGTCTTCACGGGCTGCGGAAATGTTGCGCGATGATCTGGAAGCGCGCGGGCCGGTTAAGTTGTCAGAAGTTGAAGCAGAGCAAAAAGAAATCCTTAAAATCGTTCGCCGCTTGGCAGATGAGGGCCAGATTGTGCTGGGCGGTAAGGGTGATGAAGGGTTAGTTGAATAATGGTCTTATCAAAAAGCCGCATTGCTCTGTCAGTGCGGTGCTGCATACTCAGAATATCTGCTTACCTGTTGAATTTTTGCCGCGTCGATTTTTTAAAAGCTTGCCTTGTCTTGCCAGGGTATTGCGCTGTTTCGGGGCGTCTAGATGAGTAATCCGCGCGTGATTCCACGCGAGCAATTAAGCGCATGGGAAAAATGGGAGCTCGCTTCTCTGAATGAGGCTGAGGCAGAAGCCGCTGCTTTAGAGGAAGAGGTGGCTGAGCCTGTGCCAGAAGAAGTGGAGGTACCCGAAGAAGAGGTGTTTTCCGAAGAGGAGCAAGATTTAGAGCCGCTTCCCACTGAGCCGGTTGATGTGCCTGATGCCGATGTTTCTTTTCCTACCGCAGAAGAGATAGAAGCGATTGCTCAGCGCGCCCAAAGTGAAGGCTTTGAGGCGGGTCTTGAGGCCGGGCGTTTAGTGGCGGAAGACGAAGCAAATCGTTTGCGCTCGGTTTTGGCAAGTGTTGAAAGCACTTTGCAAAAGGCAGAAGCGGCACTGTCAAATGAAGTGCTTGATCTGGCCGTGGTCATTGCCCGGCAAATGGTGAGGGACGAGCTGAATCATTCGCCAGAGCGTTTGTTGCCTATTTTGCGCGAAGCATTAGCTAGCTTGCCGGCTGCGCGTTCTCCATCGCGTGTGTTTCTGAATCCAGATGATCTTATTGCGGTTGAGGGTATGCTGGGAGGCGATTTGCCTAGCGACACTTGGCGTTTATTGCCTGATAAGCAGCTGGAAACGGGGGGCTGCCGGATAGAAACCCCTGATTCTGCGGTTGATTTATCCCTGCCTGTCCGCTGGCAAAATATTCTGCGAGTCTTAGGGCGTGGTGACAGAGCCGATCTTGGCTGGGCCGAGCAGCCTGCTGAGCCTGCGCTTGCCGTTGAAAAAGATCAGCCCATAGGATTGCCTGTTTCCGAAGCTGCACCAGAGACTACCGCTCCTTCGCAATTGGATAATCAGCCCGCTATCGTTCCTGATGAAGAATCTGATGCTTCTTCAGAGGGACTTTTAGCAGAGGATTCTGATCCGGCAGAGGAAGAGCCCGCCAGTGAATCCGAACAACATGACTGAAGCCTTGCAGGGGTGCAGCCAGTATCTGGCCGATTGCAAAGACGCGGTGCGCTGGATGCGCCCGTGGCTGCCACGCGGGCGCTTGGTCAGAGTGTCGGGTTTGGTGCTTGAGGCTGTGGGCTTGCGGCTGGCTATTGGCTCGTCTTGTGATGTGATGACGCCCAGCGGCGCTTCGGTTGAGGCTGTGGTGGTCGGCTTTAATGAAGACCGCTTGTTTTTGATGCCGATTGCTGAAATTTATGGCGTAGAGCCTGGCGCGCAGGTTGTGCCGCATGAGGATGTAGAAGCGTGGGTGCCCGATTATGGTCATCCGCGTCCGCCACAACGCCGTTTAGAAGATCATGGCCGCCAGATGCCTGTAGGTTGGGGCTTACTTGGCCGGGTTTTAGATGGCTTAGGTAGGCCGCTTGATGGCAAGGGGCGGGTCGAGCATGACGACTATATGCCGCTGTTTGCCCGCCCTTACAACCCGATGACACGTGAGCCAGTCCGGCATGTGATGGATGTGGGTGTGCGTGCGATTAATGCCATGCTGACGGTAGGGCGAGGCCAGCGTCTGGGCTTATTTGCGGGCTCAGGTGTGGGTAAATCGGTGCTGCTGGGCATGATGGCGCGCTATACCACGGCCGATGTAGTGGTGGTGGGCCTGATTGGCGAGCGTGGGCGAGAAGTGAAAGATTTTATTGAAAATATCCTGGGTGACGAAGGCTTGCAGCGCTCGGTTGTGGTGGCCGCGCCTGCAGATACGCCGCCCTTGCTGCGTTTGTATGGCGCAGCCTATGCTACTTCAATTGCCGAATATTTTAGGAATCAGGGCAAGCATGTGCTGCTGATTATGGATTCCCTGACCCGCTATGCCATGGCTCAGCGTGAAATTGCCCTAGCCGTGGGCGAGCCGCCTGCTACGAAAGGCTATCCGGCTTCGGTCTTTGCCCGCTTGCCCCAATTGGTAGAGCGTGCGGGTAATGCTGAAGAGGGCGGCGGCTCAATTACTGCGTTTTATACCGTTTTATCTGAAGGCGACGATCAGCAAGACCCGATTGCTGATAATGCCCGTGCGATTCTGGATGGCCACTTTGTGCTGAGCCGCCAGCTGGCCGAGGCGGGGCATTATCCGGCGATTGATATTGAAGCTTCGATTAGCCGTGTGATGAACGATATTATTTCGCCCGAAGAATTCACCGTGGTTCGCCGCTTTAAATATCTTTATTCCCGCTATCAGCGCAGCCGGGATTTGATCAGTGTGGGTGCTTATGTGCCGGGCTCTGATCCTGTTTTGGATGAAGCCATCCGGCGTAATCCCGGCTTTGAAGCCTTTTTACAGCAGGGTATTGGCGAGTGCGAACGCTATGATGGGGCTAGAATGAAGCTTTATCAGCTCTTGATGTAATCAGCAGGGAATGAGTGCAGTGGCCAAGTTTCGTTTTGCCTTTTTACTTGAGCTTGCCATCGATGCAAGAGAAGACGCTGCAAGGCTTATGCAGGCATCTCAGGCCAATTGGCTGAGTGCTCAGGGTAAGCTGGAGCAGGTCGATCAGTACCGAGTGGAGTATCGTGCCCGTTTGCTGGGCAGCGGTCAGGGCGGTATGAGTATTATTCAGTGGCGAGATTTTCAGCTGTTTCTGGCTAAACTTGATGATGTTGCATTGTCGCAGCAGCTGGAAATTGAACGCTTAGCCAGCGTATACGAGGCGCGTCGTGATGCGTGGCTGGAATGTGAAAAAAAAGTAAAGGCTTTTGAGGCTTTAAAACAGCGGCATTTATCAGCTGAAATGCAAAAAGAATTGCGTAATGAGCAGCGTATTAATGATGAATTTAATACACGGCAGCGCCCCCGCTGATTTTTCTGTGTTGATATCTTCTGCTTTATCCACGGATAAATCTTATCTGAGTAAGGATAAGATGTGGATAACTGTCTTAGTGTGCTGTTTTATAGGGTAAAAAAACAGTTGCCTTATTTTTAATCAATTTATAATGATCTCAAATGCATATCAGGATAAACGACTGGTTTTCTTGCGTATGGCATATTGGCCTTGCTGCTGGCATGTATTGATTGCTAGGTCCCACACTGACATATTGAAAATTTATGTTAAAGATTCAATTCACCAGCCTCAGGATAAAAATGCATAGCCTGAAGTGGTGAATAGAATCGGTTTAATAATTCTTACTTTGCCGGGTTGTCAGTGTTTGGGGCTGCCTGCCGCAATTCTGTCCATCACGGCGAATAATACCCCTGAGATCACAAAGGTCAGATGAATACCGATTAACCATGCCAGCTCTGTGTGATCGGTTGATTTAATATTCATAAATGCTTTAAGCAAATCAATCGCTGAAATGGCCACAATTGAGCCTATTAATTTCAGTTTTAAATCTGCATAACTCACTTTTCCCATCCACGATGGCTTATCGACTGAGCTGTGGGCAATATCAAGCTTCGATATGAAATTCTCATACCCGCTGAAAATCACAATTAATAAAAGGTTGGCCACAAGGGTGACGTCTACCATGCCTAAGATAGCAATAATTAAATTGCCATCTCCATAAATCAGCGCATTAAACATACCAAATAGTTCTTTGATCATTTTGGCAAACAGGGCAAGCAGGCCCAGAATAAGCGCCAAATAAAAGGGCGCTAGCAGCCATCGGCTCTGAAAAATAATCCTTTCTAAAATATCTTCAACACGGTTTTGCATTTACTGCCTCCAAAATGAGGCTGTAATCATGGCGTCTCTTCGCAAGCAAATCAAGATTTAAACAATGGTTTTCAGTAAGCCATCGCGCAGGCCGCTTGTACGCTGTGGGCCGGTATGACGGACGCCCAGAGATTATGCCATCAGCTTGCCTGCTCTAAGTGGGTAAGTTTGGTATTGCTTATAATCAAAGAAATTACTATAATTTCAGTAATTACTGAAAATTGGAACGATCATGAACCTCTCGCCGATTAATGAGCGATTTGTTTTGCATTTTGGTGAAATGGGCAGCCGCTGGGGAGTGAATCGGACAGTGGGGCAAATGTATGCGCTGCTGTTTCTTTCGCCTAAGCCCTTGAATTCCGATGAAATTGCCGAGCAACTTGGTTTTTCCCGCTCCAATGTCAGCATGGGAATGAAAGAGTTATTGTCTTGGAAGCTATGCAAATTAGTGCACAAGCCAGGCGACAGGCGTGATTATTTTGAAACGCCCAAAGATGTTTGGGAAATATTCCGTTCTTTAGTCGAGGAAAAGCGCAAGCGCGAAATCGAGCCCACGCTGACTTTGCTGCGCGATGCCCTAATGGACGAGGCCATGAGCGATGAAGACCGCCATGCCCAGCAACGTATGCGCGAAATGCATGAGCTGATTGAGCTGGCGACAGGCTGGTTTGATGAGGTGCAGCATCTTTCACCGGAAACCTTAGAAAACTTGATGCGCCTAGGTTCTAAGGTGCAAAAAGTATTGAGCTTTGCCGGAGCGTTACGGCCAGGAAACAGGGATTAACCATGCGAATAAGCAAGCGTCTGCCTTTGTGGCAAGAAATCACCATTGTATTGCTGATTAAAATGGCCTTGTTATTTGTGATTTGGAAGTGCTTTTTTTCTCAGCCTGTTGCCCGTCATATGCTGGTGCCGCAATCCATGATGACAGAGCGGTTTACGAGCGCGGCCTCTGCTCCGGCTCAGCGTTAGCTGCACGGATTTTCGGTATTGCCTGAAGGAGGTTTGCATCGGGTGACAGGGTGACAATTTCATGGCTTCGCCCGGGCGGGGCCTGTTTTCCAGAACCAAGTTAATCATTACACAGGACACTTTTATGATTCCCGCTGCTGAAGTGGTGGAATTGTCGCGCATGCAATTTGGATTAACCGCGATGTTCCATTTTTTATTTGTGCCATTAACAATGGGCTTGTCATGGATATTGGTGATCTGTGAAGCCGCTTATGTCATGACTGGCAAAGAAATATATAAAGACATGACCCGGTTCTGGGGAAAGTTATTTGGTATTAATTTTGCAATGGGGGTAACAACAGGCTTAACCCTTGAATTTCAATTTGGAACAAATTGGGCCTATTACTCGCATTATGTGGGCGATATATTTGGCGTGCCCTTAGCGATTGAAGGCATGATGGCCTTCTTTTTGGAATCCACCTTTGTGGGTTTATTCTTTTTTGGCTGGGATAGGCTTTCAAAAGTACAACATCTGGGCGTCACTTTTTTAGTGGCGCTGGGGTCAAATATTTCGGCATTATGGATTTTGATTGCCAATGGCTGGATGCAAAATCCGGTTGGAGCCGAATTTAATTACATTACCATGCGAATGGAATTAACCAGCCTTGCTGAGGTGTTTTTTAACCCCGTAGCGCAGGTTAAGTTTGTGCATACCGTAGCGGCGGGTTATGTAGCGGCTTCCATGTTTGTGCTGGGCGTATCAAGCTGGTATCTGCTCAAAGCAAGGGATACAGGTTTTGCACTGCGCTCTTTTGCTATTGCTTCAGCATTTGGCCTCGCTTCAATTTTATCTGTGATTGTTCTGGGTGATGAATCCGGTTACACCACAGGCGAAGTGCAGAAAGTTAAGTTGGCAGCAATGGAAGGGCAGTGGGATACGCAGCCTGCGCCTGCATCATTAACTTTATTTGGTATTCCTAATCAGAAAGAAGAGCGTGTTGATTTTGAGGTGAGCATTCCCTATGCACTGGGCTTAATTGCCACTCGCTCAACTACGGAAAAAGTAACCGGGATTAAAGATTTAAAAGTTGAATATGAGCAAAGAGTCAGAAATGGGATGTTGGCCTATGCAGCATTAACAAGGCTAAAGGCGGGGGACAAAACGGCTCATGATGCATTTGAGGCACATAAGGCGGATTTGGGCTATGGCTTATTGCTGAAAAAATATACCAGCAATGTGGTGGATGCAACACCTGCGCAAATTAAAGCAGCAGCTGCAGATACGATTCCCAATGTTGCGCCTATTTTCTGGTCTTTCCGCATTATGGTCGGGCTAGGAATGCTGTTCTTATTTATTTTTAGTATGTCATTTTATTTCCTGGCTAAAAGAAATCTTGCTCCGCAACGCTGGCTATTACACCTAGCTGTATGGTCGATTCCACTGCCATGGGTGGCGATTGAAGCGGGCTGGCTGGTGGCAGAGTATGGCCGTCAGCCGTGGACCATATCGGGCATTCTGCCCACCTTTATGTCGGCTTCTGCGCTGAGCAGCGGGCAATTACATTTCAGCATGATTGGCTTAACGCTGATGTATACCAGCCTGTTTGCGATTGAAATGTATCTGATGCTGAAATATATCCGTCTTGGGCCGGCCAGCCTGCATACAGGCCGCTATTTTGGTGAAAAAACTTCGCACGCTTAAGGAAAAATCATGCTCGATTATGAAGTCTTGAAGTTGATTTGGTGGGGGCTGATGGTTTTTCTGCTCATTGGCTTTACCCTGACCGGTGGTTTTGATCTGGGTGTGGCTATTTTATTGCCTTTTGTCGGTAAAACAGATGATGAGCGCCGTCTGGTTATTAACTCGGTCGGGCCAACTTGGGAGGGGAATCAGGTTTGGCTGGTTACGGTGGGGGCTGCTTTATTTGCGGCATGGCCATTGCTCTATGCCGCTGCGTTTTCTGTCATGTATGTTGCGCTGATGTTTGTGCTGTTTGCCCTGTTTTTACGCCCGGTTGGTTTTGATTATCGCAGCAAGCTGGAAAACCCGCGCTGGCGTAGTGGCTGGGATTGGGCGCTGTTTGTGGGGAGTGTGGTGCCCACGCTGGTGTTTGGTGTGGCGATAGGCAATTTATTTATTGGCTTGCCATTTCAGTTTGACGATAGTTTGCGGGTGAGTTATTCAGGGCATTTTTATGATTTATTAAATCCATTCTCGCTCTATTGTGGTTTGGCTGCCATTGCCATGCTGATCTTGCACGGTGCCAGTTTCTTAACGGTGAAAACCCGGGATCAAGTGCAGGAAAGATCGAGAAAGGCAACCATCATTGCCGGTTGCGTTTTGGCTGTCCTGTTTGCTTTGGGTGGTGTATGGCTTAAAGAGCTGGATGCATGGCAGATTGTGAGGATGGGGGCTGCAGGCGATGTACTTAATCCACTGAATAAAACAGTGGCCATTGTAAAAGGGGCGTGGTTAAGCAACTTCAACCTTTATCCATCGGCCTGGCTGGTCCCGGCTGCAGGTGTGGCTGCTGCTTTGTTGGCGGCAGTGGCCAGCTGGCGGCATTCACCGCTGATTGCGTTTATTTTAAGTGGCACGGCCAGTGTGGCGGTGCTGTGCACCACAGCAATTGCTTTATTCCCGTTTATTCTGCCTTCTACATTAGATGCCGCATCCAGCCTGACTGTTTGGGATGCGGTATCTAGCCAGAAAACCCTAGGCGTGATGTTGGCTGTGGTAGTGATCTTTGTGCCCATTATTATGCTGTATACCGCATGGGTTTATCGGGTGATGCGCGGGCCGGTGTCTGTTCAGCGGTTGCAGGAAGATACTCACAGTTATTAATTTATTTCAGTGCCATAAAGACGGGCCCGATGGCGGGCTTGCATTTATCGGAGCTTCTTTGTGGCTAAAGAAATCGGCGAGAAGGGGGTGTGCAAATGTGGTATTTTTCCTGGATTTTAGGTGTAGGTCTGGCCTTGGCTTTTGGTCTGATCAATGTGATGTGGTTTGAGAGTACGCATGCATTTGGGGGCGAAAAAGAAACAGAGGCACAGGAGCGCTTCGAAAAGTACGGCAAGAAATAGGCGATTGTTGTTTTCTTTGTTTTATGTCAAATAAATGTTGCAGAGAGATAAATAAGCAGCCCATCCGTGGGCTGCTTTTAATTTGCGTATATTTGTTGCTTTGTAATTTTTTGTTGCAAGAGGCTGATTTTGGATTGTCAAGGTAGGGTGAAAGGTAACAAAAGGTAAGTTGCAGCCGGAATGATCCCGGCATTTGAGTTTTCTCAATACCTGTGTAAGGTGAATTCTGTAGATTTAAATGCGTAAAAATAAGTCATTAATCATGCGGTTTATTGATTATTTATTTGTTAAGCATTTGTTTTATGTTAATAAAATTGTCAGATTGTTTTAATTTAGGACATTATTTTTTTCATGTTCTTGCTATTTGCTAGCGCAAGTCATTTTTATACAAGGGCTTGTTTATCTTTTGATTGCCAATTACTACCGCGCAGTGAATAATCCAGCTTGTTTGGTGATGTAAGGTGTATCGACTACGGTTACTTGCAAGGGGTATGACAACTTTGCCACCTCGCACTTCAAAACGGTTATTCAACGATTAAAGCTGCGCTTACACTCGTTGCTTGAGCAAGATAAAAAGGGGATGTTATGAATATTCTGGGCTATTTACAGAAAATCGGCCGTGCGCTGATGGTGCCGGTGGCTACATTGCCAGCTGCGGCCATTTTGATGGGTATCGGATATTGGATCGATCCAAACGGCTGGGGGAGCAATAGTGCATTAGCAGCCTTCCTGATTAAATCGGGTGCTGCAATTATCGACAATATGTCGATTTTATTTGCCGTAGGTATTGCTTATGGTATGTCTAAAGATAAAGACGGCGCTGCGGCTTTATCGGGTCTGGTTGGTTACTACGTACTGACCACATTACTTTCACCAGGTGCAGTTTCACAGATCCAAGGTATTCCTTTGGATCAGGTGCCTAAGGCCTTTGCCAAAATCAATAACCAGTTTGTGGGTATTTTGGTGGGTGTGATTTCTGCAGAGCTTTATAACCGCTTTAGTGGTGTTGAGCTGCATAAAGCGCTGGCTTTCTTTAGTGGCCGCCGCTTAGTGCCAATCGTGACTTCGGTTGTCATGTTGGTTGTTGCTTTCCCACTGATGTATATCTGGCCGCTTGTATTTAATGGCTTGGTCCATTTTGGTGAAAGCATTATGGGTATGGGCCCGCTGGGTGCCGGTATCTATGCCTTCTTTAACCGCCTCTTGATTCCGGTTGGCTTGCATCACGCACTCAATAGCGTGTTCTGGTTTGACGTTGCGGGTATTAACGACATTCCTAACTTCCTTGGCGGCGCTAAGTCCCTTGCTGAAGGTAAGGCTGTGTTGGGTGTGACCGGTATGTATCAAGCTGGTTTCTTCCCGATCATGATGTTCGGTTTGCCTGGTGCTGCTTTAGCTATTTATCACGCAGCTAAGCCACAAAACAAAACACGCGTTGCGTCTTTGATGATTGCTGCTGCATTTGCTGCATTCTTCACTGGGGTGACTGAGCCGCTTGAATTCTCATTCATGTTTGTGGCTCCGCTGCTTTACCTGCTGCATGCTGTGCTGACTGGTTTGTCAGTTTATATTGCTGCAAGTATGCAATGGATTGCTGGTTTTGGTTTTAGTGCCGGTCTGGTTGACTTGGTGCTGTCAACTAAGAATCCGCTGGCTAAAGATATTCTGATGCTGATCGCGCAAGGCTTTGCATTCTTTGCGATCTACTACTTCAGCTTCCGTTTTGCGATCAAGGCATTTAACTTGAAAACGCCGGGTCAGGAAGATGAAGAAGAAGGCGCGGCAGAAGGTGATGCTGCACCAGTAAGTGGTGATACAGATTCACTGGCTCATGCTTATATCGGTTTGATTGGCGGTGGCGCAAATGTTGTGGCGATTGATGCTTGCATTACCCGCCTGCGCTTAGCACTGAACGATACCGCTGTTGTGGATGAAGCTGCTGCTAAGCGTCTTGGCGCTTCGGGTGTGATCAAGCTTAATAAGCAAAATGTACAAATTATCGTTGGACCCAAGGCCGAGTTGATTGCAACACGCATGACTCAGTTGCTGGCAGGTAAAGGTATTAGCGCAGCAATCCCTGCTGCAGCACCAGCGGCTCCTGTTGCTAAGGCGGCTGTTGCGGCTCCGGCTCAAAAAGTAACAGGCGATTTAGTCTTGCTTGCTCCTTTGAGTGGTGAAGTTGTGGCGCTGCTGGATGTGCCTGATGCGGCGTTCTCCAGCAAGGCAGTGGGTGAAGGTCTGGCGATTCGTCCAAGCAGCAATCTGGTGCTGGCCCCTGTGGATGGTGTGATTGCTAAAATCTTTAACACTAACCATGCATTTGCACTGATTGCAGACAATGGTGCTGAGCTGATTGTGCACATTGGTCTGGATACTGTGAAGCTGGGTGGTAAGGGTTTCACACGCTTACTTGAGCAAGGTTCACGCGTTAAAGCGGGTGATGCGGTGCTTGAGCTGGATCTGGAATACCTGTCACAACATGCAGTTTCAATCATCAGCCCGATTGTGCTGAGCAATGTTGATCAGTTTGACAGCGTGGCACAGTTTGCAACTGGCCATGTAGAAGCAGGTAAGACAGCGCTCTATACCATTAAAGCGAAATAAGTCTGCTTTAGCGGGAATAAAAAAGGCGAACCTTCGGGTTCGCCTTTTTTACGTTGTGTGTTTTATACAACACTCACGTAAATGATTTAGTTAAAAATAATTAACCAAGTAAGTGCTTCACTGCATCACGCTCTTCAGATAATTCTTTCGCGCTGGCATCCATGCGGGCACGGCTGAAGTCGCTGATTTCCAGCCCTTCAACGATGGAGTATTTGCCATCTTTACAAGTAACCGGGTAGCCAAAAATCAAATCGCTGTAGCCATACTCGCCATTGGCCGGAACGCCCATCGTGACCCAGTCACCATCTGCAGTGCCCAGTACCCAGTTACGGATGTGGTCAATTGCGGCATTGGCTGCAGAAGCAGCAGAGGACAAGCCACGCGCTTTAATAATGGCTGCACCACGTTGCTGAACAGTCGGGATAAAGTCTGTTTCCAGCCATTTTTGATCATTGATCAGGGCAGAAGCGCTTTGGCCTTTCACTGTTGCATGGAACAGATCTGGGTATTGGGTGGCGGAGTGATTGCCCCAGATGATCATCTTGTTAACATCGGTTACCGCTGAAGAGGTCTTCTGTGCGATTTGAGTCAGGGCACGGTTGTGATCCAGGCGCATCATGGCGGTGAAGTTGGCCGGATTTAAATCTGGCGCATTTTTCATGGCAATGTAAGCATTGGTATTGGCTGGATTACCCACTACCAGTACTTTTACATCGCGTGATGCCACTTCATTCAGTGCTTTACCTTGCGCGGTAAAGATTGCGCCGTTAGCTTCCAGCAAGTCTTTACGCTCCATGCCTGGGCCACGTGGACGTGCGCCAACCAAGAGGGCGATGTCTGCATCTTTGAATGCAACTTTTGGATCATCACTTTGCACAATGCCGTGCAAGAGTGGGAACGCGCAGTCATCCAGCTCCATGACCACGCCGTTAAGCGCTGGCAGCGAAGGGGTGATATCCAGTAATTGCAGGATCACAGGCTGATCTGCGCCAAGCATCGCGCCTGATGCAATACGGAATAAAAGGCTATAACCAATCTGGCCGGCAGCGCCGGTAACGGCAACGCGAATAGGGGTCTTCATGAGGATCACTCCGATATTGGTGTGTGAACGATGCTGGGGTTTTAGCGCTTGCACTTCAACCGCACAGATAACACTTTTGTTTGCAAATAATCAGAAATTAGACCAGCTGATCTGATGCACATATCTGCTTATTTGTAGAGCAAATGTGAGTATCCTGCTTTGTTATGAACTGCAGCTGCAGTACACCCCGCATGCTTATTTTTACACGGTTTAAAGTATGTTTTAGCTACTCTGTAAGCCTAGCAGAGAAAGTTTATCACGCGTATCCGTGCTTTGCGCACGTTTTGCAGTCAGAGCAAATATATTGTTGTGTATCTTTTGTCTTATATAAGACTGTAGTAGACTATGATGCTACAACATGATAAAAAGCAACCTATCCTCAATGAGTAAACTTGCAGCCATCCCTTTATATCGTCAGGTTATTCGTGAAGTTACTACGGCAGTGGATGCTGGCGAGTGGAATGCAGATGAAAGTTTGCCGAGCGAAAATGATTTAGCCCACCGTTTTGGCGTCAGCCAAGGCACGGTGAGAAAAGCACTGGATGTGTTGGTATTAGAGGGCGTTCTGTATCGCCGCCAGGGTGTGGGCACTTTTGTGTCGGATGCCAGTGATTTTTTAGCGCAGGCGATGTTTGTCCCTTTATCTGGCTATGGCGGTGAAAAGCCAAAAATTGAAATGCTGGGCTGCGTACGGATTCATGCAGGCGAGCAGCTGGCAGAAATATTGGGTTTAAGGCGTGGTGCAGCCTTGTGGCAAGTCAGGCGCTTATTGCGGGTTGCCGGTACCGTGATTGGTCTGGAAGAAATGTTTTTACCCGAGGCTAATTTCCCAAATCTGGAAATGCGCAGGATTCGGGAGTTACGCGGTAATTTACGTGAACTATGCTGGCGTGATTTTGGGATGCGTTTAAAAGATGGCGAAGTTCGCTATCGAGCAGTGCCCGCAGCCAGTGCTGAAGCCCGATTATTGCAAGTTGAAGTACATGAGCCTTTACTTCAGCTTGTGCGTCTTGCTAGAGATTTTGATGGAAAGCCGCAGGTTTGGAGTGTGGCTTGGTTCAGATCAGAGCAATTGGCATTTCAGGCTCCGCCTGAGCAGGCTTAATTTGCAAACAGAATGGATCTTCAAGAATTTGTAGTTGAGTAAGTAGTAAAAAGGCAGGTCGGTGATGTCGGACGGTTTAAGAAACAGATCGTGCACGCTGACAGAAGTAAAACTTAAAGAGGAAGTGCGCATGCAAAAAACACGCCCCAAGCACCTGGAGATCGCGAAGATTCGTCTTCCTTTGCCAGGGATTATCTCCATTCTTCATCGCGTAAGTGGCGCGCTGATGTTTCTGGCGATTCCCTTTATGCTCTACGCCCTGGAAGGTTCTTTAGCCTCGAGTGAGCGTTTTGATGCATTCAGATCCTGTATTTCAAACCCCCTTGTAAAAATTGCGCTGTTGGGTGTTTTGTGGGCTTTCTTGCATCACGTCTGCGCTGGCGTTCGTTTCTTGTTTTTAGATATTCATAAGGGCCTGGAGCTGAAAACGGCACGCCTTACAGCCAAAATCGTGCTGGTGGTGAGCTTGGTTCTGACGGTCGTGATTGGGGGCCTGGTATGGTAAATCGTCAAGTAGTTGGGGCCCATTACGGCCTGAAAGACTGGCTGGTTCAACGTGTGACTGCCGTAATTATGCTGGTTTACACCGTTGCACTGGTTGCTTTTTTATTGCTGGCCGGTGGCACTTCTTTTGAAGCATGGCAACAATTATTTGCCTGTACCTGGGTCAAAGTGCTGACCACCATTAGCCTGTTTGCTCTGCTGTGGCATGCTTGGGTGGGTGTGCGTGATATCTGGATGGATTACCTCCAGCACGTGGGCCTGCGTTTAACGATGCACGTGCTGACGCTGTTATGGCTGGCAGGTAGCTTGGTTTATATGATTAAAGTTGTGTGGGGTGCATAAGCGATGACCGTTCCTATTCGTAAATTTGATGCTGTCATCGTTGGCGCGGGTGGCGCAGGCCTTCGCGCAGCTTTGCAGCTGTCTGAAGCCGGTCTGAAAACCGCTGTTTTATCCAAAGTATTTCCGACGCGCTCGCACACCGTTGCCGCGCAAGGTGGTATTTCCGCCTCTCTTGGTAATGTCCAAGAAGACAAGTGGGAATGGCATATGTACGACACCGTTAAAGGGTCGGACTGGCTGGGCGATCAAGACGCCATTGAATTTATGTGCCGTCAAGCACCTGAAGTAGTAGTGGAGCTTGAGCACTTTGGTATGCCGTTTGACCGCTTAGAAAACGGCAAGATTTATCAGCGTCCATTTGGCGGCCATATGGCTGACTTCGGCAAAACACCGGTGCAACGCGCCTGTGCTGCGGCCGACCGTACTGGCCACGCCATGTTGCACACGCTGTATCAGCGTAATGTGCGCGCCAATACCCAGTTCTTTGTGGAATGGATGGCGCTGGATCTGATTCGTGATGAAGCAGGCGAAGTGGTTGGTGTGACTGCGCTAGAAATGGAAACCGGCGAAGTGTCGATTATCCATGCCAAGGCTGTGTTGTTTGCTACCGGTGGTGCTGGCCGTATTTTCTCTGCTTCGACCAATGCGTTTATTAATACCGGCGATGGCCTTGGTATGACCGTGCGCGCAGGTATTCCGCTTGAAGATATGGAATTCTGGCAATTCCACCCCACTGGCGTAGCCGGTGCGGGCGTGTTGATTACTGAAGGCGTGCGCGGTGAGGGCGGTATCTTGCTCAACTCAGAGGGCGAGCGTTTTATGGAGCGCTACGCGCCGAACGCCAAAGATCTGGCTTCGCGTGATGTGGTTTCCCGTGCCATGGCGCTGGAAATTCTGGAAGGCCGCGGCTGTGGTAAAGAAAAAGACCATGTATTGCTGAAGCTGGATCATTTAGGTCCGGACATCATCAAACAACGCCTGCCAGGCATTCGTGAAATTGCCATTAAGTTTGCCGGTGTTGATCCGATTCAGGATCCAATTCCAGTCGTGCCAACCTGCCACTACCAGATGGGCGGTATTCCGACCAACTATAAAGGCGAAGTTGTTGCCCCCGTGGGTGATGATCCGGAAGTGCGCATCAAAGGCTTTTACGCGGCGGGTGAATGTGCATGCGCTTCGGTGCACGGTGCAAATCGCTTGGGTACTAACTCACTACTGGATCTGGTGGTGTTTGGTAAGGCTGCGGGCAATTCGATTATTGATTTCATCAAGAACGAGCGTCCGGAGTTGCGCCCATTGCCAGCGAATGCGGCTGAGTTCTCCTTAGCCCGTCTGGCGCGTTTGGAAAACCAAACGGGTGGCGAAGAAGTTGCTGACGTGCGTAATGCCATGCAAAAAGTGGTGCAACTGCGTGCCGGTGTATTCCGCAACTCAGAGAACTTGGCCAAAGGCGTTGAAGAAATCAAGGCCGTGGCAGAGCGTGTGAAGCGCACTCAGATTGCAGACAAATCCAAAGTATTTAATACCGCAAGGGTTGAAGCGCTGGAGCTGGATAACCTGATCGAAGTGGCGGTTGCTACGCTGATTTGTGCCGAAGCGCGTAAGGAAAGCCGTGGTGCACATGCGCACGACGATTTCCCTGATCGCCATGATGAGTGGATGAAGCACACGATGTTTGATGGCAAAACCCGTCAATTATCTTACAAGCCTGTTCACACCAAACCGCTGACGGTCGATTATATCGAACCGCAAAAACGCGTTTACTAAAAGCATCAGGAGAAAACCGATGAAGATGCATTTCAAGCTCTATCGCTACAACCCTGATGTGGACGCTAAGCCGTACATGCAGGATTACCATGTTGAACTGGAACCATCCGATAAGAAATTATTAGATGGTCTGGTTCGCCTGAAGGCACAAGACGACAGCCTGAGCTTTCGCCGTTCTTGCCGCGAAGGAATTTGCGGTTCAGATGCGATGAATATCAATGGTAAGAATGGTCTGGCCTGTATTACAGATATTGCCAGCCTGAAGCAGCCAGTTGAGATTCGCCCACTGCCAGGTTTGCCGGTGATTCGTGACTTAATCGTTGATATGACGCAGTTCTTTAAGCAATATCACTCGATCAAGCCCTATGTGCAAAACGATAATCCGCCGCCTGATCGCGAACGCCTGCAATCGCCGGAAGACCGTAAAGAGCTGGATGGTTTGTACGAGTGCATTTTATGTGCTTGCTGCTCAACATCCTGCCCGTCATTTTGGTGGAATCCTGATAAATTTGTAGGCCCGGCTGGTTTGCTGGCAGCTTACCGTTTTATTGCGGATACCCGCGATGAAAAAACCAACGAACGTCTGGATAATCTTGAAGATCCATATCGTTTGTTCCGTTGCCACAGCATTATGAATTGCGTTGATGTTTGCCCTAAGGAACTCAACCCAACGAAAGCCATTGGCAAGATTAAAGATTTAATGATTAAGCGCATGAGCTAATCAACAGAGGGGCAGCTTTGCCCCTTTTGAAGTGTCAGAAGTAAGGAAGAGCTTGATGGATGCAATTGAATTAAAACGGATCATCTGGCGCTCACGCCGTGGGCTTTTAGAAGTAGATCTTCAACTGGAGTGTTTTGTAAAAGAGGTGCTCCCTACTTTATCCGGAACGGATTTGATTCTTTTTCAGGATCTTCTTTTACTCTCTGATAACGATCTGCTTGATTACCTCAATTGCAAAGCAGAATGTCCGGACGAGCGGCTCAGACCGATGCTGGAACAAGTACGAAGCGCACAACGACAAGCGGTACAAACCGAAACCCCAGGAGCTATTTAATATGGAAAAGAAAGTCACACTGACTTACAACGATGGCAAAGATTCGCTTGAGTTGCCAGTTTTACCGAGCACGCTTGGGCCGGATGTGGTGGATATCCGCTCATTCTCCAAGACCGGTATGTTTACTTTCGATCCTGGCTTTTTGGCGACATCCAGCTGTGAATCCAAGATCACCTATATCGATGGTGATCTGGGCCAGCTTTACTACCGTGGATACCCGATTGAGCAGCTTGCTGAGCAAAGCGATTATCTGGAAGTGTGTTACCTGCTGATTAACGGCGAGTTGCCAACACCGGAACAAAGCGCTGCATTTAATAAAACGGTCATGAGCCACACCATGGTGCATGAGCAACTGACCCGTTTCTTTAACGGCTTCCGCCGCGATGCGCATCCGATGGCAATGATGGTGGGTGTAGTGGGTGCATTATCCGCGTTCTATCAGGACAGCCTAGATATCAATAATGAAGAGCACCGCAAAGTGGCGATGTTCCGTCTGATCTCTAAGATCCCGACCATTGCCGCAATGTGCTACCGCTACAACCAAGGTTTGCCATTCGTTTACCCACGCAATGATTTGAGCTATACCGCCAACTTTATGCACATGATGTTCTCTACGCCTTGCGAAGAATATGTGCCAAACCCGGTATTGGTGCGTGCGCTGGATGTGATCTTTACCCTGCATGCTGATCACGAACAAAATGCTTCAACATCAACAGTTCGTCTGGCTGGCTCGTCTGGCGCTAATCCGTTTGCATGTATTGCAGCGGGTATTGCCTGCCTGTGGGGCCCGTCGCATGGCGGCGCTAACGAAGCCGTATTGCTGATGCTGGATGAAATTGGCTCGGTCGATAAAGTGCCGGCCTTTATGGAAGGCGTGAAAGCCAAGACGCATAAGCTGATGGGCTTTGGTCACCGTGTATATAAAAATATGGACCCGCGTGCCAGCGTCATGCGCCGTATTTGCCACGAAGTACTGAATGAAATGGGTCTGCAGGATGATCCTAAATTCAAACTGGCCATGGAGCTGGAAAAAATTGCGCTGGAAGACAGCTACTTTATTGAACGCAAGCTGTATCCAAACGTCGATTTTTACTCAGGTATTGTTCAGTCTGCATTAGGTATTCCTGTGCCAATGTTTACCGTGATTTTTGCCTTGGCACGTACAGTGGGCTGGATCAGCCACTGGAATGAAATGATTGCGGATCCGGGTATGAAGATTGGCCGTCCGCGTCAGCAATACACTGGCGCGACTAAGCGTGATTATGTACCTGCAGATCAGCGCGGTTAATCTGTGTTTGTGGCTTGTTTGTAAATTGCAGGGCGGATGAAGCCCACAGGTAGAACCTGCCCTGCATTGTAATTGATTGGTTTTGAGCCGCTTCGCTAAGGGGCGGCGGTCTTGCATGGTGTTAAGCCTGCTAAATTACTGGATTTAATGACGGCGATGATGAGAGAGTTGAGGTCTAATTCCCACCTTTTTGGCGGGAATGCTCCTTTCGTTGAGGAGCTTTACGAGCAGTACCTGAGTGACCCGCAACTGGTTGATCAGGAATGGCGCTCCTACTTCGATAAGATGCAGCAAAGCCCGGGTGTGGTTGATCGTGATATTCCACGAGCGCCGATTGAAGAATCCTTCCGCCAGCTGACTCGCAAACCCCGCTATGTACAGCAAGGTGGCGCAGTTGACGAAGAGGCTACGCGTAAGCAGGTTAATCTGCTTCGTTTAATCTCTGCTTACCGCATTATGGGTTCGCGTCAGGCAAGTCTCGATCCTTTGCAGCGTATGGATCAGGCGCGTTTGCCAGAGCTTGATGCAAAGCACCATGGTTTTACCGATGCCGATATGGCAACCACCTTTGGTACTAATATTGCGGGGATGGAGCGAGCCACCCTTGCTGAAGTGATTGCGTTTTTAAAGCAAACTTACAGCGGCAATATTGGTCTGGAATATATGCACATCACCAATGCAGAACAACGCAAGTGGGTGCAGCAATGGTTTGAATCCCGCCGCTCAACGCCATCCTATGGCATCGAGCAAAAAAAACGCACACTGCAAAAAGTAACAGCCGCAGAAACACTCGAACAATACCTGCATAAAAAATACGTCGGCCAAAAGCGCTTCTCGCTGGAAGGTGGCGACTCCATGATCCCGGCACTGGATTATTTAGTGCAAGGCGCAGGTGCAGTGGGTGTGCAGGAATTGATTATTGGTATGGCGCACCGTGGCCGTCTGAATGTGCTGGTTAACACGCTGGGTAAGCAGCCGCGTGATTTATTCAGCGAATTTGAAGGCCGCTCAGTCAGCGACTTGTCATCTGGTGACGTGAAGTACCATATGGGTTTCTCGGCCGATATCCCGACACCGGGCGGCCCTATTCACTTAAGCCTTGCGTTTAACCCATCCCACCTTGAAATCGTCAACCCTGTGGTTGAAGGCTCGGTGCGTGCGCGTCAGCAGCGTCGTGGCGATAAGCTGGGTGAGCAAGTCTTGCCGGTGCTGATCCACGGTGACTCAGCCTTTATTGGTCTGGGTACTAACCAAGGTACGTTTAACTTAGCCAATACCCGTGGCTACGGTACCGGTGGTACGGTGCATCTGGTGGTGAATAACCAGGTGGGTTTCACTACATCGGACACCCGTGATACCCGCTCGACGATTTACTGTACTGATATCGCCAAGATGGTTGAAGCGCCGATTTTCCACGTCAATGGCGATGATCCGGAAAGCGTGATTCTGGTGATGCAGGCTGCACTTGAATTTCGCATGAAATTCCACCGCGATGTGGTGGTGGATTTGGTGTGCTTCCGTAAGTTTGGTCACAATGAAGCGGATGATCCGTTTGTGACTCAGCCTATGATGTACAAAAAAATCGGCCAGCACCCAGGCGCGCGTAAGAAATACGCCGATCGCCTGATTGCCGAAGGTGTAGTGACCAGCGATGAAGCGGATAGCCTGATCCAGGAATATCGTGCAGCGCTGGATCGCGGTGAGCACGTAGAGCAAACCACGCTGACCGATTACAAACGCTCGCATGCGATTGATTTCTCACGTTATATGGGCGTGCACTGGCGTCATCCGGTGGCAACAGCCGTGCCGCAGGCTGATTTAGTCCGCCTGACTGAAAAATTCACCAAAGTGCCTGATGATTTCAAGCTGCGCTCGAACGTAGACAAAATCATTAAGGAACGCATCGCCATGGTCAACGGCGAGCAGCCGGTTGACTTTGGTATGGCTGAGCATCTGGCCTACGCCACACTCTTAACCGAAGGCTACGCGGTGCGTATCTCGGGTGAAGATTGCGGTCGCGGTACGTTTAATCACCGCCATGCGGTATTGCACGATCAAAACCGCGAAAAATGGGATCAGGGCGTTCATATTCCATTGCAGCATTTGGCTGAGAAACAAGCCAACTTTACCGTCATTGATTCGATCCTGAATGAAGAAGCGGTGCTGGCTTTTGAATATGGCTATGCCTGCTCTGCACCGGATGAGTTGACTATCTGGGAAGCGCAGTTCGGTGACTTTGCCAACGGCGCGCAAGTGGTGATCGATCAGTTTATTACTTCAGGCGAAACAAAATGGGGCCGTCTGTGTGGCCTGACCATGATGTTGCCGCACGGCTACGATGGCCAAGGTCCAGAGCATTCATCTGCCCGCGTTGAGCGCTACTTGCAACTCTGTGCAGAGCACAATGTGCAGGTGCTGATGATGTCTGAGGCTGCGCAAATGTTCCATGCGCTACGCCGTCAGATGCTGCGCCCAAGCCGTAAACCGCTGATTATCATCATGAGCAAAAAGCTCCTGAAAGCGAAAATGGCATCCAGCCCGATTGAAGACTTCACCAAGGGTGAGTTCCGCCCGGTGATTGGTGATCAGGGCAGTCTGGACGCGAAGAAAGTGAAGCGCGTTGTGATGTGTGCCGGTCAGGTGTATTACGACCTGCTGGCAGGCCGCTCAGAGCGCGATATCAAAGACATCGCAATTGTGCGCATTGAGCAGCTTTATCCATTCCCGACGGAAGAGTTAAAAGCTGAGATCGAAAAATACCCGAATGCGCGTGAAGTGATGTGGGTACAGGAAGAACCACGTAATCAGGGCGCATGGCATCAGATCCGCCATAGACTGGAAGCGTGCATGCATCCTAAGCAAACCCTGCTGTATGCAGGCCGTACCTCGTCGGCGTCGCCAGCTGTGGGTTATATGAGCAAGCACACTGCACAGCTTAAATCCTTCGTTGAAGAAGCAATGACACTGTAAACCAGAGGCGGCGCCCGGTGCGCCGCTTTGACTCGCCAGATTCGCTTGGAGTGAAAAATGATTATCGAAATTTTAGTACCACAATTGCCTGAATCCGTTTCTGAAGCTTCGCTTTTACAGTGGAAGAAAAAAGTAGGCGAAGCCGTTGCCCGTGATGAGCAGCTGATTGATATCGAAACCGATAAAGTTGTATTAGAAATCACGGCTCCGCAAGCCGGTGTTTTGGCTTCTATTGTTCAGCAGGAAGGCGCTACTGTTGGCAGCCTGCAGCTGATCGCAACCATTGATACCGAAGCCACCGTTGCTGCACCGGCCAATGTTGTGCCTGAAACTGTAAAGACCGAGCAAGATGTTCGCGTAGCTGATGCGGCTAAAGAAGCCGGTGTTTCAGCGGGCGCAATCGGTTTTGGCACCGCAGTGATGCCAGCTGCTAAAAAACTGGCTGCAGATGCGGGCATCAATACCGCAGATGTAGGCGGCACTGGCCGTGGTGGCCGTGTGCTGAAAGAAGATGTACAGAATCACCTAGCAAAACCTGCTGCAGCACCGGCATCTGCGCCTGTACCGCAAGGCGACCGTGCTGAGCAACGTGTACCAATGAGCCGTTTGCGTGCCCGTGTGGCAGAGCGCCTGCTTGAATCGCAACAAACCAATGCCATCCTCACGACCTTCAATGAAATTAATATGAAGCCGGTAATGGATCTGCGTAATAAATACAAAGATAAATTTGAAAAAGACCACGGCGTGAAGCTGGGCTTTATGGGCTTCTTTGTTAAAGCTGCGGTTCACGCACTGAAAAAATACCCGATCCTGAATGCATCCGTTGATGGTAACGATATCGTTTACCACGGCTACTTTGATATCGGTGTGGCGGTAGGTAGCCCGCGTGGCCTCGTGGTGCCGGTGATCCGTAATGCGGATCAGCTGAGCTTGGCTGAAATCGAAAAAACCATTGCCGATTTTGGTAAGCGCGCGCAAGCCGGCAAACTGGGGATCGAAGAGCTGACTGGTGGTACTTACACCATCTCTAACGGCGGTACATTTGGCTCCATGATGTCCACCCCGATTATCAACCCGCCACAATCTGCGATTCTGGGCATGCACGCCACTAAAGAGCGCGTTGTCGTTGAGAATGGTGAAATGGTGATTCGCCCGATGATGTATCTGGCTCAGTCTTACGATCACCGCATCATCGATGGCCGCGAAGCGGTATTGTCGCTGGTAGCCATCAAAGAAGTGATCGAAGACCCAGCGCGTTTGCTGCTTGATATCTAATTAAAGTGAATTGTTTAGGGCGGGTTAGCGGCTTTATCGCGTAACCCGCCATGGCATATCGCAAAATATTGAATCACAGAGTCGGGGCGTTGATCACGCCCTTGCTCTTTCTCAAAGGTTTCCAAACCATGAGCAAAGAATTTGACGTTGTTGTAATCGGTGGCGGCCCTGGTGGCTATGTGGCTGCGATTCGCGCCTCGCAACTGGGCTTTAATACTGCATGTATCGATGCAACTTCAGACAAAGATGGCAAAGCGAGCCTAGGTGGTACGTGTTTGAATGTGGGATGTATCCCTTCTAAAGCACTGCTGCAATCGTCAGAAAACTACTTTAATGCGGCGCATCATTTTGGCGATCACGGTATCTCTACCGGTACGCTGAAAATGGACGTGGCCAAAATGCTGGCACGCAAGCAGGAAATCATTACAAAAAACACCGGCGGCATTGCTTACCTCTTCAAAAAGAACAAAGTGACGTCTTTCCACGGCGTAGGCGCGTTTAAAGCGAAAGCAGGCGATGCTTATGTGTTGGAAGCCAAGCTGGCTGACGGCTCAGTTGAAGAAATCACCGCGAAGCACGTCATTATTGCGACGGGCTCCAGCGTTCGCCAATTGCCGGGCGTGACCATTGATAATCACCTGGTGTTGGATAACGAAGGCGCACTGGCGATTCCTGCCGTGCCAAAACGCTTGGGCGTGATTGGCGCTGGCGTGATCGGCTTAGAAATGGGCTCGGTTTGGAAGCGTCTGGGTAGTGAAGTGACCGTATTAGAAGCCATGCCGACATTCCTAGGCGCAGCGGACGAGCAAGTCGCACGCGAAGCCAAGAAATTCCTGACTAAAGAAACCGGTCTCGTGATCAATACCGGCGTTAAAATCGGCGAAATCAAAACCGGTAAAAAAGACGTGACCGTGCACTGGACCGATGTAGCGGGTACAGAGCAAGTTAGCGTATTTGATAAACTGGTCGTTGCTATTGGCCGTGTGCCAAACACATCTGGCCTAAACGCAGATGCTGTTGGTCTTAAGCTGACCGAGCGTGGCCAGATTGATGTAAACGACGATTGTCAAAGCAATCTGCCTAATGTTTGGGCGATTGGTGATGTGGTTCGCGGCCCGATGCTGGCGCACAAAGCATCGGACGAAGGTGTGGCCGTGGCTGAGCGTATTGCTGGCCAGCATCCGCATATCGATTTTAACAATATCCCTTGGGTGATTTACACCAGCCCGGAAATTGCGTGGGTGGGTAAAACCGAAGAGCAGCTTAAAGCCGCTGGCGTTGAATACAAAAAAGGTCAATTTTTGTTCTCCGCTAATGGCCGTGCTTTAGCGCTGGGCGAGGGTAAGGGTTTTGTTAAGATGCTGGCGGATAAGACTACCGATCGCATTTTAGGTGTGCATATCGTGGGTCCATTTGCTTCAGAGCTAATTGCTGAAGCGGTTGTTGCAATGGAATTCAATGCTTCTTCAGAAGATATTGCCCGTATTGTTCATGCTCATCCGTCCCTGTCTGAAGCCTTGCACGAAGCGGCTTTAGCATGCGATAAGCGTGGTTTGCACTCTTAATTTGTAAGCATGTAGGGTGGCTTAGCCACGGTTTTTTGGGCGTCACCCGCCATGGCACCACGGTGGGTGACGGCATAAAACCGCCTAACCCACTCTACAACTACAGAATGCTTAAGAAGTTTAAGAAGTTTTAGATTATTTTCATCACTCAATATGTTTCACGGTATGCGGCCGATTTGCATATCCTCTTTCCTTAAAAGGGTCTCAGATGAATCTTCATGAATATCAAGCCAAGGCATTATTGGCTAAATACGGTCTTCCAGTACAACGCGGTATTCTGGCGCATACGCCTGAAGAAGCTGCTGCGGCATATGACACTTTAGGTGGCAAATTTGCGGTGGTTAAAGCCCAAGTTCACGCCGGTGGCCGTGGTAAAGCGGGTGGCGTTAAAGTGGTTAAATCCCGTGAAGAAGCCGCAGAAATTGCTAAAGGCCTGATTGGCACAAACTTAGTAACCTACCAGACCGATGCAGCGGGCCAGCCTGTGCATTCCGTATTGGTTTGTGAAGATATGTATCCGGTTCAGCGCGAGCTATACCTTGGCGCGGTGGTCGATCGCTCCAGCCAGCGCGTGGTATTTATGGTTTCCACCGAAGGCGGTGTTGAGATCGAGAAAGTCGCTGAAGAAACACCAGAAAAAATCATCAAAGTAACCGTTGATCCATTGGTTGGCATGCAGCCATTCCAAGCGCGTGATTGCGCGTTTGCTCTGGGTCTGGAAGGCAAGCAAGTTACGCACTTCACCAAAATGATGCTGGGCGCGGCCGAAGCGTTCATTGCTAACGACTTTGCACTGTTTGAAATCAACCCGCTGGCTCTGCGTGAAAACGGCGAGCTGTGCTGTGTGGATGCCAAGATTGGTCTGGATTCAAATGCGCTGTATCGCCTGCCAGAGCTGTTAGCTCAGCGCGATAAATCGCAAGAAAACGAGCGCGAAGTAAAAGCTTCCGAGTTCGAACTGAACTACGTAGCACTGGAAGGCAATATCGGTTGTATGGTGAACGGCGCTGGCCTTGCAATGGCCACAATGGACATCATCAAACTGAAAGGCGGCCAGCCGGCTAACTTCCTGGATGTAGGCGGTGGTGCAACCAAAGATCGCGTGATCGAAGCCTTCAAGTTGATCTTGGCTGATGATTCGGTGAAGGGCGTGCTGATCAATATCTTCGGCGGTATCGTACGTTGCGACATGATTGCTGAAGCGATTATTGCTGCGGTGAAAGAAGTGAATGTAACTGTGCCGGTTGTGGTGCGTTTAGAAGGCAATAACGCCGAATTGGGCGCTAAGCTTCTGAACGAATCCGGTCTGAAGCTGACTTCGGCTCAAGGCCTGAATGACGCAGCCGAGAAAATTGTCGCTGCTGTTGCTGCGCTTTAATCCGACATCCGCTGAAAGGAAAAAATAATGAGCGTTTTAGTAAATAAAGACACCAAAGTATTGGTGCAAGGTTTCACCGGTAAGAACGGTACATTCCACGCAGAACAAGCACTGAAGTGCGGTACTAAGGTGGTTGGCGGTGTAACACCAGGTAAAGGCGGCTCACGTCACCTTGATCTGCCTGTGTTCAACACCATGAAAGATGCAATGCGCGAAACGCAAGCAGATGCATCGGTGATCTACGTGCCGGCACCATTTGCTAAAGATTCGATTCTGGAAGCGATTGATTCAGGCGTACAGCTGATTGTATGTATCACCGAAGGCGTGCCAACACTGGATATGCTGTATGTGAAAAAAGCGGTTGATGAAGCCGGCATCCGCCTGATCGGCCCTAACTGCCCAGGTATTATCACTCCGGGCGAATGCAAGATCGGCATTATGCCTTGGCACATCCATCAGCCAGGCCGCATCGGTATTGTAAGCCGCTCTGGTACGTTGACTTACGAAGCTGTTGCGCAAACTACAGCTTTGGGTCTGGGCCAATCGACATGTATCGGTATCGGTGGCGATCCAATCCCGGGTCTCTCCCATATCGATGCACTGCGCTTATTCCAAGATGATCCGGATACCGACGCCATCATCATGATCGGTGAAATCGGTGGCTCGGCTGAAGAAGAAGCGGCAGAATTTGCTCAGTCCTACGTGACGAAGCCAGTGGTTGGCTATATCGCGGGTGTAACCGCGCCTAAGGGCAAACGCATGGGCCACGCGGGTGCGATTATCTCTGGCGGTAAAGGCACTGCAGAAGAAAAATTCGCAGCGTTTGAGCGTGCAGGCATTGCCTACACACGCAGCCCGGCAGAATTGGGCTCGACAATGCTTGAACTGCTGAAATCTAAAGGTATGATTTAATTCTCTTTTTGAATTAAACACCTAAAAAACCCCGGAAGAAATTCCGGGGTTTTTTTATTGGGCGTAAGACACGGCGAGCCGGTTTTTAATGATCTAGTCTGGTATTAGTTCGGGTTTGCTTAGGAGCACAGAGCATGCGATTCAGGCTTGGGGTTTGTTTATGCGTATGGTTTTTTTGCTGCTCTGCGCTTTGGGCGGAAGAAGTGACTATTTTTGCCAGCGATGATTACCGGCCTGTCACTTTTCGCAATGATCAGGGACAGGAAGATGGAATTGGCTATACCGTGATTAAGCATTACGAACAATTAAGTGGTAATAAAGTCATCTTAGATATGGCCTCCTGGAAACGGTCCTATCTGCTGGCAGAAAAAGGTAAGGGAGGCATTATTGGCCTGTCTAAAACCAAAGCAAGGCTGGAGATTTTTGATTATTCCGAGCCCTTTTATGAATCTATTGTGGGGCTGGTGGTAAAAAAGGGGAAAGAGTTTCCTTTTAACTCGGTGGCCGATTTGAAAGGAAAAATAATCAGCGTAACCAATACGGCTAGTTACGGCGAAGAATTTGATCATGCGCTTGCAACAAAACTGTTTCAGGTCGATGTGAATTACACATCCGACGTGCGCTTAAAAAAACTGCTTTATGACCGGGTGGATTGTGCTGTAGTAAATAACGCAGAAAATAGCTTGGATTCTATGCTAAAAAAAGATCCTGAATTACTGGCTAAGCGCGATCAGTTTGTCTATCTGAGTAAGCCGCTGGTACGTGATCCTATTCATTTGGCCTTTCATAAATCAATGAAGATGCAGGCATTTTTAACTGAGTTTAATCGTGCAATTAAGGATGCAAAGCAAAAAGGAATGATTCCTTAATCACTGGCTTGCTATCAATTTGAAACAGTATCCCGGATTGCAATGGTCTTTGCATGAGGTATGGGCATGAAATATTCAATTCCAATTTTGTGCATGGCTCTGATTGCATCCGTATGTGCAGCAGTGGAGCTTACTATTTTTGCCAATGAGGAATACCGGCCGGTTAGCTACAAAGATCAGCATGGCATGGCTTCTGGTGTGGCATCTGAAGTTATTAAACGGCATGAATTGCGTACGGGTGACAAAATTAAACTTGAAATGAGCTCATGGCGGCGTGCTTATGAGCTGGCATTAAAGGGGCAGGGGGGGATTATCGGGCTGTCAAAAACCAAAGAGCGTTTATCTCTGTTTGATTATTCAGAGCCTGTTTATGATGTGATTGTGACTGTGGTCGTTAAAAAAGGAAAAGAATTCCCTTTTCGATCCGTTCATGATTTAAAAGGCAAGCTGGTCGGGATGACCAATGGGGCCAGTTATGGTGCAGAGTTTAACGCAGCCCTAGAGGCGCACCTTTTTACTGCTGATTTTAATTACCTGTCAGCGGCCAGGTTTAAAAAATTACTCCATGACCGTGTAGATTGTGTGGTGTTTGGGGGCGGACAGCAGGGGCTGCAGCAAGCGCTGAGTTCAGACCCTGAGCTGCTGGCTAATCAGGATCAGTTTGTTATATTAGAGCACCCCTTGATTTATGATCCCGTTTACCTTGGTTTTCATAAGTCTATGAATATGAAATCTTTTATCAATACGTTTAATAAAACAATTAAAGAGGCTAAATACACGGGTATCTTGCCTAAGACTAAAAATTAGGCCGTTGTTTTAAAAGTGTATTCAGCCCCGAGCACGTTTATTCTTCGCCCGGTACGTGCTGAGCAAAGACTTCGGCTTCTGTCATATTGTGGGTTGCATTAGAAAAATCGTAAAAAGCAGGTTTTTTATCAATAAAAATCTGGTGATCAAAAATAAAGTCGTCCTGTTGCTCAAATAAGCCAGCAGAAACAATATATTGTTGCGCTTCTTTTAAGAAATAAAATAAATGGCTGCCGCATTGTTTGCAAAAGCCACGCTCAGCCCACTCAGAAGAGTCATAGCGGCTGATCATATCCTCTGCTGAAAACGTGACATCTGTGCCGCAGTCTGTGGCCAGAAACGGGCCTCCGGTCCATTTTCTGCACATATTGCAATGACAAGCCCCAATTTTATGGCTTCTTGCCTTTGCACTCAATTGCACTGCACCGCATAAACATGCACCTTTATATTCCTGAGTCATGATCATCTCTTAAGTAGGTTCAGAGCACAGATCTTATCGGATTCCGTTAATAATACGTATGAATTTGGCATGATGTAAATGAGGTCTGTTTTGCTAAAGGGTATGACCGTGTAATTCGCAATAGCCAGCAGTGATCAATCGTTGTTAGTCTTGGTGCTATTGATAAGGAGGATTTGTTTTGACGCAACAGCAACGTGCTTATGCCTATGGTTTATCTGCCGTATTGGCGTGGTCTACTGTGGCCACTGCATTTAAATTGAGCCTCGCTCATTTAAGCCCGGCGCAATTACTCCTGTATGCCAGTGCAGCATCATTGCTGGCTTTATTGTCTATTTTAATTTACCAGGGGCGCTTACATGAAGTGTGGCCTGCTTTTCGTAAAAACTGGCGCGTTTCATTATTATTTGGCGCAATTAATCCTTTTGCATATTATCTTATTTTATTTAAAGCCTATGATTTATTGCCAGCGCAAGAAGCTCAGGCCATTAATTATACATGGGCATTAACGATGACTTTGCTGGCGGTGCCTCTTTTAAAACAGCCATTAAAACGAAATGATCTCCTAGCCGCCTTGCTTTGCTACTTTGGTGTATTACTTATCGCAACCAGGGGAGATTTGTTTCATTTGAATTTTTCTAATTTAAATGGTTTGGGTCTGGCATTAATTTCTACTCTGCTATGGGCTGCGTATTGGATATTAAATACGAAAGATCAAAGAGAGCCAGTGCTGGGGTTAACCCTTAATTTTGCTGTTTCTTTGCCGCTTTCTCTTTTATGGTGTCTTTTTCATGGAGAGCTGGTCAGTGTTAGCTGGCAGGGTATTGCCGGAGCCATTTATGTGGGCGCTTTTGAGATGGGATTTACTTTTGTATTGTGGTTATTTGCTATGAAGCTGAGCCAAAGTACAGCCAAGATTGCAAATCTTATCTTTTTATCTCCTATTATTTCTTTATTTTTTATTTGGCTGTTTATCGGCGAAACTATTCAAACTTCCACTTTACTGGGCCTAGGGTTTATTTTGCTCGGTTTATTAACGCAAAAATTTCAGGGTGCAAGGCTCTGTTGATGTCCATAGTCCGGCATAGCGTTTTCTGAATCAAACGTCAGCAGCCTCATGTGTGCTTTTACGGGCAGAGTATTCGTTTTCATGATCGTAGCAGGGTGAATAGGTGCTGGTTACTCATACCTTGCTCGCTTTGCCTAGCGCCCCGGTGCTGCATTTGCTGTAAAAAAATATTTTTTAAGCACTCAATGTGTGTCTTTTGTATCTTATGGGCAGGGTGATTAAGATTTTTTTATGGGCAGGTGGCCAATAAGGGGGATTTTCTTGAGGGTTTATAGATTATTTAGCGATATAGCTTAGGCTGTATCGCTATTTTTTTGTGTGTTGCTTTTGTGATGATAAATTTAAATTGGTACTTATCAATTATATTTGATTTTATTTACTCCAATGACGTATGAATTTTTATTGAGTTTTACTGATTATTTTGTGTGATTAATATCACATTGATTTTATGCGTATTTAAAGATAATCCATTTTTTATTTTGGTTTTTCTATTATTTAGCTTGTTTTTGAATATTAGTAAATGATTATTTATAATTTTTACTGGTATTGTTGATTAATTGTTTTTTAGTTTTTAAGCAAGGCAAGGTCTTTGTTTTTGTTTTTTTGTAGTGTGTATAGGGTAATTATTAATTTTTTAGTTTGTTGGCCTTTTGCTATATTGGCCGCCATGTTTTTAATAGCGTTGACTGTAGTTTACATGCTCAGTAATTGTTTGCTTTGGATTGATTTTATTTTATTTAAATGAATTGATGCGGAGTAAGGGATGACGTCAAGAATTTATATATCTAATATGCTGGAATAAATGTCATGGTTCGTACCGCGCTTATTTTGCCTGTTCGTAATGCCGGGCCTTATTTAGATCAGTTATTACCTGCATTGGCTGCGCAATCACTAAAAGTGGATGAGTGGCTTGTTGTTGATAGTGAATCTTCTGATGGTTCGGCCGCCCGGTTTGCTGCTGCGGGAGCTGTGGTGAAAATAATTGATGCAAAAAATTTTAATCACGGCGGTACACGTGAATGGGCGCGTCAGCAAATTAAAGCCGATATTGTGATTTACATGACCCAGGATGCTATTCCGGCTAATCCGCAGGCATTGCAAAATTTGCGGGATGCTATTCTGGCCAATGACGCCATTGCTGCAGCATATGGTCGCCAATTGCCCCGCTCAGGCGCAGGTGTTTTGGAGGGGCATTCCCGTAGCTTTAATTATCCGGAGCAAAGCCGGACCAAGCACTTAAGTGATGCGCCTGAATTAGGGATTAAAACGTGTTTTAGTTCAGATTCCTTTGCTGCATATCGCAATACGGCGCTGGATGCCGTTGGTGGCTTTCCTGCAGACATTATTGGCACTGAAGACGCTTATGTGGCGGGAAAAATGCTATTACAGAACTGGTGTATTCGTTATGAGGCCTCTGCCGAGGTCTTCCATTCCCACCACTACACCTTAATGCAGGAATTTCGGCGCTATTTTGATATTGGCGTTTTTTATGGCCGCGAATCATGGATAGGCGATCTGTTTGGCAAAGCGGGCAGTGAAGGGCGGCGTTTTCTTGCTTCAGAGCTGCAGGCTTTATCCCGTGCCGGGCAACGCTGGCGTCATCCTGAAGTGATGCTCCGTGTGGCGTGCAAGCTGGCGGGGTATCGCTTAGGGCATCTGGAAAAATATCTGCCCCGTTTTGTAAAACGCCACATTGGCATGTTTGCGGCTTACTGGAAATAACGACCGATGAAAAATAGCGCTGTACTTTGCCTGCTGATATCTTGCCTGAGCGCTTGTTCCACGCCTAGCAGCCTGCTGTTGCCTGAGCAAAGCGTGCTGGATGAGCGCCGGATTGAGTTACATGACATCAGCCAATTACCTGCGCCAATGACCCGAATTATGAATGGGGATACCCTCAGAATTGTGAGGGATGCGCAAACGCCTGCTGAAAAAGATGAAATGGTTTTATTTTTTATCCGGCCAGATGGCTCATTTTCTTATCCTTTTGTGGGCTTAATTCAAGCCGCACAACGCAGCCCTGAGGATGTAGCTGCAGAGATCAGCGAAAAACTGGCTGCAATTTATCGCTATCCGAAAGTCACCGTAAATATCGCGATTGCTCCGGGAAATCGCGTGTTTGTTGGCGGAGCGGTGCGCAATCCTTCTGCTTTTGAATTAACTGCTGCCGCGAGTATTGAGCAGGCCATTATTGGTGCAGGCGGTGTTTTGCCCTCCGCAGACAGCGAGCATATTGCTTTACTCAGGATGGATGCTGCGGGTCTTTACCAGGTTTATTTCACTGATTTCAGCCAGTTTTTACAGGCAAAGCCTCAGCGCCGTGGCGTGATACTACAAAGAGGAGATATCGTTTTTGTGCCTAAATCTGCACTGGGCAATGCGATTGAGGGCGTGGATTTATATTTCAATCAGTTAATTCCTTTTTCTAAGGGAATTGGGATTGGGTTTAGCTACGATTTGAATAAAACCACGGGCTCATCTACCACAGTGACGTTGCCATGATAGAAATTCGTACATTTCGGGATATTATCCGACTTTTTTTTATTTTTAAAAGAGAGTTTCGCTGGGCGCTGATTGCAACGGTTATTTTAATTGTGCTGGGGGCTTTTCTTTTGCCTTCTCGCTATGTTTCAGAATCCCGTTTACTTGTAAAGCCAGGCAGGGCAATGAGCACGGTACCTATTGAGTACAGTGACAGGCAAACGCTGCTTGCCCCAAGTACGCAGCGTGATCCAATTCTTGATGAAGAAAAAATGCTCACTGGCAGGCCGGTTATTCGGCAGGTGGCTGAGTATTACTTAAATGAAGTCAGTGATCATTCTGAAAAGAATGGCTGGAAACTGATTAAGTTTTATATAAAAAAAGGCGTGTCCGATATTCTTGACGGTGTGCGCTCTGTTTTAGTTTTTATCGGGCTTTCAGAAGCGCAAACGCCTTTGGATCGTTTGGCCAGTAAATTAGAAAAACAATTTGTGGTTACGCATGAAGCGGGCTCATCGGTTATGGAAATCAGCTTTACATGGGATGATCCGCTGATTGCACAGCTTGTCGTTAATAAATGGATAGAGGTTTATCAGACAGAGCGTGGAAAAAAACTGGCTAATGATAGCCTCTATGGTTTTTATGAGCGGGAAAGCCAGCGTATTGCCGGACAAATTGCGGCTGATAAAGCGAAAATTGCAGAAAAATTAAAAGATATTGATGGCATGAGCAGCAAGGAAAAGCTGGAAAGCCTGAGTGATCGCATTAATAAGGTCGCTGCGCAGCGGGCGGAGGCCTATGCCCTGCAGCAGGGGCTGGCAAGCGGTATTCTGAGCGCGGGCCGCAATGCGGGCGATTTACCTCAGGAGGTGAGTAAAGAGCGTGAATTAAGTTTAAACCCCACTCAGCAGGATTTAAAACTTAAATTAAGCGGCCTGATCATTGAGCGCTTAGATAAATTAAAGAATTATCAGGATCAGGCTCCTCCAATTCTGGAGCTCAATCGCAGTATCAGTGCGCTTAAAGAGCGTATTACCGAAGAAAAAGAAACGATTCAGCGCTCCGAAAATCGGGTTCCTAATGAATTAGTCACCATGCTTAAGCGCTCTGCATTGGAGCGGGATACTCGGGTGAGCGAATTAAAAGCGCAAATGATTGCTTATGACGGCGAGTTGGCTAAGCTTAAAAATGAAAGACAGCGGATTTTAGCGATAGACCCGGCCTTATCAGATTTAGAGCGTGATTTATCTGTGGCAGAGAAAAATTACCGGCTTTATATAGATAGCCTTGAAAAAGCGCGTATTGACAGAGCATTAGATAATAGTCGGATTAGTAATATTGCCGTAATTGAGCAGGCTACTTTTTCACCTGCTCGGGTTTTTCCTAAAAGCTTAATGATGCTTTTAATGGCTTTGCCAGCGGGTTGTGCGGTAGGTATATTTGTTATTTATATCTGTTATTTATCTGATCAGCGTATTCATGATGGCGGCAGGGTAAAACATCATTTTGGCGTGCCATTATGGACTACGGTGATGGAGCAGAAAACGGGCGCTTCCGCGGCTGTATCTGCCTCTTTTGAAGCAAGTATTTACCGGCTGTACAGCCAGTTGCCATTAACTGTACTGAAAGAAAAAGGGCTGAATATTGGCATCACGTCTTCCCGGCACGGGGAAGGGGTAGGTTACCTGATCGGCCAGTTTCAGCGCATTCTGAGCGAGCGCGGTATTCCAAATCGCCTTGCTGATGATGAATGTGCCCGCCCCGGTGAGATTGTTTTGATTGATGCATCGGCATTATTAAGTAATCAGGCGGCTTTTGTGCGGCTTAAACAGGCGGATTTAATTTTACTGGTGGTTGAGGCAAGGCAATCTACCGTGCCTGTAGTTGAAAACACCCTATCTATTTTGAATACGGCATTTAAAAAAGTAGACGGCATTATTATTAATCGCCGGCAGTTTGAGATTTCTTCCGGATTACTCAGCCGTATTTCTCGTTAAGAGGGCTTTATGCGAATTGCTCTGATTGCCCCCTTGCCGCCAGAGCAAAGTGGGATTGCAGATTATGCCGATGCATTTCAAAACGCTTTAAGCCAAGAAGGCTTAGAGATGAGTTTGCCATTTAAAAATAAACGCCTTGGCCATACCGCACAGCAAGTTGATTTGCAAATGAAAAAAATAAACTGGCGGGATGTGGATTTAGTCCACGCCGAGCTGGGTGGCGGACGAAATGGTGAGTTTTTAGCCCTAGAATGGCTGGCCCGGCATCACCCGCTATTACCTTTAAGTGCAACAGTGCATGATCCAGAGCGCTTAATCTGGCGGCCGCCTGGCTGGCCCAATGCTCTGAGTAAGCATCTGCCGCGTCGCGCTTATCAGGTGCTGGTTCTTTTGTGTGATCCGTGGACGCTGGCGCGCGAGCGCCGCTTAGCTGCAAAGTTAACATCCTTAATTACACTCACTGATTTGGGCGCGCGTTGTTTAGCGCAAAGGATGCGCTTGCCTGAAGGTAAGGTGCTGCAAATTGCGCATGGTAATCAGATTGTGCCTGCCTGGCCCTTGCCGCCTTTGCCTGCGAAAGGCGCTTTAAAACTGCTGTATTTTGGGTTTATTTATCGGGGGAAAGGGATTGAAGATTTAATCGCCGCGCTGGCCATACTTATTGCAAAACGCCCTGAGGCCATGCTGGAGCTGACCCTTGCTGGGGGCACAGCGCCTGAAATGACCTTTGCTAATGGGGCTTCTTATCTGGATGAATTAAAAACGCTCTTAAAAGCGGCCGGATTACCGGCGCATATGGTGCGCTGGCAGCTTGATGTGCCAACGGCAGAAATAGTGCCTTTGATTCAATCGCATCATGTTTTGATTTTGCCGTATCAGGAGTCAAAAAAGCTGGCTTTTCTCGGGCAGATGCGTGGTACAAGCGGTGTGTTGTCTTGGGCTGCTGCTTGCGGGCGCAGTGTGATCAGCTCTGATGCGCGTGCTTTTGCTGAAGAAGTCTCTTTTGGTAATGGGGCTGTTTATCCTCAGGGTAATCAGGCTGCTTTGGCGGCACAGCTGCTGCAACTATTGGATCAGCCTGCTCTGTTGCAGGAAAGAAGCAAGGGCGCAGAGGCGCTGGGCATGGCGCGCCGCTGGCCCAATATCGCAAAGCAATTCAGAAAACTATTTGCAAGCCTGATTCAGGGTAAACCCAATGCGCTTCATTAATTGCTGCTTGTTTACGGCCTTACTTGCTGGCACTGCTTTGGGAGCAGAGACAAAGCTGGTGGCCTCAAAACCGCTGGTCTGGCGTGACTTTTTAGGGGTGAATGCGCACTTTTTATGGTTCAGCCCGCAGCAGGCGGCGCAGCAAATGGATCGCTTACGTGATTTAGGGCTGGAGTGGACCCGTGTTGATTTGCACTGGGACAGGCATGAGGCCAAAGAAAATGAATACTTATTTAAGCCCATCGATCATGTGGTGGATGCTTTAAAAGAAAAGCAGCTTAAATCTGTTTTTTACTTAGTGGGCTCAGCGCCCTTTGCCAGCAGTGCGCCTGCTTCGGCCAGTAATAAAGATCAGTACCCGCCAAAAGACAATGAAGTTTTTGCAAAACGCTTGGGGATGCTGGCGCACCGCTATCCATCGGTAGATGCATGGCAGGTCTGGAACGAGCCTAATTTGCCCAGTTTTTGGCAGCCAGTAGAAAATGCGGCCGATTACGGCAGGCTGTTGCAGTCTTCTGTGCGGGTATTAAAGCAGGTGGCACCCAGCAAGCCTGTGGTGATGGCAGGGATGGCGTATTACAGCCAGATGCCGGTTAGAAAAGGGCTGATGCTGGAAGAGCTGGGCAAAATGGGCGCTTTAGGCTTAGGGGCCGTTGTCGCTTATCACCCCTATAGCCAGGAGCCGGAAGGTGATGAAGTTAAAGCGCGGGATTTTATTCTGCGCTCAAAAGAAATAAACCAGCGTTTGCGCGCCATGAAAGTACCGGGGATCTGGGCGACGGAATGGGGCTGGTCCAGCTACGCCGGTCCTGAGGAAGAGCAAAAAATTATTGGTGAGGCGGGGCAGGCCGATTATCTCTTGCGCCGCCTGGTGCTGATGAGTGTGGCTGATTTTGATCGCATTTTTTTATTTGCTTTGTCTGATCTGGATAGCCGGGCGGGCGTTCGGGACCGAAGCTACGGGCTGTTAAATCTGCAAGGCAAACCCAAGCCTGCATATACGGCACTGGCGCGTTTTTTAAAGATCACCGGTCCCAGACTTTTGCCGGGCGATGCCCCTGATTATAAAGGGACGCTGGATGGTCTTTATAGCGTGGGCTGGAAAAAGCCCGATGGCACACATCTCTGGATGTTCTGGGCGAATCAGCCCGGCCAGCTGGAGCTGGCTTTATCAGGTGATATCACGCTGCATCAGCCTTTAAGCGGGCTTAAAACCTCTCTGAAGTCTTCAACCCTTGCGGTGACGCGTCAACTGCAAATTTTGGAATGGCGCTGATGGCCTCTTCATCCGACAGGCAGGCTGCCGCTTTGCTGGCTTCACCGCATCGCTCATTAAATATTCTCTGGACGCTGCCTTATTTGCCGTGGCCCACCACCAGCGGTGGTAAGTTGCGTCAGTATCATTTATTGCGTGCGCTGGCTCATCGTGGGCACCGAATTACCCTGCTGGTGCAAAGTAAAGAGCGGCTTACGCCAGAGGTGAAGGCTCAGATTGAGCGCATTGTTGACCGCTTAATTGTTCTGCCCCGCAGGCCTTTAAGGCATCCGCTTACTTTGGCTGCGGCAGCATTTGCCCCTTATCCATTACTTGCCAGTGTGAATGGCTTTGCTTCTAGGCTGGAGCGCGTGTTTGCTGCGCTGCTAGAGGGCAGTTGGGATGTGATTCAGATTGAGCACAGCTATGGTCTGCAGCCGTTTTTACGTCAGCTGCAAGTCAGAAAACAGCCGTTTTTGCTGACTGAGCACAATGTGGAATCGTCGCTTGGGGCGGCGACTTATCAGCAAATGCCCGCCTGGATGCGGCCCTTTATCCGCTTTGATCAATGGCGTTACCGGCTTTGGGAAAAACGGGTGCTGAGCGCAGCTTGCTGTGTTGCCGCGGTAACGGCAGAAGATGCAGAACGGCTTGCAAAAATCGGCCAGCGGGCGGTAGATGTGGTGATCAATGGCGTGGATACCGCTGCATTTGCCCATGTATGGCCCAATTTAAACAGCCAGCGAATATTATTTATTGGCAACTTTGAATACCCCCCCAACCGGGATGCTGTGGTCTGGAGCTTAGATGAAATTATGCCCGAAGTATGGGCGGCACAACCTGATGCACGCTTTGTCATTTGTGGCTATGCCATGCCGGATGCCTGGCGCACACGCTGGCCCGATTCAAGAATCGAATGGTGTGGTTTTGTGCCTGATTTAACACTGGAGCAGCAAAAATCAGCGCTTTTTTTAGCACCACTGCGTGAAGGGGGCGGATCAAAGCTGAAGGTGCTGGAAGCACTGGCTGCCGGTTTGCCTCTGGTGAGTACGCCGCAGGGGGTTTCTGGGCTGGCGCTGCAGGCAGGGCAACATTACCGCGTAGGGCAGACGGCGGCTGAGTTGGCTTTGGCTGTGATCCGGCTCTTAAATCAGGGTGAGGACGCCCGTGAAATGGCCGAGGCAGGCCGTCTTTATGCTTGTCAGAATAATGATTGGCAAATCAGCGCCAGCCAACTTGAAACCCTCTACCAAAAAGTAAAACATGCGGATCGGAATTGATTATCGCCCGGTAACGGCCGCGCCTTATTCGGGAATTGCCCGGCAGGTGCTGGCGCTGGAGCAGGCATTGCAAACTTTTGGCGAAGTGTATCGCTTTACTGCTGCGCCCCTAGGCCACCCTCATCGCCAGATTGCGTATTGTCCTGCATCGGCAAGCCCCGTTAATGGCCTGCACCGCCCGCGTGAGCGCGTGAAGTTTGAGCTTGGCTTTTTGCCGCAGGCGATTAAAAACACTATGCCGGATGTGTATATCGCAACGGCAAATACCGGCCTGCCTTTTTGGCAAACCCCGCCAGATACCCGCTATGTTTTGCTGCTGCACGATGTGTTTCAGCTGACGATGGATAATCATCATGGCAGTCGTTTAAAAGCGATGGCGTACCGGCAGATTGATCGCTTTGGAATGAGCCGCTCAGTAGCCTTGGCCGATGCAATCTGGACGCCCTCGGGTTTTACTGCATCAGAAGTGGCCAGATTGTTTCCGCAGGCGGCGGCAAAAATTGCGGTGCTGCCCAATGCGGTGCCTGCGGTGCAGCCTGCCGCGACATCATGCTTACCTGAGGGAATTCCGGCGCAATACTGGCTGGTGGTGGGCACGCGTGAGCCACGCAAAAATATCCCTTGGTTTGTGGCTGCATGGCTGGCGGCCCGTCAGCAGCACAGCAAGGTGCCAGCGCTTGTTTTAGTCGGCAGCCAGGCCGATTTACCTTTGGCCCTGCGCGGCTTGGATGGACTGATCTGCGTATCAGGGGTGAGCGACGCTCAATTATTGGCGCTCTACGCCCATACGGCTTGTCTGTGGCAGCCATCACTTGCCGAAGGTTTTGGCCTGCCGGTGATTGAGGCGCTCGCTCAGGGCGCGCCGGTGGCTGTGGCGGAAGGCTCGGCATTAGATGAAATCGCGCCGCCCAGCTCGCCGCGTTTTTCTCCTTATGATGGTGATGCATTACAAGAGCTGATGCTGAGCCTAGCGCTCTGCCCGCAGGCAAAAGATCCATCAGGGCAGGAATGGGCTGCGCGCTTTGCCATGCCTTCGTATTGTGAGCGCTTAGGGGTGTTGCTGGCGGCTTTGCGGGTGGGTCTGTAATGGCGAGGGTGTTACTTGCTTTGCTCTGTGCTGTTTTTTTTTCGGTGGTTCTGGCTTTCTCTTCGGCTACCGTGATGTTTGCAGCCATTGCGGCACTGGTCCTAGTGCTGAATGTGCTCAGATTTCCCTTTATGGGGCTGATTTTTTTTGGTTTTGTGGCAACATTTATTCCCTATACCACGGTGAATGTCGGCATTCGCGTCACGATCTCAGAGGCGATATTAGGCATGGTGTGGCTGGGCGTTTTCTGGCAAATGATGCAGGGGCGGCTGGCTTGGCAGTTTGGCAAAACAGAGCAGCGCTTACGCTATCTTATGTTTTACAGTGCGCTGCCATTTTTAGTCGGCCAGTTCATGATGAGCGGCGCAGAAGGCAATGGCCCTGTGAATTGGGCGCGCTGGTTATTAAATTTATCGCCCTTACTGCTTTTTCCTGTTTTGGTGGATAACGGTTTACGTCGTGATCAGCTGATTGTTTCCCTGCTGCTGGGCACTTTAGTGATGCTTTTGTTATCAGTGGGAATGTTTTTAAAAGATCACGATGCCAATACGTTTATTGTGATTTTAGAAAAGCTGAAATATGCCCACCCGGAAGCCGTGAAAGATATTTTTTCGGCCAATTTCTCACGTATGGCATCACCGTGGGTGCACCCAAATTTAACGGGGGGCGTGCTGGTGTTGTTTCTGCCTCTGGCCTTTTTTTATGCTCTGATGCAGCAGGGCTGGCGCAGATTGCTGGGCTTGAGTGTGGTGCTACTGGGGGCTGCGGGGCTGTTATTCAGCAGCTCCCGCGGGGCCATTGTCAGCCTTACTTTGGTGCTGCTGTGGCTGGCTTCTTACCGTGTTCCCTATGCAGGGCGCGTCATAGGGGTGGCGCTGGCCCTTGCTGTGGCTCTGGTATTGTTTTATCCGCCATTGCAAGAGCGGCTGGCAACGACTTTTTCCAGCAGCAATGCCAGTACAGAAATTCGTATGGACGAATACCGGCGTTTCCCGGAGGCCATGGCGCGTTTTCCGCTTGGGATTGGGTTTAAGGTTGATCCCCCGCCGCCCAAGACTAATCTGCTCGGCATTTCTAATCTGTGGCTCAACTTTATTTACAAGCTGGGCATCCCCGGCATGCTGCTGTTTATTGCCGTCACCACGGCATGGTGGCGCGAATGCAGGCCACGTACTTCTTTGCGTGAGATGAGCCCGGAGCGGGGTATCTGGATTGGTTCGGGGGCAGGGCTGCTGGCGGCCTTGCTAACGGGTTTATTTGATCATTACTACAGTTTTACCATGGTTCTGATTGCGCTTTTTTGGTTAGTAATGGCGATCAATCTTCAATCTGCACGCAGCTTGCGCCAGGGGCATGATCCATTGCTCTGTGATGAGCCTTATAGGAAAACAGAAGTATGAAACATCGGATTTATCATTCCACCGCACTGCGGACACGCCTTGAAGATTACGCGCACAAGCTGGGTGTTGTGCAGAGTGAGCTGGCAGACAGCTATCACTGGATGCTGGCTAATGATGTTGTTTTTGAAGAGGGTGACGAGGCTCATCCGCGTGTATCGATTTGCTCGGTGAATATTGAATCGCGGATTACTCACCCATTGGCGCGGCGTTTTTATGCCCTGCTCAGGGATGAAATTCCTACCACGCTGGTTCCCTGCTACGGCATTAACTGGCCCACATTTAAAGATCGCTGGCTGCGGGCATGGGAGCAGTGCTACAACATTCTGATTAATAAAATCCCCAGCCATCATTTGCGTCTGGCATGGCTGCGTTTGGGTGGCGCTAAAATCGGTAAAGGCTCGGCGGTATGGCGCACTACCGAGATCTTAGGCGTAGAAAACCTAGTGATTGGTGACGATAGCTGCATCGCATGGCACTGCCAGATTGATGCGCGGGCCGGGCTGATTATCGGAGATCATGTGGCAGTGGCCTCGCATGCCAAAATTATTGCGGGCAGCCACGATTTAACTGCGCCCGAGTTTTGGTCGATATCTGCCCCTATTTATATCGAAGATTACGCATGGATTGCCACGGGGGCGTTGATTGGCCATGGCGCACGCATTGGCCGTGGTGCTGTGGTAACGGCCAATACCTTAGTCAGCAAAGAAATTGCCCCGTATAAAATTGTGGGTGGTTCTGGGGCCAAGGTGATGGGTGAGCGTCCGCATGATTTAACTTATAAAGTGGGCGGCAAAGGCCTGTTTACGCTGTTCTACTAGATGCGTTGTTATGCTCAATAATACGGTTTTTCTGACCTTAGCCACGCTGGCGGGCCTTGTTCTCGGCTTTGGACGTGAATGGTTGCTGGTGGCAGATTGGGGCGCAGGGGCGCGGACAGATGCTTATCTGGTTGCGCTATTCTTGCCCGAGGCTCTGCGTACTATGCTGGCTGGTGGCTTATTGTCTGCCGCTGCTTTGCCGCTCTGGCAGGCTCAGCCCGCTTCTGCTCAGCCTTACTGGCTGGCAGGGCTGCTCAGGCATTTTTTATGGCTGGGGCTGGCTCTGGCCCTAGGGATCATGCTGGGCGCGCCGTATCTGGTGAAAATAATCGGGCTGGGCTTATCTGACACAGATGCTTGGCAGGCGGCTCAGTCTTTGCGCTGTCTGGCATGGGTGATTCCGGGCTTATTACTGCAGGCGATCTTCACGATTCCCATGCAGGCAAACAGCCGCTTTGTGCTGCCGGGGCTGGGCTCCTTCTTGTTTAATTTACCGGTTGTTATTTATCTGGGCTTAGCAAAAAAAGCGGCGGATCCAATGACACTGGCCCAGTGTTTTATTCTGGGCAGCATCCTGATGTTGCTGCCGCTCTTGCCTCCGGTCTGGCGCATGGGCTGGCGGCCCTGGTATGCTGCGCCTCGAGGTCAAATTATCGCAGTGTGGCGGCAGCTCTGGCCGCTTTTAAGTAGCAGTGCCGCCAGCCAGGGGCTGACCTTGCTCGAGCGGCTGGTGGCGTCTTTTTTGGGCGAGGGCTCTATCACCCTGCTTAATTTAGCGCGCAAGCTGGTTAATATCCCCCTGATTGCCCTGATGAGCTTAAACCAGATTTTGCTGGGAAAAATGAGTGGCGAAGGGCAGATAGTCAGGCGAAAAATGCTCGATGCAGGTTTGTTGCTCTGCACCTTATTAACCCTGCCTGCCGCAGTGTGCTTAATTGCAGCTGCACCTGCATTAGTCGATTTACTTCTGCCTCACGGTTTAGCGCAGGGACCACTGCCTGCCTTATTGGCTATATTTGCGGTATCTATTGTTTTTGGTGCATGGAATGCTTTGCTTGCTCGTTATTACTACGCAGCAGCAGATACTCGTACTCCTTTAATTTGCGAGCTGAGCGGAAGCGCTGTGCAGGCTGTGTTTCTGCTTGGTTTACCTTGGTTTTTGGGTGTATGGGGGATTGCCGGTGCGGTGATGGGCGGAGTATTGAGTACAGGCTGGATGCTGTGCCGAAATATCGATCAGGCCCTGCTGAGGGATGTTCTGAAATGGGCAGTGCTCGCGCTTTTATTATGCGCACTGGCCGTTTTTGCGTGGGCTGTGCAGGGGCGAATGGCCCAGCTGGCGGTGGGGTTGTTCAGCGCTTTGCTGCTGTTTGTTTCAGGGGCTTACCATTTAAAAAAGAAACTGGGCAAGATAGGGGTATAAAAATCAGGGCTAAACACTATGCTGATATTCTCATCGCCCGGACGCGATGCAGGAAATGGCTATATTTAATTAAGTGATATGTTGAGTGTGAGGCTATTGTGAAATTACTGCTACTGATGCTGTTGTTGCCTTTTTACGTATTGGCAGGCGAGCCGCTGATTTATGCGGATGATAGTTATTTCCCTGTGATTTATAAAGATAAAGAGGGGCAATCAGCCGGGATTTTGTCTCAGCTCTTGCTGCATCATGCAAAAATAACGGGCACTAAATTAGAAATTGAGCATACTTCGTGGCGAAGGGCTTATGAATTTGCCACTCAGGGGCGGGGTGGTGTGATTGGTTTATCTAAAACCTCGGCCCGATTGAGTTTGTTTGATTATTCTGATCCAATATTTGATGACAATATCAATATTGTAGTAAAAAAAGGCCGTGAATTTCCTTTTAGTAAAGTTGAAGATTTAAAGGGTAAATTGGTCGGTGTTCATTTAGGTGCAAGCTATGGAGAGTTTTTTGACCAGGCCGTGGCAAATAAGATGCTGAGTGCCGACGCAAGCGCCGTGCCCGCTGTAAGATTAAAAAAATTACTTCATGGCCGTATTGATTGTGCATTAGTTGGGAGCGGCCAGCTTGGTCTTGATAGTATTGTGGATGCAGATCCTGAGTTAAAAGCCAATAAATCGCAATTTGTGATTTTAAAACATCCCCTAGTAAAAGATACTTTATATCTTGGTTTTGCAAAGAATATGAATATGCTTAAGTATTTACAATTGTTTAATCAATCGATTGCAGATGCTAAGCTTAAAAAAATAATTCCTGAGACGATTGATTAAATTGAGCACAATAAAAAAGGCAGGTTGTTACCTGCCTTTTTTATTGTGTGCGTATTGGATTGAGTTTCTGCGAAAGCGCTTACATACAGCGTCCAAATAAATCCAGAGCCAGCTGATAGCCCCGCATGGCTAATTGCGCATCATAGCGTAAGCCTTCATCGCGCATAAAAGCATGCTGTCCGTTGACTTCGTGCCAGCTGAAATTAAGCTCGGCCTCGCTCATCTTTTGATAAACCAAGGCGCGCCCCGCTGCGGGGATATGTGGGTCTTGTTTGCCCCAGAACATCATCAGCTCGCCAGAAATATCCGCCAACCTATCCATGCTGTGCTGGCCGGGCAGGTTTGGAATCACGTTAGTATGCAGATCCGTTGCGTAAAAGCAGGCTGTGGCTTTAACCTGGGGCTGCAAGGCGGCACGAAACGCCAGATGGCCGCCGATGCAAAAGCCCATCGCGCCAATTTGCCCGTTGCACCATGGCTGATTGGCCAGCCATGCGATCACGGCTTCGTTATCGCTGTCATAGCCTTCTGCGGATTTATTGGCTTTATCACTATTGCCCTTATCGCTGCCTGCCTGATCGTAAGCCAGCACCGTGCCGATAGGGTTCAGCTCATGGAAAATCTCCGGCACGACAACTGCATAGCCATGCCCTGCCATCAGCCGTGCTGAGCGCTCAATCGGGCCGGTCTGCTGAAAAATCTCTGAATAAAGCAAAATCGTCGGATAGGCTTTATCGCCTTCAGGACGATGCACATAGCTACGCATGATGCCGGTTGGTGTGGGCAGATCGACAATGTGTTTTTGAATGATCATGGTTTTTCCTGAGCGTTAAATCTTGAACTGGGGAGCTTCTTAATCCCATAGATGGGAAAATGGCTCTTAAGAAAAAAGCTGCAACTGAAAGGATGGAGCGCTAAACCTTAAACCACAAAGTAAAACGAGGACACAGAGCTTACAGAGACAAACGATTAGGTGTTGGTTTTCTCTGTGAAGCTTTGTGTCCTCTGTGTTTTCTGTGGTTCAGGAATTAGTAATTTAAATGCAATTACATATTCGGATAATTTGGGCCGCCGCCGCCTTCTGGTGTGACCCATGTGATGTTTTGCATGGGGTCTTTAATATCGCAAGTTTTGCAGTGAATACAGTTTTGCGCGTTAATTTGCAGGCGCGGGCCGCTGTCACTTTTGATGATTTCATACACTCCCGCTGGGCAGTAGCGGCTTTCGGGAGAATTGTATTCTTTTAAGTTAACGCTGATTGCAAGGCTTGCATCGGCCAAGCGCAAATGGCAGGGCTGATTTTCTTCGTGGTTGACGTTTGAAATATAGAGCGATGAAAGCTTATCAAAGCTGATCTTGCCATCCGGCTTAGGATAGTTAATCGGTGTGCATTCATTTGCAGGCTTCAGGCAAGCATGATCTGGTTTTTTATGGCTGAAAGTCCAAGGCAGGCGCACACCAAAGCTGGCCAGCCACATCTCGAAACCACCGTACATTGAACCAAAAATATTGCCAAATTTTGACAGCGCCGGTTTGATATTTCTGACCTTGTCTAAATCCTGCCAAACCCAGGAGGCTTTAATGGCTGCCGGATAAGCAACTAGCTCATCGCTGCTGCGGCTTGCTTTGAGTGCATCGACCACGGCGTCTGCCGCCAGCATGCCGCTCTTCATGGCATTGTGCGTGCCCTTGATGCGTGGCACATTTAAAAAGCCAGCCGCACAGCCAATGAGCGCGCCGCCGGGGAAAGTCAGCTCAGGGATGGATTGCAAGCCGCCTTCAGAGATAGCCCTTGCGCCGTAGCTTAAACGCTTGCCGCCTTCAAATAGCCCGCGAATGCTTGGGTGCGTTTTAAAGCGTTGGAACTCATCAAAGGGGCTGAGATGTGGGTTGCTGTAGTTCAGATGCACCACAAAACCAACGGCCACTAGGTTGTCTTCTAAGTGATAAATATAAGAGCCGCCACCGGTACTGTTATCCAGCGGCCAGCCTTGTGTATGGCTGACAAGGCCAGGCTTGTGCTGGCCGGGCGTGACTTGCCATAGCTCTTTAAAACCAATGCCGTATTTTTGTGTGTCGGCGTGATCACGCAAATTAAATTGCGCTTCCAGCAGCTTAGTCAGCGAGCCACGTACACCTTCGCCAATCAGTGTGTATTTAGCGTGTAGCTCCATGCCGGGCGCGAAATCGGCTTTTTGCTTGCCGGTTTTATCTAAGCCCATATCGCCTGTGACCACGCCTTTGACTGCGCCGTTTTCGTGATAAAGCACATCGGCGGCAGTAAAGCCGGGGTAGATTTCTACACCCAGACCTTCAGCGTGTTCCGCCAGCCAGCGGCAAATATTGCCAAGGCTAACGATATACGCACCGTGGTTATTCATCAGCGGCGGCAGTAGCGGGTTGGGGATGCGGAAAGCCTGATCTTCATCCAGCAACATAAAGCGATCGTCTGTGACCGGTGTTTTTAGTGGTGCGCCCAGCGCTTTCCAATCCGGGATCAGCTCATCCAGTGCAATCGGATCAATCACCGCGCCGCTTAGAATATGCGCGCCTACTTCTGCGCCTTTCTCCAGAATACAGACGCTGATTTCCTGGTTTGCGATGGCCGCCAGTTGCTTAATGCGAATCGCCGCCGATAAGCCAGCCGGGCCAGCGCCCACAATCAAAACATCGTATTCCATCACATCGCGGGTGATTGCTTGCATGGGTGTTCCTTGTTGCATTGTATTTATATATGGCAGGGCGTTTTCCCTGCAACAGGGGGCGCATTATCGCACAAGGCGTAGTCTTGTTGAGCGGCGGCGCTTTGCTTAGTATCAAACTAAGTGGCAAACTGACTCTCGTCCATAAAGGAGATTGTATGCTGGAAATCATTCAGGCTGATTTATCCCATCCACAGCATGCCGAGGCGGTGGTGTACTTATTAAACCAATATGCGCTTGATCCTATGGGCGGGCATGAAGCTTTATCTCCCTTTGCTCAGGCCAATTTAATTACTGAATTAAAAAAGCGCAGCACGGTGCATATCGTGCTGGCGTTTAGCGATGGTGCGCCAGCCGCTTTGGCGATTTGCATCGAAGGTTTTTCGACCTTTGCTTGTCAGCCATTACTGAATATCCATGATTTTGCAGTACACCCTGATTTTCGCGGGCAGGGGCTTTCTAAGCGCATGATGGCTAAGGTAGAAGAGATGGCGCGTGGCTTAGGCTGTTGCAAAATTACTTTAGAAGTATTGGAAGGGAATACGCCTGCTTATTCACTCTATAAAGCCTATGGCTTTGTAAATTTTGAGTTAGACCCTAAATTGGGCCATGCAGCGATGATGCAGCTAAAGTTAGTGTAATGACTGATGTTGTGCAGCCAAAATCCACTCTCAATGCCCAGTAATCTGGATTTAGGTGATTGCTGCGTAACATCAGGTAATCGTTTACGTAACCGAGCAAGGGCGCGTACCATGGCCGCCCTTAAGCCTTACAAGCAGGATCACAATATGAATGCTGGATTAACAGACGACGAATTTGAAGCGCTTAAAGAAGTAAGCCGAGGCTTAAAAAGCAAAAGGCTAAGCCCGCTGGTACTGAAACATGCCAAGCTTCTTTCGGGCCTGAAATATGTAGATTATGGCCGCAATGGCATTATGAAAATCACCGAAAGAGGCACGCAAACGCTGTTTATGAAGCATTGCATCGACGGCTTGCGCAAAATTGCAGTAAATCCTATCGCGCTGCTGGATGCGAATGTTAAAGAGTTTCTGCTGAAGAAATCCCATATCAGCTCGATCGAAGGCGCAGTGGGTTATGAGATTACGGCTAAGGGCGCAGAGTCTTTGGCTGATATCGATGCACAGCAAAGAAAGTAGTTTTTTATTCTGTGTTTTAAAAGTGGGCAGGCTTTAGCCCTGATGAAATTTCATAAGTCGTGTCAGATAGATAAATAGTGCGCGACTAAAGTGCTTCTGAATCTTTTTAGAAGCTGGGTCATGCGCTATTTATGGGTTTTACTGTTTTGTTCGTACTGCGCTGCAGAGCCGGCCCTGCCGGAGTTTACACAGCACAGCCCTGCTGCATGGATTAACAGCCCGCCACTCAAAGTCGCTGATTTTAAAGGCTCGGTGCTGCTGCTCGATATCTGGACGTTTGAATGCTGGAATTGCTATCGCTCATTTCCATGGCTCAATGATTTATCTGCGCGTTTTGCAGGCAAGGGGCTGAAAGTAGTGGGCATTCATTCCCCTGAATTTGATCGGGAGAGGGCGCCTGCTGCTGTGGCGGCTAAGGCTGCAGAGTTTGGCTTTAAGCATCCAGTTATGATCGATAATGATTTTGCTTACTGGAAAGCCCTGAATAACCAATATTGGCCAAGCTTTTATCTGGTTGATAAGCGCGGTGTGATTCGTCAGCGCTTTGTGGGGGAGACGCACCTTGGTGATGCTCAAGCACAAAAAATTGAAGCTGCGCTTAATGTTTTATTACTTGAGCGGCCTTGATGGTGGCGTGCTCAGACGATGGGCTGGCGCAGCACAATCTGATCACTGCTCGTTACCCCAATCGCGACTTCTTTGCAGCGCTCAATAAACAGGGCCATGCCTGGCGTGATGTATTTTTGCTTGTGCCAGATAAAATGAAATTGCCTCTTAAAATCCAGCCCGGCCACGGGGATTTCAACCAGACTGCCGCGCCGGAACGCTTCTTTTAAAGCCAGACGTGAAATACAGGCAATGCCCATGCCGGATTCCACCGCGCGTTTAATCGCCTCGGTATGCTCCAGCGCTAGGCGGATATTGAGCTGAGATAAAACATGGCGCATGCCATGCTCAAAGGTTTGCCGCGTACCCGAGCCGGTTTCGCGGGCTATCCACGGCGTGGCAACCAGATCATCCAGCGTGACGACTGCCTTGTGGCTGAGGGGGTGATCGGGTGCGGCAAAAATCACCAGCTCGTCCGCCACCCAAGATTGCGCCGCTAAATCAGGGTGCGAGCAATCGCCTTCAATTAGCCCAAAATCCAATTCGAATTCTGCGACTTTTTTAACAATATTGGCGGTGTTGTGCACGTCCAAATCAATGCGGCAGCCGGGGTGGTTTTGCATAAATTCGCCGATCAGCAGTGTGGCGAGGTAATTGCCGATGGTGAGTGTTGCCCCGATACGCATTGGCCCCAGGCCTTCTTTGCCCTCAAACAAAGCTTCCATTTCATGGGCGCGATCGAGTAGCTCAATGGCACGAGGTAAAATTTTGTGGCCCAACTCGTTTAGTTGTAATTTTTTACCTATCCGGTCAAACAGTTTGATTTGAAACTGCCGCTCAAATTCGGTGAGCGAGGTGCTGGTGGCCGATTGGCTCATCCCTAAATGCTCCGCCGCACGAGACACATTCTCTGCACGGGCCACGGCGGTAAATACTTCGAGCTGTCTGAGGGTGTAGTTCATGGGGTATCTGGATGTACGGCGTTAAAATCTTAAAAGATCTGCAGACACATTGAACGCAGGAAAATGACGGGCTTAAAAGCTTAATGCCACTCATTTTGCGGCCAGAGAAGCTTTTTTCACGGCTTTTTTCTCAGTGCTCTCTGTGTCCTAAGATTTTTGCTTTGTCTATAATACATGCCTTTAAAGCATGCATATCTGGAAAATGGAATATCTTTATCAAAGATTGGTATTTACCAGATATTCTACCTTGCCCTACAATGTGCGGCAAATAGGAGGGGTTTATGAAGGTTCTCGTCGCGGTTAAGCGTGTAGTGGATTACAACATCAGGCCACGGATTAAGGCTGATGGCTCGGATGTGGATATTGCTGGCGTTAAGATGAGCATCAATCCCTTCGACGAAATTGCCGTAGAAGAAGCATTGCGCCTGAAAGAGCGCGGTGTAGTCACAGAAATTGTGGCCGTGACCATTGGCACTGCCGCATGTCAGGACGTTTTACGCCATGCCTTAGCAATGGGCGCAGATCGGGTGATCTTGCTTGAGAGCGATCTTGAGCTGCAGCCGCTGGGCGTGGCCAAATTATTAAAAGCCGTGGTAGATAAAGAGCAGCCAGGCCTCGTGATTTTAGGCAAGCAGGCGATTGACGATGATGCAGGCCAGACCGGCCAGATGCTATCGGCATTGATGAATGCAGGCCAGGGCGCGTTTGCTTCCAGCATTACCGTAGCAGATGGCGAAGCGGTTGTGGTGCGTGAAGTAGATGGCGGTACAGAAACCGTGGCGCTTCAATTGCCCGCGGTGATTACTGCAGATTTACGCCTGAATGAGCCGCGCTTTGTGAAGCTGCCGAATTTAATGATGGCGAAGAAAAAGTCGATTGAAACTATCTTTGCTGCCGATCTCGGTGTGGACGCCGCGCCGCGCTTAAAGCTGCTTAAAGCCGCTGAGCCTGCCGAGCGTAAAGCCGGTATTAAAGTTGCAAATGTGGCTGAATTAGTCAGCAAGTTGCGTGAAGCAGGGGTGATTGGATAATGACTGTATTGATTCTGGCCGAACACGACGGCAAGCAAATTAAAAAAGCCACCCGCCAAGCGGTAACTGCTGCTGCGGCATGGAATGCGCCCGTACATCTGGTGGTGCTGGGACATCATATTGATGCGGTAACGGCCGAAGCCGCAGCCATTGCAGGCGTCAGCGAAGTGATTCGTGTGGATGCGCCTGCGCTGGCACACGCGCTAGCCGAAGATGTGGCTACGCTGCTGCTTGATCTTGCACCAAAGTACCCAGTGATTTTAGCCCCGCACACCGCCGCGGCAAAAAATGCCCTGCCCCGCGTGGCTGCGCTGCTTGATGTAGCCATGATTTCTGATGTGATTAGCATCAGTGCACCCGCAACCTATATCCGCCCAACTTACGCCGGTAGTGTGCTTGCAACGGTTGAAAGCCGTGATACGGTGCAAGTATTAACCGTGCGGGCAAGCAGCTTTGCTGCTGCAGGCAATGGCCCGGCGGCAAATATTGTGGATTACGCTGCACCTGCTGCTCAGACACAAGCGCGTTTTGTGTCTGCCACGCACACGGTGAGTGATCGTCCTGAGCTGGCTTCTGCTGCCGTTGTGGTGACTGGTGGACGCCCGCTGGAAACCCGTTTTGATGCAATTTTAAATCCGCTGGCGGTAAAACTGGGCGCAGCCATTGGTGCAACGCGTGCCGCTGTGGATGCAGGCTACGCACCCAATGATATTCAGGTTGGTCAGACGGGTACTGTTGTCGCGCCTGAGCTCTATATTGCCGCAGGTGTATCGGGTGCAGCCCAGCATTTAGCTGGTATGAAAGACAGTAAAGTGATTGTGGCGATTAACCTAGACCCAGATGCAGCGATTTTCCAGGTGGCAGATTTTGGTTTAGTGGCCGACCTGTTTGAGGCCGTGCCTGCGCTGACTGCTGCACTGGCTTAAACGTGTAGGGCGGGAGCATGCCGCCAGCGTATTACTTATTTAAAACGGCGGGTTCAAACCCGCCCTACGTTATTGAAAAGAGAAAAACATGAGCGCTTTTGCTACCGAGCACGTGTTATCGGTTCGTCACTGGAACGATACGCTGTTCAGCTTTACGACTACCCGCGATGATTCGCTGCGTTTTGAAAACGGCCAGTTTGTGATGATTGGCTTAGAAGTAAACGGCAAGCCGCTGATGCGCGCTTATTCGATTGCCAGCCCAAACTACTCCGAAACGCTGGAGTTTTTCAGTATTAAAGTGCAAGACGGCCCGTTGACGTCCCGTCTGCAGCACTTGAAAGAAGGCGATCCGCTCTTGGTTAGCCGTAAGCCGACAGGTACTTTGGTGTTGAGCGATTTAAAGCCTGCCAAAAACCTTTATTACCTTTCAACAGGCACGGGTCTTGCGCCATTTATGAGCTTGATCCAGGATCCTGAAGCTTACGAGCAATACGAAAAAATTATTCTGGTTCATGGTGTGCGTACCGTGAGCGAGCTGGCGTACGCTGACTTCATCCAGAAAGAGCTGCCACATAATGAGTTCTTTGGTGAAGAAGTACAAAAGAAGCTGATTTACTACCCGACAGTAACGCGTGAACCTTTCCGTAATCAGGGGCGTTTAACCGACCTGTTTGAATCAGGTAAGCTGGAGCGCGATATTGGCCTGCCGCCGCTTAATCCAGAAACAGACCGCGCCATGCTTTGCGGCAGTCCGGCCATGCTGAAAGATACCTGCGCTTTGCTGGATGCGCGTGGCTTTCAAGTATCCAAACGCATCGGCCAGCCTGGCGATTATGTGATTGAGCGTGCGTTTGTAGAAAAGTAAACTTCGTTTTGATGCAATAAAAAATGGCCACGATGTGGCCATTTTTTATTGCTGTGCATTTTGCAGGGCGGTTTAATCCATCCATTTGCTATGAATATCACGCACGGTTCCATCATCTACCATTTCTTTGAAAATAGCATTAACCTTGGCTTCATCTTTGTTTTTTTGGGATTTTTTAGAAAAATGAATTGTGATTTGTGCTGTGCCCAGTAAAAATGTATCGCCAAATTGCTGAGTAAGCCCTAATTTTTTGATTGTGTAATTAATTGTTGATAAAGAGCCTGCGATGGCTTGAGAATCGCGATTTGCGACTGTTTTTTTTACCCCCATCATATAATTTTGCACAAGGTCTTTTTTAAGAAGGGGGTCTGCATCAAATTCTGGCTCAATATCCATCCCTCTGGGGACACTCGTGGTTATTTTTTTCAAATCCTCGTAGCGAATGACGGCTACGCCTTTTTTTGCACGCACACCGATATGCTCAGGAAATAAAAAAGTACCTTTATTTGCATACTCCTCATTGTTTTTGTTCCAAATCATGATTGAAAAGTCGGTGCTCCCCTTTTTTAAATGCTGAATCACTCTTATTGAAGGCGTGAGCGTTATTTGTGTGGTGTGACCACTTCTTTTGGTGAATTCTGTAAGTAAATCAACAAGAATGCCAGCATAAGGAGCGCCTGACAGATCTGGGTTTTGAAAGGCCCAAGGCGCTTCTTGAATTAAATCTACTTTGAATTCAGAGGCATTCGCCTGCTTACTTAATCCTATTATGCTTAATAAGAGCAGTGCTTTGAGAATAGGATGGATCATTTCTGCTTCCAGGATGCCGCTTAATGTGCAATCAGACAGGCATTAGCTGATGTGATAAGCCCTTTATAGACTAGGCATTTATCTTCTCGCAAAGCTGATCTGCTCGTGTTGAGTCAGTTAACGCTGAAAATGATCGCTGTTTCATCGTGTTGCTTGCGTTTTAAGAAAGGAAGCAACTTCCCTGGCTCCGCATTTTTTCAAAGGAGGGTATCTTTATTTCAAAGTACTCTTTTAGCAAATACGGATTCCCTTGCTGCCGCACTCACCGCTAACACGGCAGGATGGCTGAGCCGCCTTTCTACTGAAATCGCGTAGTAGTTCACGACTACAGATTTAATATGGCCAATAAGTTCGGCACCCTGTTGTTTTTGAATTTCTTCTTCCATGATAGCGGGTGCAGGAAAGACGCCTGCACCTGCTCTGCCAAATGCTTTCATCAGTGCACTATCATCAAACTGGCCAACAATCCGTGGCCGGATATCCTGTTCCTGAAACCAGCGCTGCAATCCAGCCTGCATGGCGACTTTATCGCCCAGTAGCAAGAAAGGGGCATCGTTCAGCGATTGTGGAAAACCCTTGCGGTAGCGTGCAGCCAGCTCAGGCACGGCATAAAGAGCGATATCGCAGTATCCCAGTGAGTGGTTAAACGCTTTAACGCCAAGCTCCGAAGGTAGAGGCTGGTCGGCGATGACTAAATCTAATTTATGAATGGCAAGCTCAGCAAATAAGCGCTCCAGTTTGTCTTCATAACAAATCAGCCGCACTGGGTCCGCTAGAGCTATGGCAGGAGCTAGCAGCTGATAGGCGATGGATTTGGGTACAGCATCTGCTACGCCTACCCGGAACGATTGCTCCGTACTGCCTCTTTTTAGTGTTTGCTCCAGCTCATTACCAATCTGAAAAATTTCCCGCGCATGCTCATTTGCCATCTCTCCGGCAGGGGTCAGTTCTAAGCGCCGGCCGGTGCGGCGAAATAAATCTGCACCTAAGGAGCGTTCTAACTCCGCCAGCTGGCCACTGATGGTTTGCGGGGTAAGGTGCAGTTGTTCTGCTGCCCGGGTAATGCTGCCCGCTTTGGCGACGTTCCAAAAGTAATAAAGCTGTTTGTAATTGAGCATGCCGGGTTTTCCATCAAGTTTTAACGATCTATTCATCAAGAATAATCTGTTTTTATTTGTGTAAAAGCAAGGCTAGAATAAACAAACAAATTGTCTATGCAGATTTATTGGCCAGCCGATTTCGTTTTCAATGACGTGTAAACAACCTTAAACCCAGAGCGCTTAAGCATAAGTAAGGGATGAGCCTGCTAAAAATGACCGTTCGCAGATCGGAACTCAGGGCTTCTTAAAGTGCAGGAGTTAAACGCGGTAAGCTTACAACTAAACCTGTGCAGCGATCATTTTTTACAGAATGCCTGTCTGCGCAATGGTTTGAGGGGAAGACTTGTTTCGTAGGGTCGGGTATCGGTCAGTGGTTGAAAGTCGCGTTGTGTTGCATCAGAAAAAGGTGCCGCGGCTTGTTTGCAGGACAAAAAAAATGAAAAGGATGCGGTGGTTTTTCTTAAGTAATCTGGCACTGATACTGTTGCTTGTAGTTGCTTATCACTTTATCGGAGCAGATATCCATCAATCTGCTTTGGGGTTTTTTGAAGTTTTAGTTGCAGTGTTATTTATTTCACTGTTCAGCGCATATTTTGCTTTTTTGTTTTCTAGATATAAAGCGAAGCAATCTTTGGAAAGCAAAATGCTGAATACACCACGAAATGATGTAGAAGGCTGGTTGCTGGCTACGGTTGCAAAACAAGCAAGGCAGGCAGGAATTCCTCGCCCGCAAGTGGGGATTTATGATTCTGCAGATATGAATGCATATGCATCAGGTGTCAGCCACAGCATGATTTCAGTGTCGAAAGGCCTCTTGTTTTTTATGCCAAGGGCAGAGGCGGAGGCCGTGCTGGGGCATGAAATATGCCACCTGGCTAACATGGATATGCCAAAGCTGATTGCTTATCAAGGCGTGCTGAACGTGGGGGTTTTTTATTTATCTGTACTCAGCAGCGATGTTGTTTTTGCTCTGTTTCTGATTTCGTCGGGTGAAATACTAGGGCTGATGGCCATGCTGTTTGCGGTTTTACTGTTTAGTGTTTTAACGGCGGCATTACTGATGCGGTTTTCACGTCAGCTTGAATTTTGTGCGGATGAAGGCGGGGCTGGCTTATCGCAAAGGCGGGCAATGATCGCCGCATTAGAGCGTTTAAGTGGCGAGCGCTATGCGCCTTTGCCGGAAAAAATGGCTGTTTTTGGAATTAAAGGCAGCCTTGCCAGTGGGGTGAAGCGAATATTTATGTCGCACCCCAGTTTGGATGAACGAATTAGCTTACTAAGGCGCCACGTTTAAGTTTTGGATTTGATGTAAGGATTTGTGGGCCTTTTTCTGTTTTTTTATCAATGGGAGTCTTAGCGTGAATGCAGCAGTTTCAATTGGCGAGCCGTGGATGTGGGGGGTGTTTATTGCCTTTGTACTGGCGATGCTGGCCCTCGACTTATTTGTGTTTGGTGGCAGCAAGGTCCACAAGGTCAGCGTTAAGGAGGCTGCAAGCTGGTCTTTGGTGTGGATTAGCTTAGCGCTGCTGTTTAATGCCGGTTTGTGGTGGTACTTAACGGGCACGGTAGGCGCAGAAATTGCTGATCGTAAGGCTCTGGAATTCTTTACCGGCTATTTGATCGAGAAATCGCTTTCTGTTGATAATGTTTTTGTCTTTTTGTTGATCTTTACGGCGTTTAATGTTCCGGCTGAATATCAACGCCGCGTGCTGGTCTATGGCGTATTAGGCGCGCTGGTGATGCGTGCGGTGATGATTCTGGCTGGCGCATGGGTCGTTCAGGAGTTTAGCTGGGTACTGTATTTGTTTGGCGCATTTTTAGTTGTTACGGGGGGTCGAATGCTGTTTGTGGCAGAAGAAGAGCCGGACATGACTCAAAACCCTGTACTTAGAATTGCACGAAAATACTTGCGTGTGACGGATGAGCATCATGGTGAGAAATTTGTCGTTCAGAAAAACGGCATCCGTTATTTCACGCCCTTGTTCTTAGTGCTGGTTTTGGTTGAAATCTCAGACGTGGTTTTTGCTGTTGATTCCATCCCCGCTATTTTTGCGATCACAACCGATCCATTTATTGTCTTTACCTCAAATATTTTTGCCATCCTTGGTCTGCGTGCTTTGTATTTCCTGTTGGCGGATATGGCAGATCGCTTTCACTTATTGCAATACGGCCTGGCGCTGGTGCTGACCTTTATTGGTACCAAGATGCTGATCATGCCTTGGTTTCATATGCCGATCGCTATCTCTTTAACCGTAGTGACGGTACTGATAGCGGGTAGTGTGGTCGCCAGTCTTTATGTATCGCGTAAGCCTGATTGAGTTGTATCGATGATGGATGTGGTTGTTTTATTCTTTTTGTTTGGCTTGGCGGCGGGCTTGCTGCGTTCGGAATTGAAGCTGCCCGTCGCCCTGTATGAGTCCCTTTCTGTTTTTCTTCTTGTGGCCATCGGTTTGAAAGGTGGGCAAGGTCTTGCTTCTCAACCCCTTGCACCTTTACTGCCACAGCTTTTGGCTGTGGTGGTGCTGGGGGTTTTGCTCACCTTTATTGCTTTTTTTATCCTGAAGTTTATTGGTCGTTTTTCACGTGCCGATGCGTCTTCAATGGCTGCACACTATGGTTCGGTCAGCGTTGCGACGTTTGCCGTGGGTGTGAACTGGCTGATGACGCGGGATATTCCGTATGAATCACAGATGACTATTTTTTTGGCGGTCATGGAAATTCCTGCCATTTTAGTGGGCATCGTGCTGGCACGTGGTATAGGCAGGCAAACACGCTGGGGCGAGCTGGCGCATGAAGCATTGCTGGGTAAAGGCGTGACTTTATTACTGGGCGGGATGCTGATTGGCTGGGCTGCAGGCCCAGAAGGCCTTGCGCCGGTTAAGCCATTGTTTTTTGATTTGTTTAAGGGTGTGCTGGCGCTGTTCTTGTTGGAAATGGGGCTGATTGTGAGTCATCAGGTGGATGAGCTTAAAAAGCGGGGCCTGTTCATCCTAGTATTTGCAATACTGATGCCGCTTATTGGGGCCGTACTGGGGGCAGGTGCCGGTATTTTGCTGGGCTTATCTGCAGGTGGCGTCACCTTACTGGCCACCTTGGCTGCAAGTGCTTCGTATATTGCCGTGCCCGCTACGATGCGCCTTGCTATTCCTGAGGCCAGCCCGGTTGTTTCTTTGGCCGCTGTACTGGGCGTCACTTTTCCTTTCAATATTGTGATTGGGATTCCTCTTTATCATCAGCTTGCGCTTTATCTGATGGGAGCTACAGCATGAGTTTGCATACACAGACACGCACGCTGTTAACGGTGATTACAGAGGCAGCGATAGAGCAGGTGCTGGTGCGTGATTTAGACCGGCTAGGCGTGCATGGTTACACGATTTCTGATGCGCGTGGCCGGGGTAGTCATGGCGTCAGGGAAGGGGCATGGACAAAATCTGCCAATATCCGTATTGAAATGATTTCACCACGGGCCATTGCAGAATCCACATTATTGCACCTGCAAACGCACTACTTTGCTAATTACGCCATGGTGGCCTTTTTGCAGGATGTTGAAGTTTTACGATCGGATAAATTTGAATGATGCAGGAGCTCACCACTAACCCCTTGGCAAAGCGTGTGCTGCTTGTGATGTTCCTCGGGGTACTGGGGCTGGCGGTGTCTGTTGTATTAACGCCTTTTATTATCCCCATGTTGTGGGCGGGTATTTTAGGCTTTTCCACATGGCCTTTGTATCTTTGGCTGTTAATGAAAACTGGAAAAAGGCCGACAGCATCCGCTTTGCTGCTGACGTTGCTGATGTCCGCCCTAGTGGTGTTTCCTGTGCTCTGGCTGTTGTTTTTACTCAGGGCAGAAAGTAGCCCCTTGCTTGATTTACTTACCGCAGAGCTTGGATCGGGGCGGATCAGGCCGCCTGCATTTATAAGCAAGTTGCCCATTTTTGGGGCTGAGCTGAGTGCGTCGCTCGGCGCTTTATTGGCAGAGCCGGCACAAATCAGTTTTGAACTCAAAAATCATTTACGTCAGCTGGATGCCTATGCGTTTGCCCTATTGGGCGGCATCGGAAAAAACATTATCAAAATGGTTTTTGCCTTATTTACACTGTTTTTTGTGTATTTACATGGCGATAGTGTGGCGCGGCAAATTCGTACGATCTGTATTTCTTTATTGGGCGAGCGGGCTGGCGGTTATTTAAAAACAGTTGCCTTAACCACACGTGCGGTGGTGTACGGCATTGTGCTGACGGCGCTGATTCAGGGGGCTGTGGCAGGTTTAGGCTATTGGGCGGCGGGCTTGTCTGCCCCGGTTACCCTAGCGGCCGTGACTGTATTATTGGCCATGGTGCCTTTTGGCACGCCGCTGGTGTGGGGGGCTGCAGGCTTGTGGTTGCTCTTTTCCGGGCAAACTGCCGCGGGAATAGGGCTGCTGCTTTGGGGTGTCCTGGTTGTTTCTTGGGTGGATAATATTGTCCGGCCTTTGGTTTTGTCTGAAGTTGTGAATATCCCGTTTATTCTGGCGCTGTTTGGTGTATTGGGCGGCTTGGCTGCTTTTGGTCTGGTTGGTTTGTTTTTAGGCCCTGTGATTCTGGCGGTTGCACTGGCGGTGTGGCGGGAGTGGCTGGATGAGGAAAATGCTTTGCCCAATCCGCATCCTTAATCTGTCTTCATCGGCATTGAAGGGGCTACTGTATACTTCTGACTAAGGCGTTCAGCCATTTTTGACCTCGAATACAGTAGACCTTATGACCGACTCTCTCAGTGATGCTCCAGAAACTTCCTTAATTCATGATTACCTGCACACGTATCACGCCACTCTGGTGACCACCGATGGTTGCTATGCGGTTTCTGTGCAGGGCGAAATCATCGTTAATGGTCTGCATATTCCCTATCACTTGGTACCGGACGAAGGCTTCCTTGGAAAAAGCAGTAAATGGCGCAAGCTCGACAGCGCTGCGCGTTTTGCCATGCTTAAAGCCCGCTGGAATGATGAGGCCCGCGCCAAATTAGAAGCGCAGCTTAGGCTTTGTGCTGAGCAAGTACTGGTGATTGCCAAGGATTTTGATCTCGACCCCACGGCTACGCTGGCGGCGTTTCAGGCGAAATATGAGCTGGCAAGGTTTCGCTGCCAGCTGGCTCTGGATCGGATCGACGCGCTTAAAGGCGGCAAGGCGGCCACGCGTCAGGCAGATAAAACCCATAACGCGGTTAATTTATCGCTTTATCCAGAATCGTTTACCGTGGCGCAAGCCATGCCACGGCACTTTATTGCCATTCTTGGGCCGACCAATTCGGGCAAAACACACGCGGCCATGCAGCATCTGATGAAAGCCAAATCCGGCGTGTATTTGGCGCCGCTGCGTTTGCTGGCTTTAGAAAATTACCGCCGTTTAACAGATGCTGGTGTAGCGGTCAGCCTGATTACCGGCGAGCAAAGAAAGCTGCACCCCGAAGCCACTCATGTGGCCAGCACGGTAGAAATGCTCAACCCCAATCGGGTGGTTGAAGTGGCGGTGATCGATGAAATTCAACTTTTAGAAGATCAGGACCGTGGTGCCGCCTGGACGGCCGCGGTCTGTGGCGTGCCAGCCAGTACCGTGTATTTGCTCGGTGCGCTGGAAGCGCAGCCTGCGATTGAATCCCTGGTTAAGCGGGTGGGCGGCACCTTAGAAGTACGCAAATTACAGCGTATGTCGCCGCTGGAAATGGAGAAAAAACCGCTCGGCTCTTTATCTAATCTGCAGGCAGGTGATGTGCTGATTGCGTTCTCCCGCCGTGAAGTCCTGAACTGGCGCGATCAGGCGATTGAGCAGGGCTTTAAGGTGTCGGCAATTTACGGCAATTTATCCCCTGAAGTGCGTCAGGCGCAGGCCGAGCGATTTATCGATGGCGAGACTAAAATCGTCGTGGGTACAGATGCCATTGGAATGGGGCTGAATACCCCTGCCAGACGGATCATTTTTACCACCGCCAATAAATGGGATGGCTACAGTGATGGCACAATTGCCGCCTCGTTGGCTAAACAGATAGCCGGGCGGGCCGGGCGTTTTGGCGAGCACGAAACAGGCTTTGTGGCTGGGCTGGACGCGAAAACACACCAGATGATTGCCGCTTTACTGAAGGAAGCGCCCGAGCCACTGCCCGGTACCGGTTTCTTTGTGTCGCCCAATCTGGATTATCTGCAGCAGATTTCTGCCGCAACGGGTGAAACCAAATTACAACCTCTGCTTGAGCTGTTTGCCAAGCATATTAATGTGCATGATGAATTCTTCTTACCTGCCAATTTAAGCGAGCAAATCGAAAAAGCCCGCTGGTTGGATACGCTGGTTTTATCTTTGAATGACCGTTTTGTGTTCAGCCTTTGCCCAATCTCCACCAAGTTTGCCATGCTGGAATCTGCATTTAAAGACTGGACACAAGCACGCGCCAAACGTCGTGCTGCACCACTCTTACGTATGGATGGCATGGGTGGCCGTAATGAATTGCAATATCTGGAAGATACATGCAAGTTGTATTCGGCCTATGCTTGGCTGGGTTTCAGAATGCCGGATACTTTCCCTAGTGGCGAAATGGCTGAGTCTTTAATGCAATCCACCTCAGAGCAAATTGATAAGCTTTTGCAAAAGCAAAACACCAGCCGCAAACCGGCTAAGGTGGGCAAAGCCCGGCGTGGTGCCTGGGCCAAATAAAGCCTGCAGCACACAAAGCAGGGGGCAATGCCTCCTGCTGCTTCACTAGTATTCGCCAGAAAGTCCTCTGGCGGCTTTGTATATAACTTCTGCTGGTGGCTTGATTACCGGCGGTGAAGTATTTCTATTTCCCATTGTTGTCTCCGGGTTTGCTTTGGCTTTCACCGCGCCGGAATTCCTGCACGCCCTTGTCGCAATTTCTGTCATAAATCAGCGCCATGGCTGCTCGTAAAACATCAGATTACTTCATGCTGCAGGTATTTAAGTGGCTTTGGGGGGAGGTGCTAGTTATTGAAAGATTGTTGTTAGTTTTTGTTTGAATATAAGCCGTTTTATTTTTAGATTAATATCATTTCAGTGTTTTTGTATGTAAGAACAAAGACAGATAAATATATGGCTTTTTGCTATTATATTCATATAATCTGTCGCAGGAATGGAGTTCTGGCATGTTTTTTATAAAAATCAGACAATAAAAATGTTCAGGGTATTCGTTTTTTGTATTGTTTTTTTTCTTTCCCAAGCCTGGGCGGATGATGCTTCCCCGGCGTTTCTTGTGCAGCCAGACAGCAGCGGCACTTATATCAACTCAAAGCTTGAATATTTTGTTGATACTTCAGAAACCATGACGTTTGACGAGGCACGCAGCCATGCTGATTTTGTATCGGCAGGCGGTCGTAACGTGCTGGCAAGAGTGCGTCACCCCATCTGGTTCCGCTTAAAGCTGGAGCGTGGCGCTGATGCGCCTGCCCGCTGGTGGCTGGATTATCAGATTTTTAGCCCGGTTGAATTGCAGTTTTATTCTCCTGATCAAAATGGCCAATATATAAAGCAAGCTTCAAAAAAATATGAGCCTTTTTCTGCTCACCCATCTTATGGCCGGCCTTTTTTTTACCCGATCACATTTAATGATCAGCAAAGTATGGTGATTTACTGGCGCTCGGTATCGCACAGCGCATTTATTTTTCCTGTCAGAATATGGCAGCAGGAAAAATGGATTGATTTAACTTTAACAGAATATCTTTTATACGGATTACTGCTTGGCATTATGTTCGGGCTTTCTGTATATAATTTATTTATTTACCTAAGAATAAGAGACAGCATGTTCTTGCTGTATTTTTTTGCCATTGTCAGTTATATGTTTTATTCGGTGAATATTAATGGGCTTGATTTAAATATATTGTGGTCAACTTCATTTCACAGGTTTAAAGGCTTGTCATCCTGCATTACTGCAACGACAGGTATTTTTTCAGTGCTTTTTGCTATTTCCCTGCTGGGTAATTTAAAAAGAAGAAAATGGTTTAGTTACACTTTATACGGTGTGGTTGCTATTTATTTATCCGCGATTGGTTTGGTTTTTGCAGGCCAGTATTCCTGGGCGGAGTTGCTCACACAATGGGCGGGAGGTGTATGGCTGCCGCTGGTATTGGGGATGTCTGCTTATCTTAGTTATTTAGGATCGGTCTGGGCAAGATGTTATTTGATAGGGGAAGGGCCAACCTTGGTTGGCAGTACATTGTTGGTTTTATTAACTCAGGGCGTTATCGAAGCGGATCGGTTTAATACGACTTTTTACTTTGTGGCGGGTGCGTGGAGTGCCATTATGTTTTCACAAGCCTTGGCAGAAAAAGTAAACAGCCTTAAAAAAGCGGCAACAGCTGCGTTAAATATGGCCGTTACAGAGAAAACAGCGCGCTTGAAAGAGGCTGCGCAGTATCAGATTTCTTTAGAAGAAAAAGTAAAACAAAGAACAAAAGAATTATCTCTTGAAATACTGCTTCATCAGCAAACTTTAGAGCAATTACGTGAAAGCCAGAGCAAATTAGAAGAAATGGCCTATAGCGATGTTTTAACCGGCCTGCCTAACCGGCGGATGTTTCAGGATCGCTTATTACAGGCCTATACCCGAGCACAGCGCCAGGATAGCCCGTTTGCGCTGGCACTGATTGATTTAGACCATTTCAAACGGATCAACGATAGCCTAGGCCATGGTGTGGGTGATCAGCTTTTACAAATTGTGGCGCAGCGCTTAAATGCGGCATTACGCCATAGTGATACAGTGGCACGCTTGGGTGGCGATGAATTTGCCATGATTCTGACTGCACCGATTAGCAGGGATGATGCAATAAGTATCTGCCAGCGGCTTTTATCCAGTTTTGATGCGCCTTTGCTGATTGAAAACCATCAGGTTCAGACAGGCATGAGTATCGGCCTTGCCTGGTTTCCTGATGATGGCCGTGATATGGATGAGCTGATTGGTTCAGCCGATGTGGCGCTTTATCAGGCCAAAGCGGCTGGCCGTCATCGTCTGAGTTATATCGGTCATGTTACCGGATCAAATTTACATCAATAGCTTGTAATATGTGGTTTTTGTATTTTAGGGAAGGGTATGCGTTCGACGTTTTCAATTGTTGTGGTGTGGTTAATGGTTGCGGTGGGGATTTACTGGGGATTTAACGTTTTTCTGGCGCATCAATATAATCCAAATACGCGTACGTTTTTAGCTGGGCAGGGACAGGAATTAACTTTGCAGCGCTCCAGAGACGGACATTTTCGCTTAAATGGCAATATAAATGGTCAGCCTGTAGTTTTGCTGATTGATACCGGAGCCACAACGTTAACAATGAGTGCCGCTCTGGCTGAGCGCTTAAAATTAAAGCCTGGCCAGCCTTATATTTCGCAAACAGCTAATGGCGAGGTTAAGGGATATTTATCCAAGATTGATCAGCTTTCATTTGGTCCTTTTGAATTTAAACATCTGACTGTGGGGGTTGTGCCACAGCTGGGTGATGAAATTTTATTAGGGATGAATGTGATTAAACGCTTTGATATGACATTAAAAGGTGAGCAGATGATTTTGAAAATGGCTCGCTGATTGCGGTGGATTATTTATATAGTGTGTAATGGTTATTTTCAGTGCTGTAATATCAGTGCTATGTTCTCTTTCCCTCTTTTGAATAAGTGTATTCAAAACTTATGAAAAAAATATTATTACTGAGCGTTTCGGCAGGAGCCGGGCATGTACGTGCGGCTGAAGCCATTCGTGCTTATGCCCATCTGGGTGATGCACCGCTGGAAGTGGTTCATTTAGATGTGATGCAATATGTAACGGCGGGGTTCAGAAAGTTATATACCGATTTTTATATCAAACTGGTCAATAATGCGCCTGCATTATGGGGTTATTTATATAATTTCACTAATGACGCTCAGGCAGACAGCTCTATAGAAAAACTGCGTAAAAAATTGGAGCGAATGAATGCGCGTGCATTATTAAAAGAAATTGCAGCATTTAATCCGGATGCCATTATTTGCACACACTTTTTGCCTGCAGAAATCTTATCTAGGCTGCTGAGTAAAGGCGTTGTGGATTGCCCCGTTTGGGTGCAGGTGACTGATTTTGATTTGCACAGAATGTGGGTGCATGAAGGCATGGCAGGTTATTTTGCTGCAAATGAGGAAGTGGCTTTTCGCATGCAGGCGCAAGGGATTGCTGCTGAGAAAATCAGCGTAAGTGGTATTCCGATTATGCCAGGCTTTGCAGCGGCAGCCAGCCGTGAAGAGTGCGCTGCGGAACTTGGCCTTGATGCTAGGCGCACGACCATTTTACTGATGGGCGGGGGGGCAGGGCTGGGGAGTCTGGATACCATTGCGGCGCGATTGCTGACGCTGGAAGGCGATTTTCAGCTGATTGTGATGGCGGGTAAAAATGAGGCAGCTTTAGCGGCATTGCAGGCATTGTCTCTGCGCTATCCTGGGCGGGTATTGCCTCAGGGCTTTACTAATCAAGTAGAGCGGCTGATGGCATGCGCTGATTTGGTAGTGACCAAACCCGGTGGCTTGACTACATCCGAATGCTTGGCGATGGGGCTGCCTATGATTGTGAATGCACCGATTCCGGGGCAGGAAGAGCGTAATGCGGATTTTCTATTAGAACAAGGCGTGGCGCTGAAAGCGTTTGATGCGGTGACTTTAGAATATCGGATTCGATATTTATTAGACCATCCCGTTAAGCTGGCCGATATGAGCACAAAAGCTCGCGCTCTGGGGCGGCCAGCCGCTGGTCAAACGGTCCTTGAAGCGGTGCTGGCCAAATGCCCATAAACAAGCAATGGTTGGCCAATGCTCTGACTGTGTTTTGGGTTGCTCTGCTGGGGCTCTTTTTTGCTCAGGTAGAAATTCAGATTGAAGGCGCGGCTGGCTGGGCTGCAGCGTTGCCTACATGGCGCATAGAAAAACACTGGTTGCTGGATATCTTTTGGGGCGGCAGGCCGATGACGGGATATCACGCATGGGTTTTCCCCTTTGTGGCCTTGTTTTTTCATTTCCCGTTTTTCTTTATGCAGCAATGGTCGCTCAGGCTGGAATTACGTGCGCTGGCCTCGATTATGTTTTTTTGGATTGTTGAAGATTATCTCTGGTTTGTATTAAACCCGGCTTATGGGATTCATCATTTCAGCCCTGCTTATATTCCTTGGCATAAAAATTGGTTCTGGTTTGCACCTGTTGATTACTGGACTTTCCTCTTTGGCGCCGGGCTGCTGTTTTATTTTTCTTTCAAAAGAGGCTGAATGATGTTGAATGCGGTATTAAAATTATTAGTATTGATGTGTTTAGCCATGCCAGCTTGTGCAGCAGAGCCAGCACGTAAGGCCGAATGGGCCGTTCCTGTTGAGCAATCGGCTAATTTATTCAGAGTAACCCCACAGTTTTATCGTAGCGCGCAGCTGGATACTAAAGATGTGGCGCTGATTCAGTCTTTAGGCGTGAAGACGGTGGTGAGTTTGCGTGCCTTTCATTCAGATCAGAAAATATTGAAAGGCACAGGGCTGAAATCGATTCGTGTGCCGATGAATACTTGGGATATTGATGATAAAGAAGTCATTGCCGCATTGCGGGCCATTAAATATGCAGAAGGGCCGGTTTTATTGCATTGCCTGCATGGCGCGGACCGCACGGGTTTGATTTCGGCAATGTACCGTATTCTTTATCAGGGCTGGAGCAAAGAGCAGGCTTTGGATGAATTAATGCATGGTGCTTATGGCTATCACTCAATGTGGACCAATATTCCAAAGTATTTAAATACTGTCGATATCGAAAAAATACGCCTTGCGGTTGAAAAATAGAAGAGTCATTTATGCGTCATAAATTATTGCTGAGTGTGTTATTAGCACTGCCCCTTACCGCAGGCGCGGCGCAGGGGATTGATATGAATGCTTTAACTGACCAAGTGAGGATGCTTGATCAGAGCAAGGCGGATCAGGCCGGTAAAACCTTTCTGGCCGCTACGCTAATGAATGCGTCCGTGCAAAAAGTATGCGCGGTCATTCAGAATTATGCCGATTACCCAAGCTTTATGCCTAATGTAGCTAAGGTAAAGGTGGCCACAGCTGGGGACGATAGCCCGGTGCTGGATATGACCTTACATTTACCACTGGGTAAGGTTAAAAAATATCGTTTAAAGATGACACCAAAGCAGGGCGCTCAACAATGCCAGCTTTCATGGAAAATGTTGCCGTGGGATGGCTTAAAAACGGATGAAACCATTGCCGATACTTCTGGCTATTGGCTTATTACGCCGTCTGCTGCTAATCCGGCCAAAACGGTGGTTAAATACTTTGTATTCACCGATCCGGGCCCGGTGCCGATGGGCTTGGGCTGGATTGTGGATAGCTTAAGCAAAGACAGTATTCCCAAAATGCTGGATGCCCTCAGAAATAAACTGAAGTAAATGGATCTGTTGGACCGCTAATTTGAAAAAAACGGTAGTTGGGCTGACGGCTAAGCCCAATCCGCCGCCATCGCTCTTACCGTATCAATCACCTGTTGCTTACTTACATCGCTACGCTTGCCGCTGCGCCAAGCCATCATCACCTCCCATTCCCAAAGCGGTAAATCACTGATGGCGAGCTTAATCAGCCGCCCTTCGCGTAAATCCCGTTTGACGGCCACTTCTGGCATAAACGTTAAAAAGCCGTGTTCCATCGCCATTTCTCGCGCAGCGCTGGAGGGCTGGATGGCATGAATCGGGCCGCTGGCACTGCGTAAGCTGCGCAGCTGATTGATCAGCTGATCACAGCCGTCTCCCCAAAACTGCGGTGCTAGCTGCTCGTTGGCAATATCGGCCAGTGTCAGCGCGCCAGATTTAGCGAGCGGGTGGCGTTTATGCACCACGGCAATAATCGGCGATCGCCAAATGCGTTCCATTTGAATACCTGCTACGGCGGGGCATTTAAGAATAAAGCCGAACTGTGCCTTGCTGCTGAGCAGGTTTTCCATAATGGTTTGCGAGTGATCGGTGCTGCAGCGGATTTCCATCGGCGCTTTGGCAAGGGCCACCAAGATAGGGCCAAACACCACGGAAGCTAAAGAGGGCATACAGGCCAGCGTCATTCTTGGCAGGGCGGGTGCGCCTTGAATCGCGGTTCTGCCCGCTTCTAGCGTGGCGAGCGCTTCTTGTACGGCGGGCAAAAAAGACAAGCAGGCCGCCGTTGGAATCGCGCCTCGGCGGTGGCGCTGAAATAATTGCGCGCCTAGATCCGCCTCCAGCAAGCCAACTCGCTGGCTAACCTGAGGCTGAGACCAGCCACGCCTTGCCGCTGCCTGACTAAAGCTGCCACACGCCACAATATCGATCAGCAATTGCAAGTCATCAATATTCAGAGCCATAAGTAAAATCCATATTAAATATTAGCAGTTCACGGCTTCTATAATAACTGGCCTAGTCTGAGAATATGCATTAATCATCAGGGAGATGCAAAATGGCTGGGGCAGAGCGGGCAAGGCGGCTGGGACGACGTTTTATTATGCTGGACAATATGCTGGGTGTTTGTGGGTTTTTTCTGGTTTTCCCACTGATTAGTCTGCATTTTGTTGATCAACTTGGCTGGGCCGCTGCAGCAGTGGGGCTGGCTTTAGGCATTAGGCAATTGTCGCAGCAGGGTTTGGGCCTGCTTGGTGGCTCTTTAGCGGATCGCTTTGGGGCTAGGCCATTGATTGTGTCGGGTATGTTGCTGCGTGCAGCGGGTTTTGCGGTCATGGCCATGGCGACTCACCCTAGTATTCTGATTTTTTCCTGTGTCTTATCGGGCCTTGGTGGCACTTTATTTGATCCGCCAAGGAGCGCGCTGATTATCAAATTAACCCGCCCGCATGAACGCAACCGCTTTTATTCCTTACTGATGATGCAGGAAAGCGCAGGTGCCATGCTTGGGGCTTTATTGGGCTCGTGGCTGCTGGCGTTTGATTTTTTCTGGGTAGGTATGGGCGGTTCGGCCGTCTTTGTGCTGGTGGCGCTGTTGAATGCCATGTTTTTGCCCGCTTACAGGGTGGCCGCCAAAAGAACCGCAGCAATAACGGCGATTCGTGTTGTTTTGGCCGATAAACCTTTTCTTTTTTTTGTGTTTACCTTAAGCGGCTATTACGTGCTCTGTGTGCAAATTATGCTGCTGCTGCCGGTTGTGATCAAACAGCTGGCTGGCACAGCGCAGGCGGTAGGCTGGATGTATAGCCTTGATGCTGTGCTTGCACTTTGCTTACTATATCCTTTGGCTCGTTTAGGAGAGCGCTACTTTAGTTTGCAAGTCCGCGTATTGGCGGGCATTACGCTGATGACGGCCAGTATGGCCGCAATGGCTTTGGTCACTGGCATTGTGGGGGCGTTTGTGGTGCTGACGTTTTTTTATCTGGGCACTTTAATTACCGAGCCCGCCAGGGAAGCGCTATTGGCAAGCTTTGCTCAATCAGAAGCGCGTGCCAGTTATATGGGCATGGGACGTATGGGTTTGGCTGTAGGCGGGCTGTTTGGCTATACCGGCGGTGGTTTTTTGCTGGATCATGCACGTAGCTTAAATATGCCGAGTTTGCCTTGGTTGGTGCTGGCTCTGATCGGAAGTGCAACGCTTCTGGGCTTGTTTAAACAGTTTTTTCCCTCCCGTAAAATACTGAGTCACTGGCTGAAAGCCCAGTCTGCATAAGTGTTTTAGCGGCATGTTTCAGCATAATTGAGTCGCTTGAAAGTGCCGCTTATCTTTTCTTTGTGTAAATAATGCACATGCTAATTAGTAAGACTTGCGGTGTAATGGCGTGAAATTTAAGGCGCATGGTGAGAATGAGAACTTTTCACCAATTAAAAATAGAAAACTAAGTAAGTTTCAGATCTGAATGGAATCCGCTCCCTGCGGTCTCTTTTTAAAAAGAGACCGCGTCATGCCGCCCGCTGAATAAGCAGGGTGGCCAGCCGTTTTGTCCTGATTTGCTTGCTAAGAATACAGAGAGCTTTGATGCAGTCTAAAAATTTAACCTTGTTTATCGTCCTAGCCATGGTGCTGGGGATTATTTGCGGCTATGCGGTGAATCAATATGCGGATAATTCCGCATCACTGGCCTCTTTTGCCTCTTATATATCGCTGCTCAGCGATATTTTTCTGCGCCTAATTAAAATGATTATTGCCCCGCTGGTGTTCTCAACACTGGTGGTCGGTATTGCCAGAATGGGCGATAGCGGTGCCATTGGCCGGATTGGTTTAAAGACCATGGGCTGGTTTATGTTTATGTCGCTTACGTCATTGGTGTTGGGTTTGGTGATGGTGACGTTGCTGGAGCCGGGAGTGGGGCTGAATCTGGCCTTGCCAGCGGCAGGCACAGAGAGTGGCATCGTGAAAGGTGCAATGAATTTAAAAGACTTTTTGCACCACGCCTTCCCAACCAGCATCTTTGATGCAATGGCTAAGAATGAAATTCTGCAGATCGTTGTGTTCTCTATATTCTTTGGTGTAGCGGGCGCGGCTTTGGGTGAGCGTGCCACACCATTGATTGATGTGATCGATGTGGTTGCCCATGTCATGCTGAAGATCACCACTTACATCATGAATTTTGCACCCGTGGCCGTCTTTGCCGCGATGGCTGCCGTGATTGCCAAGGAAGGGATTGAAGTGCTGGCGGTGTATGGCAAATTTGTAGCCGGTTTTTACGCAAGCATTTTTGTGCTCTGGTGCGTGATTACGTTGCTGGGTTTCTTATTCCTTAAAACACGCGTGTTTGGCTTATTACGCCGCATCCGTGGTGCTATCTTGCTGGCCTTTACCACCGCAAGCAGTGAAGCGGCTTATCCGCAAACGCTGGAGCAACTGGAAAAATTTGGCTGTAATAAGAAAATCTCCAGCTTTGTATTGCCGATTGGTTACTCGTTCAACCTTGATGGCTCGATGATGTATTGCACTTTTGCCACGCTGTTTATTGCTCAGGCCTATGGTATTGAGCTGACGCTGATGCAAAAAATCATGATGCTGCTGATTCTGATGCTCACCTCAAAAGGCATGGCTGGCGTGCCGCGTGCCTCTTTGGTGGTGATTGCCGCAACCCTGTCACAGTTTAATATCCCTGAAGCGGGCCTCTTGCTGATTTTGGGCGTGGATCATTTCTTAGATATGGGCCGCTCTGCCACCAATGTACTCGGCAATGCCGTGGCCACCGGTGTGGTTTGCAAATGGGAAAACGAGCTGGGCGCGGAGCAGGATGTCCTGCCGGAAGAGGCAGAGCCAGAAGTTGCTGCTCAGCCCGCTCCTGTTTTGGATAAACCTGCGACGGTTTGATGGCTTGAGTGTTACAAAAAAACGGCCCGGATGATTTCCGGGCCGTTTTTGTTTGTAGTGTAAAAGTGTGCCCACCCTGCAAAGCTTAATGCACCGCTTGCAACATCTGTTCAACCACCTTTTTAGCGTCGCCAAAGACCATCATGGTTCTGTCCATATAGAACAGATCGTTATCCAGCCCGGCATAGCCTGCGTTCATTGAGCGTTTCACAACCATCACGGTTTTTGCTTTATATGCCTCTAAAATGGGCATGCCGTAAATCGGGCTGGCTGGATCATTTTTGGCCGCAGGGTTAACCACATCATTTGCGCCAATAATTAGCACGACATCGGCGGTGGAAAACTCGCTGTTGATTTCCTCCATCTCCACCACTTTGTCGTAAGGCACTTCGGCTTCGGCCAGCAGCACATTCATATGCCCCGGCATACGGCCCGCTACAGGGTGAATGGCGTAGCGAACGTCCACGCCGCGCGCAGTCAGTAAATCACTCAGCTCTTGCAAGGCATGCTGGGCGCGGGAAACGGCAAGACCGTAGCCGGGCACTATGATGACTTTTTCTGCGTTTTCCATTAAAAATGCAGCATCGTCTGCACTGCCGGAGCGGTAGTTTTTCTGCGCCGATCCGGCTGGGCCTTCCGCTGCAACCGCTGCACCAAAGCCACCTAAAAGTACCGAGATAATCGAGCGATTCATGGCTTTACACATGATGTAGGACAAAATCGCCCCGGATGCGCCAACGCAGGCACCGGCAATAATCAACACCGGATTATTCAGCGTAAAACCAATTCCTGCCGCTGCCCAGCCTGAATAAGAATTCAGCATCGACACCACGACCGGCATATCTGCACCACCAATGGGAATAATCAGCAGCACACCAAGAGCGAGTGCAATGCCAACCATCATCAGAAAAGACGACTGGCTGTCTGCAAGCACATACATTGCGCCAAAACCCAGCATGGTAAGGGCAAGTACCAGATTTAAACCGTGCTGGCCCTTAAAGTTAATCGCCCTTGCGCCAAATTTGCCTGAAAGCTTGCCATAGGCAATCACTGATGCGCTAAAGGTGATCGCACCGATAAATGCACCAATGAAAAGCTCAATTTTTTGCATGCTGCCGTGGCTGACGCCCAGATGAAAAATAGCAGCAATGGCAATGAGCACGGCAGAAAGGCCAACCAGCGAATGCATGGCCGCCACCAGCTCAGGCATGGCGGTCATGGCTACGGTCCTTGCTTTGTAAGCACCGACTACGGCACCGGCCGACATGGCGGCTAAAATCAGCCAGACGACGGGCTTATCCGCTACAAAAAATGAGGTAACAACGGCAATGGCCATACCGAGCATGCCAAATAAATTGCCACGCCGGGCCGAAACAGGTGACGACAGGCCTTTAAGCGACAAAATAAACAGCACAGCCGAAACCAAATAAAGAATGGCAGTTAAGTTTTGCATTATTTGCCCTTCCTTTTAAACATCGCCAGCATGCGTTGCGTGACTAAAAAGCCGCCAAATATATTAATGCTGGCCAGAAAAATGGCTACAGCGCCCAGCACACTGGTTACGCTGATTTCCTGGGCATTGATATCCACGACTTGCAGCATGGCACCCACCACAATAATGCCGCTGATCGCGTTGGTGACGGCCATCAGGGGGGTATGTAGGGCAGGGGTGACATTCCAGACCACGTGATAACCCACAAAAATCGCCAGAATAAAAATAGTCAGGCTGCCAATAAATGGGTCGGCAGCCAGCGCGTGGCTGCTGGCCTCTGCAACAGCAGAGGCGGCTAAAGATTCAATCGACATGGCTTACTCCTTATGCGTTGGCAGTGGGCTGGCTTGTATGTGGGGCACTCGCGCCTTGTGTGTGAGCAGGGGCACGGCCAAATAACTGCTCGCCATGCTGGCTGAGCAGCGTGGCTTTGATGATTTCATCGTCGTTATGCGGAGCATAAGCGCCATCAGCATCTTGCAGCAGGCTTAAGAAGGTCAGCAGATTGCGGGCATAGAGTGCGGAAGCATCGGCCGCTAGCAAGCTGGCTAGATTGCTGTGCCCCACAATAATGACGCCATTTTCGCTGCGGACTACTTCATCACTTCTGGATAGCGGACAGTTGCCGCCGCTGTCCACGGCCAGATCGATAATCACCGAGCCCGTTTTCATTCCACTGACTGTTTCTTCAGGGATCAGGACCGGCGCTGCTTTACCGGGGATTTGCGCGGTGCTGATGATGATGTCGGCAAGGCGGGCTTGCTGGTCAATTAATAGCGCTTGGCGCAACTTGTAATCTTCTGACATTTCACGGGCATAGCCCCCCGCTGTTTCTGCTGCGGCTTTTTCATCGTCATTAAGTGCCACTTCAATGAATTTTCCTCCCAGTGATTCCACCTGTTCGCGGGTGGCGGGGCGCACATCGAAGACTTCAACAATCGCACCCAGCCTTTTTGCGGTGGCAATGGCTTGCAGTCCTGCCACCCCCGCTCCAAGAATCAGTACGCGCGCGGGCTTAACCGTGCCAGCCGCAGTCATCAGCATGGGCATAAAGCGCGGATAGTATTGTGTGGCCAGTAAGACGGCCCGATATCCCGCAATATTGGCTTGTGAAGATAAAACATCCATGGATTGGGCTCGGGTGATACGGGGAATCAGCTCCAAGGCATAGGCGCTGATCTGTTTGGCATTAAGTGCGTCTAAATGATCGTAGCGATGAATATCAAACAAGGCGACAAGGGCAGCACGTTCAGGGAGGAGCGGAAGTTCATGCGCCAGAGGGGCACGAACTTTAAGAATAAGTTGAGCGCCTTGGTAAAGCGCTGCTGGATGTGGCGCAATTTCTGCACCGGCCTCGGTATAGGCGGTATCGGTAATGGCGGCGTGCTGGCCTGCCTTGCTCTCAACTCTGACGGTATGCCCGGCTTTAATCAGTTTTTTTATTGTCTCCGGCGTTGCAGCAACCCGGAATTCCCCGGGCAGCACTTCGGCGGGAATGGCAATTAACATATCTGTTTCCTCATGGTGATTAGGGCAATGGGCAAACAATGGAGGCTTATGTCAGTTTGAATATTGGCCTGTGTCAATAAGACCGCTTTTGATCTTATCGCAGTGCAACATTAATTTATTGAGAGACGTGTTGAATTTGTTTCAAGGTGTTGTATTTCGTGTGAATGTGTCCTATTTCCTCTTTGTTTTACTAAGTAATTAACCTTATATTTTACAAGGGGGCAGAAAAGGCTTAGGAGAAATGACAGCTTGAAGGAGGTCACTTTCAAATGCATGTATGAAAAAAATGACTTCTATATAAATGATTTATTTTGATTTTTTTATCTACTGGATAAATGTGTCGCTGTTTACCTTACAGTTTGCATGCGCTCACGATTGTTCTGTAATAAAAATGCTATTGATAATCATTATCAATTGTAGGAGAATCGATTTAACTTCTCTTAATTAAGGTTATGTGATGAATGCATATTTAGTAGGCGCAGATGTGCTGGGTAATATTCCCGAACTTTTGTCGAGCTATGGCATAAAAGTACACAAACACGTGTCAGGGCGTAATGCCGCGCATCAGCGCAAGCCCGCCAGCTTAAAAGGTGCGGATCTTCTGATCTTATTTACTGATTTTTTAAGCCACAATGTGATGCGGGCTTACCGCGAATTAGCTCATGAAGAAAATATCCGTTTTGTCGCCTGCCGCCGCTCTGTCTGTGCCTTGAGTCAGTCGCTGGATAAAATAGAATGTGCAAAACGCTGTGATACCTGCCCGAACAGAAAGACGCATTAAGCTTAGGGATCCGTCATGTATGCAGCTTACATCATGACCTAGTCCTGCTGATATCTGGCTCTCCATTGCGTTGGCCGCTGTTTATACCTTGCTGCATAAGCGTTCATTCTTTCGGGCGCTTAGGGTATAAATAATGATGTAGTGCGCAAATTTAAAGCTTGATGTAATGTTGTACATTGAGTTTTAAAGTGGTTATCCCGATGAACGCTACGGATGTGCTCGCCTCCTTTGCCGCTGCTTTCTCACAAAACCAGCGGCTTATTTCTCTGCAGCTGGGCGATGGTGCCGCATGGGGTGAGCAGCTTTTACCTCAGCGGGTGGATGGCAGCGAAGGGATTAACCAGGCTTACCGCTATCAGATCGATTGCTTATCCCCTGATGGCGCTTTAGAGCTTAAATCCTTACTCGGTTTACCCATTGTTTTATCGGTGGCTGATGCCAATGGCGATGCGGTTGAGCGCTGTGGTGTCATCTCGCAAGCGCAATTGTTGGGCTCAGATGGGGGATTTGCTAAATACGCACTGACGGCAGAACCGCCTTTTGCCTTACTCCGCTACCGCCGCACTTCTCGCGTATTTCAAGACCTATCCGTCCCCGATATCGTTAAACAAGTTTTAGCCGAACACCAGGCTAAAAACCCCGTGTTTGCCGCCGTGCAAACGCTGGATTTCAAACTCTCTGGCACACACGGCCCGCGCTCTTACTGCTTACAATACCGTGAATCCGATTTCGATTTTCTGACGCGATTATTAGCCGAGGAAGGTTTGGCATGGAGATTCGAACATCTGCCGGGCGACAATCCGCAGGTGCAGCTGGTCATTTTTGACGATGCTTTTGCGCTACCCGAAGCACAAGAAATGCAGGTGCGCTTCCACCGCGCCGATGCCACAGAAGAATCTGACGCGCTCACCGAGTGGAACAGCCAGCGCCAGGTGGGCAGCAGCAGCGTATCTTTGGCGAGCTTTGATTACAAAGCCACCAGCACCAGCCAAAGCTTTGATGAAAGCCGTATCGACCAGGGCGATGGCGGCCAGCAGCTGCAGGCCAGTTTTGAAGATTACGACCCGCAAGCCCTTTATTACGCTAGTGATGCCGAAGGGCTCAGCCACTACGCCCAATTGCGTCAGCAGGCGCATGATGGGCAAAAGAAATCCTTTACCGGCTCTGGCACTTTGCGTGCCTTGCAGGCCGGGCAGTGGTTCCGCTTGGAAGACCACCCCGCACATGAGTGGGACAGCGCCGAGCAGCGCGAATTTGCCGTTACCGGGCTGACATTCACCGCGCAAAATAATCTACCCGTGGATTTAAGCCAGCAACTGGGCTTGGTCGCGCCCAGCCTTTTGGCCTCCGATGCCGCCAAACCCTATGAAGCCCACTTCACCGCTCAAAGGCGCGGCCAGCCGATTACGCCTGATTTTGCCCATATCGAGCACAGCAAACCCAAAAGCCGTGGCGTACAAACGGCCACCGTGGTCGGCCCCGCTGGTGCAGAGGTGCATACCGACGAACAAGGCCGAATTAAGGTGCAGTTCCACTGGCAGCGGGGCGCAGAGCATCCCGAGTTTGGTGTCAATCTGGATGACAAATCCTCCTGCTGGATCCGCGTCGCCTACCCATCGGCAGGCGCAAGCTGGGGCCACCAGTTTATCCCGCGCATCGGCCAGGAAGTTTTAGTCGATTTTATCGAAGGCGACATCGACCGGCCCATCATCACTGGCGTGGTCTATAACGGCAGCCACCCCGTACCCGCATTCAGCGGCGCAGGTGCATTGCCCGCCAACAAAACCCTATCCGGTATCAAAACCAAAGAGCATGAAGGCGGCCAGTATGGCGAGCTGCTGTTTGACGACACCAAGGGCGAAGTCCGTACCAAATTATCCAGTGAGCATGGCAAAACCCAGCTCAACCTCGGCTACTTAATCCACCCAAGAGCCGACGGCAAGGGTGAGCCACGCGGCGAAGGCTTCGAGCTGTGCACCGATAACCAGGGCGCAATCCGCGCCAATGGCTTACTCATCAGTACTGAAGCCAAAGGCGGGGCCAGCGGCAAACAGCTCGACCACAGCCCCGCACAAAGCCAGCTGGAATCCGCGCTGGCACTCGCCCAAAGCTTGGGTGAAACGGCCACCAATCAGCTCGCCGACACCATAGAAACCGGTGAAGGCGATAAAACCGTTAAGCCCGACAACAGTGCAGGCGACAAAGCCACCACCGGCCATCTGCACCACCATGTGCACGCCAGCAAAAGCTTTGAAGCGGGCAGCAACACCGATAAAGACGGCAAGAGCAAATCCAAAGATCAGGCTGGCCAACAAAAAATTATATTGCTGCACGGGGAAGACGGCGTAGCGATCACCAGCCCGCAAAGCCAGACCCTTGCCGCAGGCACCAACCTAGATCTGGTTGCCCAAAGAGACACCAACCAAACCTCCGGCCGCCGCTGGATACATAACGTTGGTCAACACATCAGCCTGTTTGTAGCCGGGGTAAAAGACAAAGTTTCGCTCAAACTAATCGCAGCCAAAGGCAAAATACAGCTGCAGGCGCAAAGCGACGATATTGAAATTACCGGCGACAAAGATTTAAAAGTCACCGCCTGCAAAGAAAGCATCACCGTGGTGGCTAAAGACGAAATTCTGGTCACCGCAGGAGGCGGCTATATCCGGCTAAAAGGCGGCAATATCGAAATCCACTGCCCAGGGACGGTTACGGTGAAGGGTGCGAATCATGATGTGAGCGGGCCAGCGCAAATGAGGCCAACTTTGCCTCTTTTTCCAGATTCATTTTGTAAATCCTGCATGCTAAAAGCGAAAGCTGCAGGTAGCCCATTTGCGAAGAAATCATCATGATGATGAATGCTTATCCTAAAGACAGTGCCCAAGTATTGTTTGCACAATTGGCCACTTACCTTTCTGAATCAACACAAGTCTATGCTTTGCTGGATCATAGTTTCGATCCTCGTTTGTTAAAGAAAATGAGAGATCGGATTGTATGGACTTCGCTTTATCAAGATCATGGGGCTGAAACAGATGTTTCTCCATTGCTTTGCGTGCTCAATAGTGAGAATGAAGCGGAGCTTATGGAGCAAATTAAGTTGCTGCTCAAAATCACCAATGGGCAGCCTATGCTTAGCTTTTATCTAAGCACACTGGATAGAGAAGCAATCTTTAGCCATTTTGATCACTATTTTGATGTCAGTATTCTTCCTGAAAAATTGAGTTATATATTGCGCTATGCGGACACGCGTATTTTGCCCAATTTGCTTGCGCAACTTAGCCCTGAGCAAAAAGCGGCATTTTTATCTCCCTTTAGCAGCGTGGTTTATTTTGATCGGGCCGCGCAAATCATACAGCTTGAAGGTGGCGGACAAACTAAAATTACCAATCAGGCGCTGGTACTGACTGAAGTACAATTTATAAGCATGATGGATAAGGCTTTACCTGATCAAATTTTGCAAAATATCCAATTGCTTGGGCTTCAGTCGTTATTACCAATAGAGCCTTCAAAAGCCTATGTGCAAATAAGGGAGCTTTGCGATATCGCATTGGCTCAGGGGAGTAGTGATGATGAGATTCTTAGCTTTTGTGTTGAACATTTACACGGCGAAGCAGGATGATTCCTGAATGAGTTGAGAAAGATATTTTAAGATATTCAGTATTAAATATATAAAAATATTTTCTTACTTAATTTTAATTGTTTTCATAAAGGTTTATCAATGGAATTGCCAGAAGAAACGCCGGATAAAACTGAGATTACAGATGCTGAGCATGGATTTAATTTGTTTATGATTGTGGTGTCTTGTTTGAATGCTTATGCTTTGCACCAGAGCATGACAGGCTCGGGCTATGGCCCTGCTTATTTAATGGTTCTTTCTCTTTTTGGATTATTCTTGAGTTATATCGTGGTGCTAATTTGGGCAGGTAACGTAAAAGCAAGACTATGGCTTGTGTTTAAGCATTCACTCATGATTAACGGCCTCGTTTTTATTGCAATGGGGATTGCAATGAACGGGCCATCTGCTCAGACTGAAAATGATACGGTGAATAAGTCTGGCAATATGATTTCGGCCTCTGTTGATTCGGTTAATTATATGCATGATTGGGCTGTGAAATATACATTAACCGATTTGCGTAGTAATCAGGCCATAGGCGGCAGTATTGTTGATTTTTTAGACGGGCCGGGTGGAAAAAATTGCTGTATCAGCTTGCCGAAACAATGGCAGCCGGGAATGTACGTGAGTGTTGATTGGCAAGAGGCGGATAAAACACATACTAAACCCGATAAATATCATCGTGAATTAGAAATACCCCGCTATCAGCAGCCTGGCGGTCTTTATGTCTTGTTCCATCCAATGCAGGAAGTTGAGCTTGTGGTATCTAGTGTCGAGCCGGGTTATCCGGGCTGGCCGGGAAAAATAAAAAAAGATGCAATGGCCGCGTGTGTTGAACGGCTTTCGGAAAAGGAGTGTAAGCGGAATTTGCCGAAATATGCGCCTAATTCTAATGAGAGCCTTGCACGGGGTTATAGAGAGTCATGCTTAGAAGTGAATATATTGGATACTAGTGATCCAGAAGGGAATCGCAAAGCTTGTCAAAAATTTGTTGAGAATTGTAAAAAGGACTGGGATATCTCTGATAAAAAAATGTGCGAATTAGATTACAAGGAAGACTAGTTATGTCAGCAAGATTTTCTTCAGAGTGCAGACCAAATCCTTTGGTGCTAGAAGCAAAGGAGCAGGATCAACGCAGCATTACTCAAAACCGCCCCAAAAGCCTGCCATGCAAGCAAGACATTTACCTCGGTTTCTTTTTTGACGGTACAAATAATAATAAATACCGTGATACAGATGCTTTTGCTCATAGCAATGTGGCGCGTTTGTATGAGGTGTACTCTGGTGAACCCACCGTTGCTAAATTGAAAGTCCTTAAAAAAGCAGCTAAAGCAGATGCCGCCGCAGCGTGGTCTTCAGTCATCCCAAAGGATGAGAAAAAGTATTATCGTAAAACGTATATTCCTGGCGTCGGCACGCCCTTTATTGAACTGGGTGATTCAGGAGAGGGGATGGACAACACCTTGGGCTTGGCCATGTCCAAGCATGGCGAGGTCCGTATTAATTGGGCCTTATTGCAAGTCAGTAATCATATTCATGCGGCCATTATGGGGACGCAGTTTAGTGATCCTTTAAAAGACGATGCTGAGTTGGCGACAGAAATGCTGGATGAAACAGCGCGAGATCGAGGGTCTCAATATTCAATCCGCACACCTAGCCGAGGCCGCGGTTTTATTTTGCAGGATAGGTCGCAAAAGCTAGCTAAAGCCATTGCACCGATTGTTCGAGGCTCACCCACTATTCGTTCTGTTCGTCTTTCCGTGTTTGGTTTTTCACGCGGTGCGGCCGAGGCTAGGGTTTTCTGCAGCTGGCTGCAAAAATATTACAGCGATGGCATTGCAGGTATTCCTTTAAAAATCGATTTTTTGGGCATTTTTGATACGGTTGCCTCGGTTGGTTTGGCCAACTCGGTGCCGATTGGCGGTGTTGAAGGGCACTATGCTTGGGCCAGTGAGGAGAACTTGCAGGTCAGCTCTGCAGTTAAGCGTTGTGTGCATCTGGTATCAGCACATGAAGTGCGTGGCTCGTTTCCACTTGATTCAATTGGCAGTGGTGCACACTGTAAAGAGGTGGTCTACCCCGGTGTGCATTCGGATGTAGGTGGTGGCTACCCGCCAAATGATCAGGGGCGCTCTATTGGTGAGGGGGCGGCGGGGGATGCAAAAAAGCTTTCGCAAATTCCTTTGGCACAAATGTACCGCGAAGCCTTGATTGCCAGTGTGCCCTTGCTGGCCCCAATAGATTTTAATGATTTTCATCAAAGCAATTTCAAGATTGATCCAGTCACGGTCAAAGTCTTTAACGATTATATTGCGGCCACGCGCTTTGGCAGCGGCAAGCCATCTGGCGTGATGTGGCTGACAGAAATACAGGCTGAAGAGCCTTTGCTGCAGATTATTCACCGCCACTATGGCATTTTCTTGCGCTGGCGAAAAAGCATGCTGGGTAAGGTTCATTTGCTGCCCGGTATTGCAGCTTCGCTGGATAGTGCAGCGAAAAAAACGCAGGACCGGCATGACTTACAAACAACGGATCAGGCTTTACAGCAGGAATTAAATATGCTGGAAAAATACTCGCCCCTTGTTTCTGAGCTTTCTATCTGGCCAGCAAAAGTGGGCGATTGGAGTGGCGGAGTTTCTACAGAGTGGCATAAGCAGGAGGCGGTGTCGCCAGCAAGTAAAGTTTTATTTGAAACGCTGGTTCATGATTCCAGAGCATGGTTTAAACCCGGTAATTTTAGCGATGATGATCAGGTTTGGTTTAATGATGGAGGCATGGAAAAATCACGAAAAATAATGATTAAAAGTATTGAAGCGGAACAAGAAAGGATTCGCTCACCCTATCGTTTAAGTGATGAGCAAATGAAGTTGGTTGATAATAAAGATTACAAAAAGAATGTTGAGCGAATTGAAAATCTGAAAACCAATAAAACGTATATGGTAAGAAGCGGGGGCCAGGAGCCGATCAGGCTTTATGGCTATCTGCGCTGGCGGCATGTTTTTGGTGCAGCGGCTCTGTCTGCTCCGCTGCAAGAGCCTGTCAGCAAAGAAGTCATGCGCCGCAGAGAGCTTGAAAATCAGCAGCATGAGAATAATCTGCAAAGCTTAAATCAGCAAAACATCAATGCCAGAAAGCGTTATCAGGAAGGGCAAATAAATGCCCAAAGTTATGGAGAAGCTTTGCGGGATAATAGCTTACGTATGAGTGCTGAGCATCAGAGGCATGCTGCTGCAATGGCAGCAATAAAATAATATTGAAGCCTGCATTTTTGAATTTTTCCCTTTGTCTTGTTTTGTATTGTTGCAGGCACTGCATAAAAGGCGGCAATAATTGCCGAAGACTTGTGCCGGTTTGTTTCAAAGCCCGCTGAATGCGGGCTTTTTGCTTGGCACGCTTCCTGCTTACAATAACGGGGAAAGCGCGTATTGTGTGGCGTGATGAGATAAACAGGAGTTTGGCTATGTTAGGTCGTTTGGACGATTACTTCCGCCCGCAGGAAACTGCGCTGTCGCTGCGCAGCCAGCGGCAAGAGGTATTGGCTTCAAATATTGCTAACAATGACACGCCGGGCTACAAGGCGCGCGATTTTGATTTCAAAAAAACATTTGAAGCCGCTTTGCAAAAAAATCCGGTGAAACCGCTGCAAAGCACTGATCCGCGCCATCTGCAGCCTAAAGATAATCTTGATCCTTTATCAAAGGCATTGCTCTACCGCAATCCAAGGCAATCGGGTATTGATGGCAATACGGTGGATATGAATGCTGAAATGGCGGCGTTTTCAGATAACGCGATTCGCTATCAGGCAGGGATTACTTTTATGCAAAAGCGGATTGAAGGCATGCGCACTGCGCTGACTGGCCAATAAGGGATAAATGATGTCGATGTTCAGAGTATTTGATATTGCGTCTACTGCGATGCACGCGCAGACCACCCGTCTGAATACGGTGGCATCTAATTTAGCCAATGCGGAGTCAATTACCAGCTCTAATGGCCAGCCTTATCGTGCCAAGCAGGTGGTTTTCCAGTCAGCGCCGATTGCGGGGGGCGGCAAGGGCGCGGTAGGGGTGCAGGTTTCTGACGTGATTGAAGATCAATCCCCGCCTAAGCTGGTGTATGACCCCAAAAATGTGTTGGCCGATGCCAATGGTTATGTGGCGATGCCCAATGTCAATGTGGTTGAAGAAATGAGCAATATGATATCCGCTTCGCGCTCTTATCAAACCAATGCCGATGTAATGAATACGGCTAAAACCCTGCTGCTGCGCACCTTGGCGCTTGGTCAGTCATAAGGATAATCATCATGATCCCTCGTACAACGATTAATTCGACTACTGATTACTCTTCCATTAATAAGAAGGTGGATAGCAAAGCTTCGGCGGCAGATCAGCAGCAGGATCGCTTTTTAAAGTTGCTGGTAAAGCAGTTGCAGAGCCAGGACCCGATGAATCCTATGGATAACGCGGCTACAACCAGCCAGATGGCTCAGATCAGCAGCGTAACGGGGATTGAAAAGCTCAATACCACGATGCAATCGATGATGGCGAGTTTTGCCTCGGCGCAAAGTTTTCAGGCGGCCGCTCTGATTGGCAAAGAGGTACTGACCCAAGGCAATCAGATGAAGTTTGATGGCACAAAGCCGATCGATGCCCGGGTGGATTTGCCTGCCAATGTAAGCAATATCAAGGTGACCATTACCGATAAAAATGGCGCGGTGGTAGATAAAATCACTTTGCCGCAGCAGGCTGCCGGAGCAGCTGGCGTGGTATGGGATGGTAAGCTGGATGGGGATAAGTTGGCGGCTGCGGGTGATTATTTTATTTCTGCGACGGGCGTGAAAGATGGCAAGGAAATTGCTTTAAATACCCTGACATGGCAAACGGCAAGCAGCGTTGAGTTGGCCAAAACGGGTGTAAATGTCATGTTAAGCAATCAAAAAACCGTTGCATTTAGCGATGTGAAACAAATTCGCTAATCGTGAATAGAACAAGGTGAGGTTAGGGTTATGGGTTTCCAGCAGGGCTTGAGTGGTTTAAGTGCGTCGTCTAAGAGCCTAGACGCAATCGGTAATAATATCGCCAACTCGAGCACGGTCGGTTTTAAGCAATCGCGCTCGGAATTTGCGGATATGTACGCCAACTCTTTTGCCAGCTCCTCAACAATTTCCGGGATGGGCGGGCGCACGGTCGCTGTGACTCAGCAATTTGGTCAGGGCAATATTACGTCGACCAATAATCCGCTGGATATTGCCATTACAGGGAATGGTTATTTCCGTATGGTGGATGGCGAGGCCGTAAGCTACACCCGTAATGGCCAGTTTCAGGTCGATAAAGAAGGTTTTATTGTGGGAAATACCGGTCAGAAATTAACAGGCTGGCCCTTTGATCTGAACGCTAATGCCTTACAAAAGGGCGGTACACCCACCCCTTTACAACTGGCTAATGGCAATATCGGTGCAAAAACCACGGGCTGGACTGAAGTTGCTGGCGGTGGGGTGAGTGCAGGCCTGCAGTTTGGGATGAATCTGGATGCCAGCCAGCTGGCTAAAGACAGAACCAATCCACTGGCGGCTAATTATGTGGGGGCGTTAAACCCTGCAGATGTAAAAACCTTTACGAATTCTACCTCGGCGCAGGTCTATGACTCACAAGGGGTGGCTCATACGCTGACGATGTATTTTACAAAAACAGCGCCTAATACATGGGAAGTGAGGACGCGATTTGATAGCGATCCTGTCTCTGCGCCCAATGACCCCGTTACCAATTTGCCCTATCCCAATGTGACTTTTGATTCAAATGGTAAATTGGTTGATAACACGCCGCTGTCATTTAGTACTACTTTGACTTCCGGGGCCACAACGCCGTTTGCGTTTCATGTTGGCCTTGAGGGGACCACACAATACGGCAGCCCATTTGGTGTGAACACGATCAAGCAGGATGGTTATCCGGATGGCGTTTTAACAGGCGTTGCGGTGGACCGTGAAGGCGTGATTCTGGGGAAGTATTCTAATGGCCAGAACAGGGCGATTGGCCAGGTGACGCTGACCAACTTTACTAATTCTCAGGGTTTGCAAAACTTAGGGGATAATCGCTGGGGTGAAACCTTTGCTTCGGGCCAACCCAGAACCAATGACCCGGGCACCAGTGATCTGGGCTCGCTTCAGTCTGCTTCTGTAGAAGATGCCAACGTTGATTTAACGGGTGAGCTGGTTAATCTGATTACGGCTCAGCGAACCTACCAGGCCAATGCGCAAACGATTAAGGCCCAGGATACTATCCTGCAAACGATTGTGAACTTGCGTTAATCAATTTCTGCGTGGGCCTGTTTTTTATGCCCACGCTGTCTTTCTGATCGTCCTGCCTTTGAGTAAAAATCAATGGATCGAATGTTGTACATTGCAATGACCGGGGCAAAGCAAACCATGCTGCGCCAAGCGTCTGTTGCCAATAATCTGGCCAATGTGGCTACGCCCGGTTTCAGGGCCGAGCTGACCGCTGCACGCGCAGTGCCGGTGATCGGCGGCAGCGGAGTGCCAAGCCGGGCTTATGTGGTTGAGCAGACCACCGGCGCTGATTTTACGCCGGGGATTGTGCAGCAGACTGGCCGGGCTTTGGATGTGGCGGTGAATGGGGAAGGCTGGCTGTCTGTGCAAACACCGACGGGCGAGGCTTATACGCGTAATGGCGGCTTTGAAATTGATGCGGCTGGGCTGTTGAAAACACGCAGCGGTTTGGTTGTGCAGGGTGAGAATGGCCCGCTGACTATTCCTGAAAATACCCGTATTACGATTGCAAAAGACGGGACTATTTCAGGAGCGCCGTTTGATAATCCAGCACAGGCAGTAGAAATTGGGCGGCTTAAACTGGTTAATCCGTCCGAGCGTGAGCTCGAAAAAGGCAGTGATGGCTTATTCCGCCAAAGAAACGGCGAAGTAGCACAGGCGGATGCTGGCGTGAAACTTGCTTCGGAGTCTTTAGAGGTCAGTAATGTGAACCCGGTTGATCAGCTGGTACAAATGATCGGATCGCAGCGCCAATATGATTTACAAATCAAAATGATGCAAACCGTGGATCAGAACGCCAGAAGTGCAGCGCAGTTGTTAACACTGACAGGCTAATCAGCGTGAGCAGCGGGCTGGATAGTTAATGCTTTATATTCAATCAGCCCTCTGAAGTAGGCATATTGTGTAGCTGAATAAGCAGGGGCCGCCTTATGCGCCCTGTAGCAATCAAACCAAAAAATAGGAAGTACGCATCATGATGCGCTCGCTGTGGATTGCCAAAACCGGCATGGATGCCATGCAGATGAATGTAGACGTCATCTCGCATAATCTGGCTAACGTCAGCACGAATGGTTTTAAGCGGGAACGTGCGGTATTTGAAGATTTGCTTTACCAGAATTTACGTCAGCCCGGCGGATCAACCAGCGCGCAAACTCAGCAGCCAACAGGTTTGCAATTGGGAACCGGTGTGCGCCCCGTGGCCACGGCAAGAATTCATATGCAGGGTAATTTACAACTTACTGATGGCCCGCTGGATGTGGCGATTAATGGTCAGGGCTTTTTGCAAATTGCCATGCCCGATGGCACTACGGCTTACACCCGTGATGGCTCGTTTCAGGTAGACAGCCAGGGCGCGGTGGTGACGGCAAGTGGCTATGCCTTGCAGCCTGCTTTACAAGTTCCGCAGGGAACAACCAAGTTAACGATTGCTAAAGATGGTACGGTGACGGCGATTGTAAATAATGATTCGGCCGCACCTGTACAGCTGGGCAATATTCAGCTGGCTACATTTATTAATCCGCCAGGCTTGCAGTCTGTGGGTGAAAACTTATACATGGAAACCACCGCTTCGGGTGCGCCAACGGTGGGTACGCCGGGCACCAATGGCCTGGGCGCGCTGAATCAGGGCTATGTAGAAACATCCAATGTGAATGTGACTGAAGAGTTGATCAATATGATTCAGGCGCAACGCTCTTTTGAAATTAATTCAAAGGCGATTAAAACGTCTGACGAAATGCTGCAAAAGCTGACGCAGCTTTAGTCTTAAAGGAGTCTGAATGATGATGCGCCTTGCCGTTACGGCAATGATTGCCGTTTTGCTTGCCGCTTGCAGTACCACACCGCCATCGGTGGTGACGCTGCCGACAACGGCCAGACCCGTGCAGCCTGTGGTGGCAAGTATCAATAATGGCTCTATTTTTCAGCCCAATAGCTCGCGCTTGTTGTTTGAAGAGCGCGTGGCCCGGAATATCGGTGATTTGCTGAATATCACGATTGAAGAAAACCTTTCTGCCGTGAATACGTCTAATAGCAGCAGTAATAAGGCTGGATCACTCGATTACAGTACCACCGGCAATATTCCTTTAGTGCCGTGGGATATTGAAAAATACTTCTCGCGGGAGGGGGCTGCGGCTGTGAAGCTGGCAGGAACCAATAAATTTGAAGGTAAGGGGGCAACCAATAGCACCAACACCTTTAAAGGTACGATTTCGGTTACGGTAACTGATTTATTGGCCAATGGTAATTTGATCGTGGGCGGTGAAAAGCAAGTTGCCGTGAATAATCAAATTAATACCCTGCGTTTTACCGGCGTGGTTAATCCGCTGGATATCAAGGCGGGGAATACGATTTCATCGAATAAAGTGGCCGATGCGCGCATCGAGCAACTGGGCGTGGGCTCCATGGCGGATGCCAATACCATAGGCTGGTTGCAGCGGTTTTTCTTAAATGTCATGCCATTTTGAATAGGTTGTGTGTATGTCTCGCTTTGCCCTGATTTGCTGTTTGTTATTTGTGCTTGCGCCTGCCCGTGCTGAAAAGCTGAAAGAGTTGGCCTCGGTTGCAGGCGTGCGTAATAACCAGCTGGTGGGGTATGGCTTGGTGGTGGGGCTTGATGGCAGCGGCGATCAGACCACGCAAACGCCGTTTACTGTGCAATCGGTAGTGAATATGCTGACCAATCTGGGGATTCAGGTGCCCAGTGGCGGTAATTTGCAGCTAAAAAACGTGGCAGCGGTGACGGTTACATCGACTCTGCCTGCTTTTGCAAGACCAGGTCAGCCTTTGGATGTGACGATTGCTTCAATTGGTAATGCCAAGTCTTTGCGTGGCGGCACGCTCCTGATGGCTCCGCTGAAAGGGGCAGACGGGCAAATTTATGCCATGGCGCAGGGTAATATTATTGTGGCTGGTGCCGGTGCATCGGCAGGTGGCTCCAGTACGCAGGTGAATCAGCTGGCGACAGGGCGTATCCCTGCCGGTGCAACAGTCGAGAAATCCGTGCCTACTCTTTTAGGAAATGGTGAGTTTATTCAGCTGGAGCTGCTGGCTACCGATTTTACTACCGCTAATCGTGTGGTGAATGCGGTGAACTCCCAGTATCCGGGCACGGCAGTGGCTTTGGATGGTCGGGTGATTCAGGTTCGTGCGCCGCAGGATAATAATTTGCGCGTGGCTTTTTTATCACGGCTGGAAAACATCGATGTTACCCCGGCAGAATCCGGGCCTAAGGTCGTTATTAATGCCCGCACAGGCTCGATTGTGATGAATCAGGCCGTAAAGCTGGATAGCTGCGCAATAGCGCATGGCAATTTAACCGTGACCATCACGGCAGAGAATACGGTTGCTCAGCCCAATCCTCTGGCAGGCGGAAAAACAACTAAGGTGCAAAACGCGGATATCCAGATTCAGGCTGATAAAGGCCCTATCGTGCGTTTGCCTAAATCCAGCACCTTGCGCGATGTGGTGCGGGCGCTGAATGCTGTGGGTGCAACGCCCCAGGATTTGCTGGCTATTTTGCAGGCAATGAAAGCTGCGGGCAGCTTAAAAGCGGAGCTTGAAGTCATCTGATTTTTTTATAGGGGCTGAAGATTTTGGCTCCTTATTTCTTTTGCCTCCCCTCTTTTTTTCTCGGCACGCTTATTGCTTGATATGAGCATATATTTTATCTGAGCTGCCCAGAATGATCTCTTCAGCTAATCCATCCAGTAATGATCTTGCCATTGATGTTCGTGGTGTGGATAGCCTGCGTCAGCTGGCACGCAAAGATCCTAATAAAGCAGCGCTGGCCGTGGCGCGTGAATTTGAAGCTTTGCTGACCAGTCAGATGCTTAAATCGATGCGCGAAGCCACGCCTAAATATGATGAGATGGAATCTGGTACCGCTGATATGTTTCGCGGCATGCATGATCAACAGCTGACCCAGATGTGGTCTAAGCAGGGCGGCGTAGGATTTGCCGAATCGATTGTGCGGCAGATTGAGTTGCAACGGGATCCCTCGCTTTATCAGAAGCCGTCACCTTCATTTCATAACAGCTTGCCAGCGGCAAAAGCGGCCGGGATTTCGGCAAAAGATGCCGTTTTGAGCGGTGATTCTTTTGCTTCCAAATTAGCCTCTCATGCTGAAGGTGCAGCCGCATCGCTGGGCGTGTCCCCGCATGTGCTGGTGGCGCATGCCGCTTTAGAATCGGGTTGGGGTAAAAAACCGATCAAAGATGCTGCAGGAGCAGATAGCCACAATTTGTTTGGCATTAAAGCGACTAAAGATTGGAAAGGTAAAACCAGTGATATCACCACCACAGAGTTTGTGGGCGGGCAAGCACAAAAACGGGTAGAAAGTTTTCGAGTTTATGATTCCTATGCGGATGCTTTTAATGATTACGCAAGTCTGATTAAGCGTCGCTATAGCGATGCGGTCGGGCAGGGCGCGAATGCGCAGGGCTATGCCAAGGCATTGCAATCAGGCGGTTACGCCACTGATCCGCAATATGCGAATAAATTGGCGCAAGTGGCCGAACAATTACGACGTCAGTTGGCGTAATGAACTGTGGTAACTGAATATCCGCCAGGGTTTTGAGTTGCCTTCAAGTATCGGCCATTTGTGCCGATAAATAGCAGCAAAGGAGTTGCATCATGGGCGCCAGTGTTTTTGGTATTGGTTTAAGTGGCTTAAACGCAGCAAGTTTAGGTTTAAGCACAACAGGTCATAATATTGCGAATGCCAATACGCAGGGCTATTCACGCCAGAGCATCAAGCAAAGTGCGCCTTATCCTCAGTACACGGGGAATGGCTTTACAGGCTTGGGTGTGCGTGTAGACACGGTGCAGCGCTCTTATGATGAGTTTCTAACTAAACAAGTGCAGGCCGCCACTTCGCAAGATAGTTATTACGGCACCTACCTGGCGGAAATTAAGCAGGTGGATAATTTGGTGGCAGATCCTGCCGCGGGTGTCTCGCCTGTTTTACAGTCATTTTTTAGCGCCGTGCAAGGCATATCGACCAATCCAGCGTCTTTGCCGGCCCGGCAATCTTTGATGAGCAATGCTCAGGGGCTGGTGAATCGTTTTCAAGTGTTTGATCAGCGCCTTTCTGAAATGCGCGCAGGCGTAAATGGTAATTTAGTAAGTGCTGCGGATCATGTTACGGCTTTGTCCAAGCAAATTGCCCAGATTAACGGCCAAATTGCAGTGTCAAGCAGCGGCGGGCAGCTGCCCAATGATTTGCTGGATCAGCGCGATCAAATGGTGCTGGATTTAAACAGCCTGGTGAAAGCGACATCCATTAAACAAAGCGATGGCACCATTAATGTTTTTATCGGAAACGGGCAAAATCTGGTTGTAGGCGGAACGGCGTATTCGATTGCGGCTAAGCCTTCGATTAGTGACCCGCAGCGGCTCTCCATTGTGTATACCCAGGGTGCTGTTGACGCGGAAATCCCGGAAAATATGCTGACCGGCGGGCAACTGGGCGGGCTGCTTGAATACCGGAGCAAGACACTGGATTCAGCACAAAATTCGATTGAACGAATGGCCATGGTGCTGGGGCAAACCTTTAACGCCCAGATGCGCCAGGGGCAGGATTTGTACGGCAATATGGGTACAAACTTTTTTGATTATCAGCAGAGCAGCGTGTCGTTTAATCATACGATTGCGGGTGTGAGTACGGTGGCTGTAACGGCCAGCCTACCTGCCGGGGTAAAAAGCGTGGCGAGTGATTATTCGCTTACTTTTACCGGAACAATCGGCGCCGAATACAGCATTACGCGGCTTTCCGATAATGTGAGCCAGACCGTTAATTTTGCCACGATGGCAACAAATCCAACTGTACTCGGGCTGACGTGGAGTGTGCCGGGCGTGATGGCTGCGGGTGAGAAAATTGGTGTGAGTATGCCGCCTGCCATTGGCAATGTTTTATCTAACCGTAATAACACCGCAGCAGTTCCGCCTGCTTTAGCGCCATTGTTGGGAGGCTATATTGAGGATGTGAGTAAGGCGCAGCCCAGCGATTATGAAGTGTTTTTTGATGGTACGGATTATCAGGTCACCCGGCAGTCTGACGGGCAGCGCACGCAGATTACAGCTACACAATTCCTCAATAATGCTAATGCCATTAGTGTGGATGGCTTGCATCTGAGTTTTTCACAAGGCACGCCAACAGCAGGAGACCGGTTTACTGTTCAGCCTTATGTGGGTTTTAGCCGTGGCCTGAGTATCAAACCGACAGATCCCAGAGTGATTGCAGCGGGTGTTTCGATTATCTCGGATACACAGCGCAGTAATACGGGTACTGGGAAGATCGGGCAAGTTGCCATCGATCCGGCTTCCACTGTAACCACGCAATCGGCCGTCAATCCTCAGTTAAAAAACCAGGTTGATATTACATTTTCGGTGCCTACAGTAGGCCCGCAGACTGGTATTTTATCGTATAGCCTTGCAGACACCGTGTCTGGTGCAACGGTAGGTCCTTTAACCTATGTGGCGGGGCAAACCATTGCATATAACGGCTGGAATGTGAAAATTGATGGTCAGCCGGCTCAGGGAGATAAATTTTCAATTAAGGCAGGCACCTCCCTAGATGCGGATGGCCGCAATGCGCTGAAACTGGGCGAATTGCAATCCAAAAAAATATTGGATGGAGGCAAAGCGAATTATCAGGAAGCATATGGGCAAATGGTGGCCGTTATTGGTGCAAAAACCAATGAGGTGACCATTATGTCTGCCGCACAAACGGAAGTCCTTAAACAGGCTGAGATTTCGCGTGATTCTGTCTCAGCAGTTAATCTGGATGAAGAAGCCGCAAATTTATTGCGCTATCAGCAGGCTTATCAGGCATCCAGTAAAGTGATTCAAATTGCGCAACAAGCATTCGATGCCATTGTGCGAATTGGTGGCTAACAGCCCTAATTGGCTGTGGCTCAGTATTTATAAGGAATAATTAGCATGCGTATCGCAACCACGACAATTTATAAGCAAGGGGCCGCTGAATTACAGCGCCATTCCAGCGTGCAAGCGAAGTTGCAAAATCAATTGTCCACTGGTCGCCGGGTATTAACGCCTGCTGATGATCCGATCTCATCAGCAAAAATACTGGATGTGACCCAAGCCCAAGAGCTGAACAAGCAATATGCGGTAAACAGCCAGACTGCTGATTCTGCAATGCGCCTTTCCGAATCGACCTTGCAGCAGGTTACCGATCTGCTGCACGATATTTACTCGCTGGCAGTGAAGGCGGGTAACCCTTCACAGACACTGGCTGAGAAAAAGCTACTGGATTCGGAATTACAAGGCCAGTACCAGGAAATGATGAGCCTTGCCAATGCAACCGATGGCGGCGGATCGTATTTGTTTTCGGGTTTTAAAGGGTCCACTCAGCCATTTAGCGAGACATCCTTTGGCAATGTGACTTACGCAGGTGACGATGGTCAGCGCCAGATGCAAATATCGGGATCCAGACAGATTCCGGTATCAGAGTCGGGTTATCAGATTTTTCAGGCTGGCCGTACCGGTAATGGTAATTTTGTGAGCTCTGCTAACGCTGTGGCACCAGGGAACACAGGGAGTGGGGTGATCAGTCCTGGCGAAGTGGTTGATATTACAAAGTGGAATAATCCGGCTCATTCACAAAAATTTAAAATTGAATTTAAATCGGTTGATGACCCGGCTAAGCCGGGTAAGCCAGTGATTGCTTACGATATTATCGATAATCAGGCGATGCTGGCCGACGGTGTGACCGCCAATCCTAATTTTAATAAGTCAGCAATCGATGGTTACAATTACACTGCAGGGGCAAGGCCTGCAGTACCGGGCGCGCTGAATAACTACCCGCGGGCCTATGTGCCGGGTGGCGATATTGTGTTTAAAAACCTAGCCAGCGACCCTGTTGGGGTTCCGCCGGTTGCCCCGTGGGATTACGGTATAAAAATGAATGTGACCGGGCAGCCAAGCGTGGTGATTGGGCCGCTCGGTACAAACCCAGCACCCACCGGGCCGGTTTCCAGTGGCGTAACGGATTCATTTAATGTAGATCCAAGCCGCAATAATGGGGATATTTTTCAAACCATGAAGGTCTTTTCTGATGCTTTAAATACTTATCAGACCAGCCCGACCGGAATGGCTAATTTTCAGAATCAGTTAAATACTGTTCTGCAAAACACCAGCAATATGCTGACCAATGTATTGTCATCCCAGGGGAATCTTGGGGCTAGGATGATTGAAACTCAGTCTGTTCAGGATACGAATGGTGATTTGAAAGTGCAATATGGACAAACATTGTCGCAATTGCAGGATTTGGATTATTCAACCGCCCTGAGTGATTTTTCTTTAACGCAAACCCTGCTTGAGGCATCACGAAAGTCGTTTTCCCAAGTGCAGGGTTTAAGTTTGTTTCAATATATTAGCTAATCTGAAAAAGCGGCCATTTCTGGCCGCTTTTTTTATAAGTGGCAACTGGCCCTCTGTAATATCGGCAAGGCTGCACGGTGCTGACTCCTGTATTATCCAGCCTATGGCTAAAATTCGATCCTCTTTTATTTGTCAGCTCTGCGGCGCGACATCTTCTAAATGGCAGGGGCAATGTCCCGGTTGTGGTGAATGGAACACCCTGCAGGAAGGGGTGGCAGAAACTGCAGCAAGCACCCGCTTTCAGTCCTTGGCTGCCGATGGTGCAATCCGCCAGTTAAGCGATGTGGAGGCGGCAGAAATCCCTCGTATCGCAACAGGTATGGCCGAGCTTGACCGCGTATTGGGCGGCGGCTTGGTGCCCGGTGGTGTGGTGCTGATTGGCGGTGATCCAGGGATTGGTAAATCCACGCTGCTGCTACAGGCCATGACCTTGCTGGCTGCAGAGCGCCCTGTTTTGTATGTATCCGGGGAGGAATCCCCGCAGCAAATTGCTTTACGTGCTAAGCGCCTTGGCTTGCCTGCGGGCAAAGTGGCGCTTTACGCCGAAATTGGTTTGGATAAAATTCTGCTTGCACTGGAAAAAGTGGGCCCGCAGGTTGCGGTTATTGACTCGATTCAAACGGTTTATTCAGAAGCGCTTACATCTGCTCCGGGCAGTGTGGCGCAGGTCCGGGAGTGTGCCGCGCAGCTCACACGCTATGCCAAACGCACCGGGACCACTATTTTTCTGGTGGGCCACGTAACAAAAGATGGCGCAATTGCCGGGCCGCGGGTGCTGGAGCATATTGTGGATGCGGTGCTGTATTTTGAAGGAGATACGCATTCGAGCTTCAGGCTGATCCGTGCGATTAAAAATCGCTTTGGTGCGGTAAACGAGCTGGGCGTCTTTGCCATGACCGATAAAGGCCTGCGAGAAGTATCCAACCCCTCTGCTCTTTTTTTGTCCCAGCATAAAGAACCTGTGCCGGGGAGCTGTGTTTTGGTGACGCAGGAGGGGACTCGGCCGCTACTGGTCGAAATTCAGGCTCTGGTTGATGATTCGCACTCCCCTCAGCCTAAGCGTCTTGCCGTTGGGGTAGAGCAAAATCGTCTGGCCTTGTTGCTTGCCGTTTTGCATCGCCACGCAGGCATTGCGGCATTTGATCAGGATGTGTTTATTAACGCCGTGGGTGGTGTACGGATTGCCGAGCCCGCGGCAGACCTCGCCGTTTTATTAGCGATTGTGTCTTCTTTAAAAAACCGGCCTTTGCCAGAAAAGTTGGTGGTGTTTGGTGAAGTGGGGCTGGCAGGTGAAGTGAGGCCGGTGCAGCGTGGCCAGGAGCGCCTGCGTGAGGCGGCCAAGCTGGGGTTTACCCATGCCATTGTGCCCAAAGGGAACCGGCCACGCCAAAGTATTGAGGGAATGACGGTAACACTGGTTGAGCGTCTGGAGGAGGCGGTTAACGCCGCTATGTAAGTTTTCGAGTACAATGGGCTTGAAAAATTAGCATACGCCCACATCAATAAAACATTGCTGGCTGCTTCATCCTTCGTCTAGGATTTGATGAGCCAATTGATTACCCCCATGCTGGAGATTAAATATGAGTGAACATATCGCACAGGTTACAGATGCCACTTTTGAAGCAGAAGTGTTGCAGGCTCAGGGCCCTGTTTTGGTTGATTATTGGGCAGAATGGTGCGGCCCGTGCAAAATGATTACTCCAATTTTGGAAGAAGTTGGCGCCGAATACGCTGGCCGTTTGAAAGTTGCAAAGCTCAATATTGACGATAATCAAGCGACTCCGCCTAAATATGGTATTCGTGGTATTCCAACACTGATGCTGTTTGTGGCAGGTGAAGTGAAGGCCACTAAGGTGGGTGCGTTGTCAAAATCGCAATTAACGGCGTTTCTTGATAGTAATATTTGACAGCACTAAGTAAATCCATATAGGCTTATGGATATTCAACTGGGCTAGCCGGATATTCTTTTCGGCCCGCCCGGATTATTTAATTTCTATTTTTTCCCTTCCCGATTTATTCAAGCGCGCCCTCCCTATGCACCTGTCTGATTTAAAACACCTCCATGTTTCCGAACTTGTTGATATGGCTACGTCTTGCGAGATCGACGGTGCAAACCGGCTGCGTAAGCAAGATCTTGTTTTTGCCATTCTGAAAACAAAAGCCAAAAAAGGCGAGAGCATTTACGGCGATGGTACGCTGGAGGTGTTGCCCGATGGTTTTGGCTTTTTGCGAAGCCCGGATACTTCCTATCTGGCCGGCCCTGATGATATTTATGTCAGTCCCAGCCAGATCCGCCGCTTTAACCTGCATACCGGCGATACCATTGATGGCGAAATCCGAACGCCTAAAGATGGTGAGCGCTACTTTGCGCTGGTTAAAGTTGATAAGGTAAATGGCGAGCCACCAGAAAACGCCAAGCATAAGATTCTGTTTGAAAACTTAACGCCTTTATTTCCCAATAAGCGTTTACACCTTGAGCGTGATATTCGTGCCGAAGAAAATGTTACCGGCCGTATCATCGATTTGATCGCCCCTATCGGTAAAGGCCAGCGCGCACTCTTAGTTGCCCCGCCTAAAACCGGTAAAACAGTGATGTTGCAGCATATTGCTCACGCAATTAGTGCCAATCACCCGGAAGTAATGCTGATTGTGCTCTTGATTGACGAGCGCCCTGAAGAAGTTACCGAAATGCAGCGCTCCGTGAAGGGGGAAGTGGTTTCTTCTACCTTTGATGAGCCGGCAACCCGTCACGTGCAAGTGGCCGAAATGGTTATCGAAAAAGCGAAGCGCCTTGTTGAGCATAAAAAAGACGTGGTGATTCTGCTAGATTCGATTACCCGCTTAGCCCGTGCCTACAATACTGTAGTGCCTGCCTCTGGCAAGGTATTGACCGGTGGTGTAGATGCAAACGCATTGCAGCGCCCTAAGCGCTTCTTTGGTGCTGCGCGTAATATTGAAGAGGGTGGCAGCTTAACGATTATTGCCACTGCGCTGATTGATACCGGCAGCCGTATGGATGATGTGATTTACGAAGAATTCAAGGGTACGGGTAATAATGAAATCCACCTTGATCGTCGTATGGCTGAAAAACGCACTTATCCTGCATTAAACGTAAATCGTTCCGGCACCCGTCGTGAAGAATTGCTGATTCAGCAGGATCAATTACAAAAGATTTGGGTTCTGCGCAAATTACTTTATCCAATGGATGATCTGGATGCGATGGAATTCCTGTTGGATAAAATCAAAGGCACCAAAAATAATATGGATTTCTTTGATTCAATGCGTCGATAAACACATACAGCGCAGCTTGTTCTCGATGCGCTTTTGTGCGATGATCTCGTTTTTATGGCTAGTGTTGGCACAACCCCAGCACGCTAAATGTAAAGGGAAGTAAAATGAAAGATGGTATTCACCCAGAATATAAAGATGTTGTATTCCAAGACGTAGCTGCTGATTTCACATTCATGAGCCGCTCTACTCTGACTGCTAAACAAACTATCGTTTGGACTGACGGCAAAGAATATCCACTGGTTAAGCTGGATATTTCTTCGGAATCACACCCATTCTACACCGGCAAACAAAAGATCGTGGACACTGCTGGTCGTATCGACAAGTTCCGTCAAAAATACAGCATGTACGGCAGCAAGGAATAATTGTTCCTGCGCAGTATCTGAAAAAGGCAGCCGCGCGCTGCCTTTTTTGCATTTTAAAGTCGTCTTTAAAAATCTGATATTTATTATTGGATTCCTGTAGGCCCCGGGCAAATACCATGTTGACTTATATTCCTCCTCTAGAGCGTGAGCCGCAGGCTGCAGCGGCTGAAAAGCCCTGGCTGCTGTTGCTGCTTTGTTTGGTCTGGCTGCTGCCTGGCTTGATTGGCCATGATCCATGGAAGCCTGACGAAGTTGAAACTGCTGCCGTGATTCAGCAGTTTATGCATGGAGCGTATTGGTCTGTGCCTCAGTTTGCAGGGCAGCCCTATTTAGAGTATGCCCCTTTATATTATTGGAGCGCTGCGCTGCTTGCGTGGCCTTTGCAAAAACTAGGGATGGCAGTCCACGATGCGGCCCGGTTAACAACAGGCATCTGGATGGCGCTGGCGTTATGGGGCTTGGGTCTGGCAGGGCGTGAGTTATACGGGCGCCGCTATGGCAGGGTTGCTGTCATTACGCTGATAGGCTGCATTGGCTTGATTATCTGGGGCCATCATTTATCCCCTCAGGTTTTAGTTTTAGCAGGGTTTGCTTGGCATATTTATGGCTTAGCCTATGCCCTGCGCCAGCCTTTGCGTGCAGGCTTAATATTGGGGCTTGCATGGTTATTGTTATTGTTAGGGGGAAATTGGGCTGAGTTTATTTTGGCGCTGACATCGGCTTTGCTGTTGTTTTTATTTAAGCCATGGCGCAATACCTCTTTTGGGGTGAGTTTGCTTTCGGCGCTGGTGATTGCTGTACCGCTCAGTGCAATCTGGCCTATCGATCTTTATCAGCATGCTCGCCCGGTATTTAATTTGTGGGTTGATCAATACGCGTTGGGGCCATTTGGTGGGGTGGCAGACTTTAAAGCATTCCATGCCTTTGGCTTTTTCTCCTCGATTGTATTGTGGTTTGCATGGCCAGCTTTGCCTCTGGCTATTTGGGGTTTATGGGCAAACCGCCGGCAGCTCATTCATCCTAAAATGCTTTTGCCTAGTTTTTTGCTGCTTTTGCATGTGCTTTGGTTTGTGATGGCTGGCGATGCGCGTGAATCTCATGCACTGATCGTGTTGTTGCCTTTGTCTATTCTTGGGGCCAGTGGGGTGGATGATTTGCGCCGTGGTGCGGCTCAGGCTCTGAATTGGTTTGGTCTGATGACTTTTGGCTTGTTCACGGCTTTGCTATGGCTGGGTTGGCTGGCTGTACACACGGGTACGCCTGCAGGTCTGGCAAGGACCTTAAGAGAAGCAAGCCCAGCCTATCTGGAGCAATGGGATGTGCCGGGTATTATTTTTGCAATTGGCCTGACAGTGATCTGGGGCATTGTTATTGCTCGTAAACGCCCGCCTGGGCGGCTGGCGGTCACTAATTGGGCGTGTGGGGTTACTTTAATCTGGGGTGTCTTAATCAGCCTTTGGCAGCCATGGCTGGATGCTCAGAAAAGCTACCGTGCGGTTTCATATTCTTTGCTGGATGCGATGAAGGAGCAAAAAGGATGTATCGACGGACGAAATATTCCTTCTGCGCCGCTGGCTTCATTTGAATATTTTGCGGGCATTACTTTGCTGCAGGGCACGAAGGCAGAGTCTTGCGGCTTGCGAATGACCATTGGAGGCGAGCCGCTTGGGAGTACCGTTTTATGGCGTGGCAACCGGGCGGGGGAGCGTAAGGAATCTTTTGCACTCATTGTGGTTCAGTAATAAAAAAGGATCGCCGGGGCGATCCTTTTTAACAGCTTTAATTATATATTTATTGTTTACTGGTGGTTTTATCCAGTGCTTTTAAATGCGCTACAGTATCTTCACTTACTTTACGGCGTACATAGAAAAAAATATAGATAGCCATACCCAAGACGAAGAATATAGTGAATAAGCTTAATAAGCCGATATCAGAAGTAAATAGCGCTTGAAGTGGTGTGTTTTCCATGATGACCGCCATCTGGTTGTATATATGCAATATAAATACAAATGGCGTACTAGGGTGTTGATGTAAATCAAGCTTTATATGTCATTGCTTATTAAAAATAACAGTTTGGTTTCTGCCATCGTGCTTGGCCTGATATAAGGCCTGATCGGCGCGTTTAAGTATCCGGTCAATTTTCTGATCATCCTCTTCTAAAATAGTCAGCCCAAGACTGGCTGTAAATTGTAAGGTTTGTTTGTCAGTTAATAAAATCCGCTGAGCTTCAATTCTCTGTCTTAAGCGCTCTGCAACCGGAAAGCCTTTTTCTAAATCAGTTTCTGGCAGTAAAATAGCAAATTCCTCACCGCCAATACGGCCAATAATATCAATATCTCTGAGAGTAGACTGGCAAAGCCCGGCTAAACTTTGAATTGCAATATCGCCAGTATCATGTCCCCAGTTATCATTAATTTTCTTGAAATGGTCAATATCGAGCATGATCACAATAAGGGGCTGCTGATTACGTTTAGCACGAGCAATTTCATGGTTAGCACGCTCGGTAAAATAAGCACGGTTAAATAAACCGGATAAGCTGTCTATGGTTGCCCTGTGCTGAAGATCGGCCTCCAGCTGTTTTTTACTGGTGATATCACTGATACCAATCATAATTGTGGTTGATTGATTTGTTTCATGCACAGACATGGATAAATTTCCCCAGAAGGGCTGCCCGTCTTTGCGTTGCAGCAAGACTTCTATATTGTGCTGGGCATCGCCTTGCTGAATTCTTTGCACCTGTTCCATAAAGGTCAGTTTAGATTTATATAGTTCGAATGCACGCTGAGAAAGCGCCCCTGCCTGCGTCTGGTCAAATAATTCAGCGGCTTGATGATTGATATAGGTAATAAAATAATCAGGCATGCGCGCTAATACAATAGCGACCGGGCTGGTTTCAATCATCTGGCGAAAACGGGCTTCACTTGCATTTAAATATTTTTCTTTTTTATGTAAGTTTTGCGTGAGCCGGTGCGAGCGCCAGAAAAAATAGCACATCAGCAGGGCCATGATCAGTAATATGCCGCCGCCAAATAAATAATAAAGTGTGTTTTTATGCCATGGAAGTAAATAGTCTTCTGATGACACATTCACTACAACAATAAATGGGGTGTCTTTGATCGGGTGATAACTGCTGATGCTTTGTGTTGGCTCGGTGTGGCTAATTAATGCACTGCTTTCTTTGCCGTTCATTAAATTTTGAATAACGAAGTCATCAAATATAGGCGCAGAGGCATGAGACGGGTATTTGGCTAATACGCCTTTGTTCTGGTCTATAAGATGGATGCTGGCATGCTTGCCAATATTTTGGTTGCTGAGCAGATTGTCTAAATAATTGCGGGTAACGCTGGCAACAATTAAGCCAGAAAAATCGGCCATCAGCGATTCCACTCTGCGCGCAACAATTATGCCTGTATTTTCACTGCGGTTTGAAAGACGGGCATAAACTTTTTCCTGATAACGATTATTGCGGACAAGTTGAAAGTAATCGTTATTGATAAGTTGGCCGCTGCCTGGCGTATCTAATGCACGGTGGCTGATATTACTATTGCTGCTGACCAGCATAATATTATCGGCCTGATGAATTTGCAGTAGTTTATCTAATAAAATATTTTGCAATTCTTGATTGCGGGCGCTGCTTTTTTCGGTGTTGCTTAAATCATCCGGACTGATTTTATCACTCAGATCTTTGAGGATAATATCAATTTCTCTTAATGAACTGCTAATCTGGCTGGCAATTGTACTGGATTGATGGGCCGCTTCAAGGCGTGTGCGCTGTATTTCAACTTGATAAGAGCTATTCACCTGGTAGGCAAGAATAAATATCATCCCCAGACCAAAAAGCATGGCAAGCAGGGTGATAAAAGCAGATTGGCGAGTGGTCCAGTTCATGGTGTGGGCGGCAGAAATACTGCCGCCCTGATCCTAAGTATTAGTCGCGGAAGTTTTGATATTGCAATGGGAAGTCAGTAATGGATTTTCTCATTAATGCAATCACTTCCTGCAGGATGTCGCGCTTGGCGCCTGTTACACGCACGGTATCACCTTGAATGGCTGTTTGTACTTTCAGCTTTTCATCTTTAATCAGCTTAATAATTCTTTTTGCTAATTCCTGATCAATCCCAGCCTTGATTTTCATTTCTACTTTGACTTTGTTACCGGATACTTTTTGTACATCACCGCTTTCTAGGCGTTTGCTGCTGTCAGCTTCTTTCTTTTCTAGGGCAGGAAATAAAATGTCCTTGATCTGATCGAGCTGAGCGTTTGAATCACCATGTAAAGTGATGGTTTCATCTTTTTCGTTTAAATCGACTTTGGCGCTGGTGCCTTTAAAATCAAAGCGATTATTGATGACACGTTCAACAGCATCAATCGCATTTTTAAGGGCAACCATATCGAGTTCGGAGCTGATATCGAAAGAAGGCACAGGCTTCTCCTTTATTGTAAGTAGTGAATTAAAGCTATTTGGGCCGTTTGCTGCTTAAGCAAAATGGCAAACATAATGCAGTGTTTCTATCGTTTCAATGTTAAAACTGGAGTTAGCCGGTACATTGAAGCTTTGGCCTGCAGTATAGGGGGTGGCTTCAGATTCACCGGCCAGTTTGACATGGCAGAGGCCATCAATGATTTCCATGATCTCTGCAGCGCCGGTGTTGAAAGTTAAAGCAGATGGCAAAATGACGCCGACGGTTTTCTTTTCACCGCTTGCTAAGATGAGGGTGTGAGATACACAGCGCCCGTCAAAATAGACATTGCCTTTTTTTAATACAGATACATTATCGAATTGCGACATGATTTACTCTTTATTTTTGAATGATTTCGGTCAGTACGGTTTTAACAATAAAGCCAAATACACCGAAGCCTAAGGTGAAAAACAAGACGAGTGAGCCATAGCGGCCGGCTTTAGAGTCAGCAGCTAAGCGATAAATAATAAAACCCATATAAATGATGAGGCCGGTGCAGAGAATGGATACCGATAAAGTGGTAAATGTTTCCTCTGAAATGTTTTTAAACGCCTCAAGCATGGTGTTTCCTTAGGTTCTGTTGACGAACAAAGCCGGCAGTAAGCCGGCTTTGTTTTAATCAGATCTCAATTTACGTGCGTAATTTAGCGGCAATTCTCATACGCAATGCATTCAGTTTGATAAAGCCAGCAGCATCTGCCTGATTATAAGCCCCGCCGTCGTCTTCAAAGGTGGCAATGTTGGCATCAAATAGCGATTCTTTAGAATCACGGCCCACTACAATCACATTCCCTTTGTAGAGCTTGACGCGTACCCAGCCATTAACATGGGCTTGGCTTGCGTCGATCATGCCTTGCAGCATCAGGCGCTCTGGTGCCCACCAGTAGCCGTTGTAAATCAGGCTGGCGTATTTAGGCATCAGCTCGTCTTTCAGGTGAGCAACTTCGCGGTCAAGGCAGATGGATTCAATGGCGCGGTGTGCTTTAAGCATAATTGTGCCGCCAGGGGTTTCGTAGCAACCACGGCTTTTCATGCCCACAAAGCGGTTTTCAACCAGATCAAGGCGGCCAATGCCATGCTTGCCACCCAGCTGATTCAGTGTAGCCAGCACGGTAGCCGGGCTCATTTTGACGCCGTTGATGCCGACGATATCGCCTAGCTCGTACTCAAGCTCTACATATTCCGCAGCATCCGGTGCTTTTTCTGGGCTAACAGACCATAGCCACATATCTTCTTCCGGCTCGTCGGCAGGGTTTTCTAAGACCTGGCCTTCGTATGAGATATGCAGCAGGTTGGCATCCATAGAATATGGACTGCCACCATTCTTTTTCTTGGCGATATCTATACCGTGCTTTTCGGCGTAATCCAGCAGTTTCTCACGGCTGTTTAAATCCCACTCACGCCATGGCGCAATCACTTTGATGTCCGGGCGCAGGGCGTAATAGCCCAGCTCGAAGCGAACCTGATCATTACCCTTGCCTGTAGCGCCGTGGCTGACGGCATCAGCGCCGGTTAAATTGGCGATTTCAATCTGCCGTTTGGCAATTAGCGGGCGGGCAATGGATGTGCCCAGTAGGTATTCGCCTTCGTACACCGTGTTGGCGCGAAACATGGGGAAGACAAAGTCACGAACGAATTCTTCGCGTAAATCATCAATAAAAATATTTTCTGGCTTAATGCCAAAATTCACTGCTTTTTGGCGGGCAGGCTCTAGCTCTTCACCCTGGCCCAGGTCTGCGGTAAAAGTCACCACTTCGCATTGATATGTATCTTGCAACCACTTCAGAATTACCGAGGTATCGAGGCCACCAGAGTAGGCAAGAACCGCTTTTTTTACGTCAGACATGAGAACTCCAAGAGGGGGAGAAAGGCAAGGATTAGTGAAAGAGAGCTAGCCGCGCACCAAAACTGATGAAAAGTACACCAGTCAGGCGAGCCAGCCAACGGCCCAGCCACTGTTTGCCTGCTAGTCGCCTGGAAAGGCCAGCACCAGCAAAAATTAAAAAGGTCAGATAAGCCAGACTTACGGCTTGTACGATCATGCCAAGTACTACAAAAGTGAGCGGAATCCGGTCATAAGTCGGATCCACAAACTGGGGGAAGAATGCCATAAAAAACAAAATTGCTTTCACATTTACCAGCGAAATAGACAGTGCCTGCTTGTAAATATGGCCAGACGGTATTTCAACTGCTGCATGATGGCCTGCCTGAGGCCTTGGCATCAGCATTTTAATGCCCATCCATGCTAAATAGGCGGCTCCGGCGTAGCGAACCATATCAAATGCTGCAGGATGAGTACGCATTAAAGAAGCAACACCCACACTGGCGAGTAACATCAGGATTAAATCGCCGGTCACAATACCAGCGGCGGCAGCATAACCTGCACGTACGCCTTGTTTGGCTGCAACGGACAAAGCGAAAATCGAGTTTGGCCCCGGCAATAAAATGATAAATATAGTGCCGAGCAAATAACTGCTTAAATCGGTAATACCAAACATGAAGTGCGATCCTGTATTACTTGGGCTATCCGGCGCTGAAAATGCGCCATTTTTTAAATCTGCTTGCTTTAAACAAGGGTAAATGACCTGTTTCGCTTATTTTTGAGCGTTTAGCCCTCTACTTTACCCAGTAATAGATATTCAATCACTGCTTTTTGCGTATGCATGCGATTTTCTGCTTCATCCCATACTACAGATTGCGGGCCATCGATCACTTCGGGATCAACTTCTTCGCCGCGATGAGCAGGCAGGCAGTGCATAAACATGGCGTTAGCTTTGGCTTGCAGCATCACTTTTTCGCTGACCTTATAGTGCAGAAAGTCTTTTCTGCGCTGCAGTGTTTCACGCTCAAACCCCATTGAGGTACAAACGTCGGTGGTGACGATGTCAGCATCTCTGGCGGCCTGATAAGGGTCGTAAAAGGTTTCAAAATGTTCAGCGCCGTATTTTTGCCCATCTAGGATGGTCATTTCATAGCCACGCGGGCAGGCCTGATTGAGCTTGAAGTTAAAAATTTTGGCGGCTTGCAGCCAAGTGCGGGAGATATTATTGCTGTCCCCGATCCAGGCCACGGTTTTACCTTCGATCGAACCATTTTTTTCGATATAGGTAAAAATATCGGCCAGAATCTGACATGGGTGATATTCATTAGTCAGCCCGTTAATCACTGGGACTAAAGAATTATCAGCAAAGCGCTCAACAATGCTTTGCTCAAAAGTGCGAACCATCACGATATTGGTCATGCGGCTGATGACTTTTGCCACATCTTCGATGGGCTCGCCCCGGCCCAGCTGGGTGTCTTTGGATTGCAAAAACATTGCATGACCACCGAATTGCGCCATGCCGGCTTCAAAAGAAACGCGGGTGCGGGTCGATGATTTTTCAAAGATCATGGCTAAAACTTTGCCAATCAGCGGCTGGTAAAGCTCGCCAGCGGCTAGTTTTGCTTTAAGAATGGCGGCGCGTTTGAATAGATATTCGTATTCTTCGCGGGTGAAATCAGTAAATTGCAGATAATGGCGCATAGGGAACAGTCCGAATGGGCTGCCGGTTCAAAAAAGGACTAACCTTGGTGTGCCCGAAGCTGTGAGCGGCTGTGCTTTGCACAATTTCTTACAGGGTTTCAAGGCTATGCCAAGGTTTTTCATGCTGACCATGCGGCCTTCATTTTTGAAACGGTGTGAGCCACTTTGAGAAAAAAACAACCATTATTCAACCGTTTGCAGGCGGCTGGCAAGCTTTGTCAGCCGCTTTTTTTATTATTTGCCAGATATGATCAGTAAGCGTTTGAGAATTTCTAAGGCAGCAGTTTGGCCTGCGATGGTATAATCTGGTAGATATTCCACCATTAAATACGCTGTTGTTAAAATGATCTGCAATCCATACGAAATCATTATTCAGGGCATTACCAGTAATGGGCGTGAATTTCGGCCCAGCGACTGGGCTGATCGCTTGTCTGGCATCCTCAGTACTTTTGGCGTTGATCAGAAACTTTCTTATGCTCCTTTTGTTCGCCCGATGGTGCACGACAATGTGCGTTGTGTGGCGGTTGATAAGCAGCTTGAAAAAATCGACCCGCGTGTCTTTGAGTTCCTTATGACCTTTGCCCGCGACAATGACTTGCGCATTGTTGATTGCCGCTCCTTGCTGAGCGAGCATTACGCGGATAAGCCCGCAGAATAAAGATTCTGCTTATCGCTGGCCGGACACTGTCTGGCGGCGAATCTTCATTTTTCCCCTCTCTTTAGTCTGGTTTGCTGTGCATTCTGCTGCAGGCACAAGCTTGTTTTATGCCTTCACAAAAAGTGTGAATCTTTTGATTCTTGCGATGATTGGCTTGTTGCGTTGCACCAAGTACGTCTATGCTGGAATTAATTGCTTGTTTGCTGTTGATATACCGGCTTATAAGTCAGCGAGCTGGCGTAATCAGCACATTCTGGGCGTGGCCATTTTCAATTGATATGAAAGGTGTGTTATGAGACTTAAAGATAAAGTTGCGATTATCACAGGTTCCGCCAGCGGGATTGGTCAGGCCACTGCGGTTAAGTTTGCAGCAGAAGGCGCTAAAGTCGTGGTTTGCGATGTAAACCAGAGCGGGATTGACGCTGTTGTTTCAAGCTTGGTGCAAAACGGTGGCGTAGCGGTGGGCTATGTGGTGGATGTCACTAATAAAACCCAAATTGCCGAAATGGTGGCTGCGGTTAAGGCTCAGTTTGGCCGCATCGATGTGCTGGTGAATAACGCTGGCATTGTGCAAGATGCTCAACTGATCAAAATGAGCGAAGAGCAGTTTGATCGCGTGATCGATATCAACCTGAAAGGCGTTTATAACTGTGCCCGTGCCGTGGTCGATACCATGGTAGAGCAGGGGAGTGGCGTGATTCTGAATGCTTCTTCGGTCGTGGGCGTTTACGGCAATTTTGGCCAGACTAATTACGCAGCAGCTAAATTTGGCGTGATTGGCTTTGTTAAAACATGGGCCAAAGAGCTGGGTAAAAAAGGCATTCGCGCCAACGCAGTGTGCCCCGGTTTTGTTGCTACACCCATCTTAAAAGCCATGCCGGAAAAAGTGATCCAGGCGATGGAAGAGCGCGTGCCGATGAAGCGCATGGCTCAACCCGAAGAAATCGCCAATGTCTATGCGTTTTTGGCCAGCGACGAAGCCAGCTATATCAACGGCGCTGCGATTGAAGTAACGGGTGGACTGACCTTGTAATATCTTAAATTCGGAAACCCTAAGTGCTGCAGGCACAGCGCGAAGGGGATAACGCAGAGGGCGCAGAGAAAAACTAGTATTGGTTTTCTCCGTGCCCTCTCTTTATTTGCGCTGTGTCTACAGAGCTTGGGGTGTGTTTCACCCTAGCGTTTTACCACTTAGTTTTTTGACGACCATCATCAGCTCATCAATGGCCGCGTCTCCTTTTCCTTCTTGAATCGCCTTTGCCACACAGCCATGAGCATGGTTTTCTAATAACTGCATGGCGACTGAATCGATGGCTGATTTTATGGCCGAGATTTGTGTGAGCACATCCACGCAGTATCTGTCCTCATCCACCATTTTGGTGATGCCGCGTACCTGGCCTTCAATGCGGTTGAGCCGGGACAGCAGTTTTTGCTTGCCCGGCTGCACCACTTTTGGCCCTTCATCGGGGATGCAGCAATCAGGCAAGCTCAAAGCCCGCTCCTTCAATCGTATCGCCCAAAGCATCAAGCGAAGTCATTGCCGCGTTGTGATCGACTTTAGCGATGCCGCTTTCTAAATCAATGGCCACATGGCTCACGCCAGGCAGGGCGCTTAAAGCGTTGGTTAAAGATCGCACACAACCCATGCACGTCATGCCTTCAATTTTAAGTGTGCTGTGTTCCATGGCTTACTCCTTTAAATGTATAAAAAAAATTAGGGCGATTTAGGCTGCTCTTGGTGCTCATTAAAGACGCTGGTTTATTTCGGCGGTGTACCCGCCATGGTGCTGCGGTGGGTTACGGCCAGCAAATTGTTTGCTCTTTCTTTAGTGTTTCAATTGGCCTTACCCACCCTGTGAGAGCTGACTGTCCCTGGATTTTTCCTCTGAAATCCCTTCACTTTTCCACCGCCTTAGCATGAGCGAATTACTCACTACCGAAACCGAACTCAGCGCCATCGCCGCGCCTGCCAAAACGGGGTTGAGTAGACCAATGGCCGCTAGCGGTATGCCCAGCGTGTTATAGAAAAACGCAAAAAATAAATTCTGACGGATTTTCTTAATGGTGGCGCGGGAGAGGGCAATCGCGTCGCTCACCGCCAGTAAATCATTATGCAGCAGGGTGATATCGGCGGCCTCAATCGCCACATCGCTGCCTGCACCCATGGCAAAGCTCACTGCCGCTGCGGCGAGTGCAGGGGCATCGTTTACGCCGTCGCCCACCATGGCGATGACCTTATTTTGTTGCTGAATAAACGCGGCCTTGTCTTGCGGGCGCATTAAAGCTTGGTGCTGGCGGATACCACTGGCCTTGGCAATGGCGGCGGCCGTGGCAGGCTGATCGCCGGTCAGCATCACCACTTCAATGCCCATTGCCTGCAAACGTTTAACGGCTTCCACCGAGCTGGCTCTGAGTGTATCGGCCAGTGCTATCTGCCCAAGCAGAACGCCATTCTTGGCGATGCTCACCAAGGTGTGTGGCTGGGTGTTTTTCTCAGGCATTTCGCCTGCCCAGCTGGGGATGCCAACCTTGACTTCACTGCCGTCGGCGAGTTTACCCATTACGCCTTGCCCAGCTACGGCGACAAAGTCACTGATAGGCAAGAGGGCGCGCGTGTTGGCCGCCAAGATGGCATGGGCAAGTGGGTGTTCCGATCCTTGCTCTAGGCTGGCTGCAAGTTGCAGTAAATCTTCTTTGGCGATATCAGTTTGCAAGCTGATGATCTCCACGACCTTGGCTTGTCCCGTGGTCAGCGTGCCGGTTTTATCTACCACCAGCATTTCAATTTTGCCTGCATGCTCCAGTGCTGTAGCGTTTCTGAATAAAATACCCTGTTGTGCTGCACGGCCAATCCCTACAGAAATTGCCGTGGGCGTGGCTAGCCCCAGCGCACAAGGGCAGGCGATGACGAGAACGGCTACGGCGTGAATCATTGCGGTAACGGCGCTACCCCAATACCAAAAACTCCCTAGGAAAGTCAGTACGGCAATCGCCGCTACGATGGGCACAAACACGCCGGAAATCTGATCGGCAAGTCGCTGGATCGGCGCTTTAGAGCCTTGGGCATGGGCCACCAGCCGCACAATTTCGGCCAACTGGGTTTTGCTGCCCACGCTGCTGGCGCGGATTTTAAGCATGCCGCTGCTGTTTTTGGTGGCAGCAAACACTTTGCTGCCGGTGGTTTTTTCGATGGGCAGGCTTTCGCCGGTCAACATACTTTCATCTACTGCGGCTTGGCCTTCGATGACTACGCCATCGACGGGAATCACTTCGCCGTGGCGCACAATTACGATGTCGCCAAGCTTGAGTTGGCCAATCGGCAAATCGATTAGCCCTTCCGCTGTTTCTACCCTGGCTGTTTTAGGTTGCAGCTTTAACAGTTCGCTAATCGCCCCCGATGTTTTCTTTTTGGCGCGGCTTTCCAGCCATTTTCCTGCCAGCACCAGCGTAATAATCACCGCACTTGCTTCAAAATAGACATGTTGCTCATGCATGCCCATCAGGGTGACGACGGCAGAGAGGCCATAGGCCATGGTTGTGCCCAGTGCCACCAGCACATCCATATTTGCCCCGCCATTTTTTAGCGCAAAAAACGCACCACGATAAAAGCGCCAGCCCAAAATAAACTGCACCGGCGTAGCCAGTAGCATTTGCAGCCAGCGAGGTAATAGCTCGGCATGATCTGGGCTAAACATACTGGCCATCAGTGGCAGGCTTAAGAGGGCGGCAATCAGCAGTGGCCAGCGCTCATCTTTTTCTGAGGCCGCTGGGGTGCTGGCTAACTCGGCGGTAAACCCTGCGCGGCTAATTGTTGCGATCAGCGATTCGGCGGTAATGGTCTTGTCGCTGCTGCTGATATGCGCGGTTTCGGTTGCAAAATTCACCTCGGCTGCGACCCCGGTCTGGCGATTAAGGATTTTCTCAATCCGCGCCGCACACGCTGCGCAGGTCATGCCACCAAGACGAAGTTGGATTTCTGAAGTCATTTTTCCCCTCCTGTTAGAGATGACTATATACCCATGCGGGGTATATTGGAAGGGCGCAAAGGGGACGATCGGTAAGGTGGAGAGGGGCTGACTGATTAAGTGCATGATGGTGTTGCTAATTAATGAGTAAGTACAGTTTTAATTAGAATTGCCATGACGATTTTTTTTTGACGGTACAAATTGATGTTTTGTTTATTAAGTGTAAATAATCTGGCTTCTTACTGCAGCATGTTCGAGTAAATTGAGTATTCATTATTGAGTGCCCAGTATTTATGCTAAAGCGATTATTGTGTTTAACGTTGCTCTTATCTGTAATGAGTTTCGTGGCTTTCGCCGCGCCCACTCTGCAGCACTTTATTTACATAAATCATCGCGAGGCGGGCGGTGTAAATATTAAGACGGATAAGGGCCTGCTTGATCCACGTTTTAGTGGGGCGCAGATTGTCTATAAATGGCGCGATCTTGAGCCAACTAAAGGTCATTATGATTTTAGTGCGATTAAAGCAGATATCGTTAATTTGAATTCGATCAATAAAAAACTATGGATTCAGCTGCAAGAAAAGTGTTTCTCGCTCAGCCCCAATGTGCCTGCCTATCTTTTGCAAGACCCTATGCGACAATATGTGTGTGTTGGTTTGGGTATTTAAGCAGTCCACTGCCATGGTTTATTTAAATTTCCTGCCAAATGAATGGCTGCTGGGTGATGATAAGGGCTCTATGCGTGGCCTTTTTGCTTTGGACAAATCGCGGAAAATGGGAATTGGCGGGGCCTGATTTAATGCCCTGTCGTAAAAGCCATATGGCGCAGACGTATGGCTTTTTTAAGGATTATCCTAAGTGCTTAGTAAAGGTATGGCGGTGCAAGGTGGCAATCTTCGCCAGATTAACTCTAAGACGGGCAAAAAAATACCGTGGACGATATTCTGGATTTTGGTCAAAATTATTTAGGTTTGGCTTATATTTTTTGGGTAGAAGACGAGCCTTATTTTACAAATGAGGTGCTCAAGTTGTTTTAGTCATTCTTTACAAATAGTTGTCTTTACCTCAATAAATATATAAAACACTGCAAATAATATGCATATTGATGAATTAATTTAACCGCTTTTATCGTCTAAGTTTTATTGAATATTGGGAGTTTTAATTTTGTGAGCGTCATGAAATCTGATTTACTTAGTATGCTGCCTTACCGGCAGACTTCCGATCAGGTGCGGTGGGATATTGCCTTGTTGATGCATCGTGTATGGCCAAGTTCGCCTGCCCCCACTCAGGGCGCAATTGTGCCAGAGGAGCACGATTCGGCGCTGGATGCGCTTTCCTGTTTTATATATCGGGCTAATCGCCTGCTGAGCTATGCTGCGGTGCTGCATTTAACGCTTAGCCATGTTGGGCAGACCTTTCGCATGGCTGCATTGAGTTGTGTTGCAACCGATCCTGATTATCAAAATCAAGGGCTAGGCAGCTTAGTCGTCAGTGCAGCAACGCGCTGTATTGAAAATAGCCATGCTGACATTGCCTTGTTTACTTGCGATCCGCCATTGGCCGCGTTTTATGCCAAAGCAGGCTGGCCTGTGGTTTCCGTGGAGGTGATTGGTAGCCACGATGTAGGCGCTTTATCTAGTACAGAGTTAGGCAAAGTGGTGCTGCTTCGCCTATTGTCTGAGCATGCACATCAGCATGCTGAGGCATTTGCGAATACCACCATTTCATTGGGGGTGCCGTTGGGGCAGTTTGTCTGATTTATAAAATAGAAAAGGGAGCACTTGGCCTTGTCTAAACAGACTTCAAGCCCGGTAGCTTGGGTTAAAGCATTATCAACCCAATAATTTATCGCTCTCCATAATGTTTAACACTGGAAAAATACGTACCCCATTTTTCATCGATATCACCTTGCTTAATCGCTCTGTAAATTGATGAATAAGGCCAATCAACCGCCTTTGTGACATATCCATGCTTCACTGGATTAAAATAAATATATGCAACATGTTTTTCTAAATCGCCATCGTCTCTGATTAAATGCTCCCAATGACGGCGTTGCCCTATTCCTCGCTCACGTTTTAATTTTCTGCTTTTCCGAATGGTCTCGGTTTTTTGTATCGACCGAGAAAAAGCGGATTTAATCAAAGCCCAGCGCAATGGAGAATCAGCATCTTACAAAAGGTGAATGCCAAATAGCATGTAAATGATCGGGAAAAACCATGATTGCAATAATATTAAAGGGGTGACGTTGCCGGATTTTTTGCATTGTTTCTCGCAATAAATCTACTTGCTCAACTAATAAAACGTTTTTCCTATCGGCGAGATTAACGGTAAAAATTCATTTCACCGGCTATATTTGCTCTTCGATATTGTACATGGGTTTCTTTATTACATCGTTGGGCTGATAAAACGTGAGCCCAACCTACCGTGCTAAGCGATCGTATCCCCAAGCGCTGTCCAAAGATGCTGCGCCGCGTAGGCTCGCCAAGGTCGCCATGCTTCGGCTCTGGCGCTGAGTTTGCATGGCCCTTCTAATTGGGTGATGGCTTTGATGAGGGCAATATCGCTGGCAGGGAAGGCATCTGGCTCACGCAATTGGCGCATGGCGATATATTGGGTGGTCCAGTCACCGATGCCACAAATGGCGAGTAGTTTGGTGCAGGTCTCGGTAACGTTACTACCCGTGCTAAGTAAACCAGGCTCCGCTTCAAAGGCTGCGGCTAGTGCTGAGATGGTGTTGGCGCGGCTTTGTGGCATGCCTGTGAGATTTGCCTTGCTTAAGATGGCCGCTGTGGGGAATACATGGCTTAAAGAGGGATACTGCGCATCGGGGGTGTCTAATGGCTCGCCATATTGAGCCACTATTTTGCCTGCGAGTTTAATAGCGGCGGTGACGGTGATTTGCTGGCCGAGTACCGCACGGATAGCTAGCTCGAAACCATCCCAAGCGCCTGGCACACGCAGGCCTGCGCGTTTGGCGATAAGTTTTTTCATGAGTGGATCGAGGGCTAATTGCTGATTAATCATGTCTGGGTCGGCGGCTAAATCAAACATCGCTCTGAGGCGGGCAATAATTTGTGGCAGGGCGGCCAAGTTGGGGAAATGAATAGTGGCTGCCAGTGCGTGACTATTTGCTTGTTGCACCGATACCAAACCCTGCACCCCATGGATACTGATGGATCGCACATAAATGCCATCTTCCACGAGCTCCAGCCCAGCTATGGCACGCGCAGATAAATAGGCCAGCATGGCTTGCCAATCGTAAGGTGGGTGGTAGCGCAGCAGCAGGGTGACGCCAGTCGATGCCCCAGCCTGTTTATCGCGGCGTAAATCACTGGGTGGGCGCTGGTAAAGCTGCTGAAAGACTTCATTAAAGCGGCGCACACTGCCAAAGCCAGCGGCAAAAGCAATATCGGTAATGGGCATGGCGGTTTCGTGGATCAGCTGTTTGGCTAGTAACACGCGCCGTGTTTGCGCCACACCCTGCGGCGATGCGCCTACATATTGCTCAAATAGGCGGCGCAATTGGCGCTCACCAATACCTAATTTATCGGCGAGCGAGGCCAGAGAGCCTTCGTCCAAAGCACCCATTTCGATCAGCCTGAGTGCACGGCTTACCGTATTGGAAAACCCAGAGTTAGATACGCCACGCCAGGCGCCAGAATGCGGGGCGGCCTCTGGCCGGCAACGTAAGCAGGGACGAAAGCCAAGCTCCTGTGCTTCGGCTGCGGTATGAAAAAATAAAACATTCTCTTGTTTTGCCGTGCGGGCAGGGCAGATGGGCCGGCAATAGATGCGTGTGGTTTTAACTGCAATAAAAAAACGCCCGTCAAAGCGCGCATCGCGGCTAGCCAGTGCCCTGTAGCAAATGTCGTGATCGAGTTCCATGGGCGAAATCATGACAGGCAAATTTAAAGCGGGCCAGCTGTTTTCGGACGTGACAGGCTGGGTGGACGTGAATGCCCGTAGTTGAAGTAAATCCACGAGCAAAACCTTGAGCCACAGAAAGCACAGAGAAAAATCCAAGGTGAGGTGGGTTTTCTCTGTGGTCCTCTGAGTTCTTCTTTTTACGCTGTGGTTCAAGATTTAGGTTTTTCTGCTTCACGCCGCTCTCTGCGCCTGCTGAACTGTTTGGCCGCTATGCTCGCGTCCGAAAAGCGCCAGTCTTGCTATCGTCTTCACGGCAAGATGCGGTTTTTTTAGGAGACACACCATGCAGCTTGCTCAACAATTTCGTCAGTTAAACGAACAGGGTCAATTTTTACTCGCTAATGCTTGGGATGCAGGCAGTGCGCGGGTTTTTGCCGCAGCGGGCTTTGCGGCTATTGGCACAACGAGCGGCGGTATCGCCTATTCGCGTGGGCTTAAAGATGGCGAACAAATTGATCCGCAGGTGATGATCAGCGAGCTGGCGGCCATCTGCCGCTCGGTGAATGTGCCAGTGACGGCGGATATTGAAGCAGGCTATGGCTACTCGCCCGAATCGGTAGCAGCCACCATCAGGGCAGTGATTGCGGCGGGGGCTGTGGGGGTGAATTTAGAAGATCGTCAGCATGGCTCATCGGGGCTGTTTGATTTAAACGCACAAGTGGAGCGAATCCGCGCGGCCCGCAAGGCGGCGGGAGATTTACTCTGGATTAATGCGCGTACCGACACTTTTTTACTGTGCCTAGGTGTGGATGAGAAAGAGCGCTTTTTGATGACTGTTGAGCTGGCGAATGCCTACTTGCTTGCTGGGGCAGATATGGTTTTTGTGCCTGGCCTTGTTGACGTGGCCGTGCTGACTCGCCTTTGCCAGTTGGTAAACGGCCCCATCAGCGTCATGGCCATGCCTGGCGCGCCATCTGCGGCGGCCCTGTTTGCAGCAGGTGTTCGTCGAGTAAGTCTTGGCGTTTGCCCAATGTTGGCTGTGATGGGCACCCTGCGCGATATTGCTATTGAGGCGCGTGAGGCAGGAACCTGGCGGGTGATGGGCGAGCGTTTTTATGGTTTTGCAGAGGCAGAATCGCTGGTGTGCTCAGCAGCAGGCAGGACCTGATGTTTTTTCCATCTGCGCAGTTTTGCACACGCACTTTGCCAGGGGCCAATGGTGTTGACCTGTATCCATTTTACGATAGGCCATTTGTCCCCGGCCCATTTCCTGTGGCCCTGTTCAAACAGCGTGCTTTCTTCGTTGTCCAAAATAAATTGCCGGATTTGCCCGGCTAATTCGGCAAATTCTGTATTTAATTGGCTGAGTGATAAATTGCAATGGCGGGTATGAAAGCTTTGGGCGAGCAGCCCAAGCTGATTCCATTTAAAACCTGGCGCAGGCATTTGTGCGGGTTTCCCTTGTAACTCGTCTTTATCCCATTGCAATAAAAGCTGCCCCCAGCCTATTTGATAGGCAAGCAGATCGCACGCTGATATTTCTCCTTCTATTTCGGGCAATCTTGTATCTTGCTCCGCTAGGGTGGCGAGCTCTTTGATTAGTTTGGAATAGGCGCTGTCAAAGTTTAGAAGCAGTTCTATTTTATTGCATGGTAGTGGCATGGCATCACCCTGCGGATTCATTTAATGGCAAAAAAAGATTTATTCAGAATATGTAAATAATCTGGGTATCTGCTCTGGCGTATTCAGGTTAACTTGAGCAACTTTCATCCAGAGCAGAGTCATTATGCTAAGCCGGTTTCTCAATTTTACGCTGGTTTTATTGCTTATGAGTCCGGCAGCTTTTGCTGCCGCGTCCACTTTGCAGCATTTTATTTATATTAATCACCGCGAGGCGGGTGGTGAAAATATTAAGGCGGATAAGGGCCTGCTTGATCCGCGTTTTAGTGGGGCGCAAATTGTTTATACATGGCGGGATCTGGAGCCAAGTAAAGATCATTACGATTTTAGCGCGATTAAAGCAGATCTCATTTATTTGAATTCGATGAATAAAAAGCTTTGGATTCAGCTGCAGGAAAAATCATTCACACCGCGTGTGAATGTACCTGATTATCTGCGACAAGATCCTGTTTTTAAAGGCGGTGTGATTAAGCAAAGCATGTTAAGTGCACCCGAGCGCGACCCAAATAAGCCGGTCACGGATGATGAATATGGCTGGTCGGCCAAAATGTGGGAGCCCCCCGTGCGAGAGCGCTATCAAAAACTTATCCGGCAATTGGGTCGTGAATTTGATGGCAAAATTGCAGGGATTAATTTTAGCGAAAGCTCAATTGATATCGGCACTGAAAATGCCGATGGCACAACGACTTTTCCTAAAGATTTTAGCCCTAAGGCCTATGTAGATGCGATTGGCGACAATATGCGCGTGCTGGCGGCATCGTTTAAGCAATCTACCGCCATGGTTTATTTAAACTTTCTGCCGGATGAATGGCTGCCTGGTGATGATAAGGGCTATATGCGCGGGCTATTTGCCCTAGCTCAATCGTTGAATATGGGAGTTGGCGGGCCAGATTTAATGCCCTACCGCAAAAGTCATATGGCGCAGAGTTATGGCTTTTTCAAAGCTTATCCTAATAAACTGCTTAAAGGCATGGCGGTACAGGATGGCAATCTTCGCCAGATTAACCCTAAGACTGGCAAAAAAAATACAGTGGATGATATGCTGAAATTTGCCCAGAATTACTTGGGCTTGGATTATATATTCTGGGTAGAAGACGAGCCTTATTTTACCAATGAAGTATTAAAACAGCTGCCTGCGGCAAGGCATTAACACCTGAATAAAAAGGTTTGCGAAGGCCGCAATGCTATTGCGGCCTTTTTGCTGCGAAGGATGTTTCTCATGCGTTTGTGCTTGCTCGGGATGAAACTTTCTCAAGCACATCATCTGCCCTGCATATACCTGGTTTTTTCAGTATTACGTGAAGTTTTGCGCGCTATGAGGCTTATGGTTTTATTTGAACAGCATAAAACTGAGGCCTCATGGCTAGGGCTGGGTAAGTGTTGGCACTTAGCGCCGTGGCAGGCCAAAGCGGTAGCCGATTGATAAATCAAGTACGGGGCTGTTTAGCTCGCCTTTGAATGATTTAACTACGCCCGCCCCCGCTTTAACTTGCCAGTTATTGCTGATTGGATAGCTGGCATAGGCCATAGGCTGCATGATGGCTCCACCGTCTGAATCCACTCCGCCACCACCGGCCGCACCAACCAGCATTTCTGCGCTAAGGCGTAATTTGCTGATGATTTCCGGGCTTTCCCAGCCTGTACCGATCAAACCAACCGAGTAGCCACCTGCGCCGCCGCTTAAGGCGCTATGGGCCTGACCGCTCAGATAAAAACCATGGTCAATCTTGCGGTTTAACTTAAAGCCGATGTTTTGCATATTGCGTTTACTGCCATCACGGCGGGCTGCGCTGGTGTAGTGCTGCATGCTGGCATCCCATTCCCAGCCTTCAATCCGGTTCAGAATATCGTTGCTTGCATGGGGGTGATCAAGGGCCATGCCGAGTTGCAGGCTGGCATAGCGGGCATTAAAGCTGCCGTCAAAGGCTTTGGAAAGACCCGTTTCTAAGGTCAAATCAAGATCATGGCTGATTTGATAAGTGCCAAATACCGCTGCTTTTCCCAAAGCGCCGCCACCCGTATCTACGGCACCGCCACCCCCCATGCCCAGTGATACGCGCGTGCCTGCACGCAGGGCAGAGTTAAAGGCGTATTCCCAGCCGAAAGTGCCTAATACTTCGGCGTAGCCGTCGGAAGAGCCTTTCACTGCACCTGCGGCTTCCACGCCCCATAACCAGCCATTATTCAGCGATTGCGTCATTAAAAAACCCGCATAAGAGGTGCTGTCCGGCGCTGCTGCACCCGTGGTGGTTTTAACGCTATTGCCCTGTGGCTTGGATTGCGCCGCAACAATGGCGATGCGATCAAAACCTACGCCACCCCGGCGGGTAGCGGTGAGGTATTGGCCGATGCGGCTGGCATCGCTGTAGCTGAATGTATCGTCTACAGAAATCATCACGCCCAGCTGGCGGCTGCTGAAGTTGCCGCTTGGAAAACGGACTTCTGATGCGGAAAGCCCCGCGCGAATACCGCCAAAATCCCAGAGCAAATCGATATGCGGGCGTAGCATCAGCCCGCCGCCCACACCTGCCGCGCCGCCGCCACCACCGCCCAGATAAAAGCCGCTATCAACGCTGATTTCTTTGCTCACAGGAAGGCGGTAAGTGATTTCGCCACCACCGGTAAAGAAACCGCCACGCTCGCCTGTGATCGCACCATAGGCTGCGGGGCCAAGATAGAGGCCGGGCAGTGTCTCGATTAAATAGCTGCCACCCACCATGCCCATCTTTTCATCATCTGGCAGGGTGATGGTTTCAAAACCCAATTTAAATGCGGCAGGTTTTTGAATCAGTGTGTCGCCCTGCTCTGCATAAGCTTGGCTGGACAGTAAGAGGCTGATGGATAAGAGGCGTTTTAGCATAGGGCTCTTTGAGTTGGGGCTGGGTCAGGCAAAAAAAATACTCTGCATGTGCAGCCAGTTTCAGGCGCAGAGAGCTTGAGTACTCAAACCGAAATTTTGCCAAAAGGAATGATCAGCAAAAAAAACCGCCACGAATGGCGGTTTACTCGCGCTTTACTTCACGCGCATGCCAGGCTTAGCGCCGGTGTCCGGGCTGAGGATGTATAAACCACCATCCCCACCGGCAGCCAGTACCATGCCTTCAGATACACCAAATTTCATTTTGCGCGGGGCAAGGTTTGCCACCATCACCGTCATGCGGCCTTGCAAGTCTTCCGGCTTGTAGGCTGCTTTGATGCCAGCAAACACATGGCGGGTCTCGCTGCCAATATCCAGCGTTAAGGACACCAGTTTATCCGCGCCTTCTACAGCTTTAGCTTCGGTAATCATGGCTACGCGCAGATCGATTTTCATAAAATCATCGATGCTGATGGTTTCTGCAATCGGCGGGATTTCATAATCTGGCTTGGCCACAGGTGCGGTGGCTTCCAGATTTTGCTTGTTTTCTTCAACCATGGCGGCAATGTCTTTTGGATCGATACGGGTCATTAAGTGCTGGTAAGTTTCGATGGTGTGATCGAGCAGCAAGACCTGCGCATCGCTCCAGGTAAATGGCGCCACATTCAGAAATTGCTCTACATCTGCCGCTAGCTTAGGCAGTACCGGCTTGAGGTAAATAGTCAGAATACGGAAAGCGTTGATCAGAAAGCTGCAAACCACGTGCAGATGCAAGCTCTGCTCTGGGTCTTTCGCCATCGCCCAAGGTTTTACGCTATCTACGTACTGATTGACTTCATCGGTTAGCGTCATGATTTCGCGAATCGCCCGGCCATACTCCCGCGCTTCATATAGTGCAGCCAGTTTCTCACCTGCGCCTTGCAACTGGCCTTGCAGTGCAACGATGCGATCCATCAGCGGGTAATCGGTGGCGGTGAAAATGCCATCGTGCAAGCGGCCTTCAAAGCGCTTGCTGATAAAGCCCGCGGCGCGGCTGGCGATATTGACGTATTTGCCGATCAGATCCGAATTAACCCGGGCACTGAAGTCTTCTAGGTTCAAATCCAGATCATCCACGCCGCTGCCTAATTTAGCGGCAAAGTAATAGCGCAGCCATTCCGGGTTCAGATGTTTCAGGTAGGATTCGGCGGTAATAAAGGTGCCGCGCGATTTGCTCATTTTTGCGCCGTCTACGGTCAAAAAGCCGTGGGCGTGAATAGCGGTTGGCGTGCGGTAGCCTGCGTATTCCAGCATGGCTGGCCAAAATAGCGCGTGGAAATACAGAATATCTTTGCCAATAAAGTGATACAGCTCGGCATCGGAATCTTTATTCCAATAGCTGTCAAAATCTAAGCCCAAGCGATCGCACAGATTCTTGTGGCTGGCCATATAGCCAACCGGCGCATCGAGCCATACATAGAAATACTTGCCTGGCGCATCCGGAATCTCAAAGCCAAAATAAGGCGCATCACGGCTGATATCCCAATCGGAAAGACCCGCTTCAAACCATTCCTGCATCTTGTTGGAGGCTTCTTTTTGCAGCTTGCCGGGCGTGGTGGTCCATTGCTTTAGGAAGTCTTCGCATTCACCCAGCTTAAAGAAGTAGTGCTCTGATTCGCGCAGCTCAGGCGTTGCTCCTGAAACGGCCGAGTAAGGGTTTTTCAGCTCGGTGGGGCTGTAAGTTGCACCACACACTTCGCAATTATCGCCGTACTGATCTTTAGCCGCGCACTTCGGACATTCGCCTTTCACAAAGCGATCAGGCAAAAACATGTTTTTAACCGGATCGTAAAGCTGGTTAATGGTGCGGCTGGCAATCTTGCCATCTTCTTTTAATTTGCCGTAAATACGGTAAGCCAGCTCGCGGTTTTCTGGCGAGTTGGTCGAGTAAAAGTTATCAAAATTGACATGAAAGCCAGCGAAATCACGGGTGTGTTCACCGTGTACGCGGGCAATCAGTGCTTCTGGCGTTAGGCCTTCTTTTTCAGCGCGCAGCATAATCGGCGTGCCGTGGGTGTCATCGGCACAGACGTAATGGCATTGGTTGCCACGCTGCTTTTGAAAACGCACCCAGATATCGGTTTGGATATATTCAACAAGGTGGCCAAGGTGAATCGCACCGTTGGCGTAGGGAAGGGCTGAGGTAACGAGAATCTTGCGCGGCATCGTGGCGAAAACCAAGGAATAAAGAGAATAGGGAATTATCCCCAATATTTCGCCCGACTGCGAGGTGAATACACAGATATTTGTGGCATTGCAGCGAAAAGCCTGTGTAAACACGCATAAATCACTTAGGTTTGCTGAAGTGAAAATATATATGCCCACGGCTTCGGGCTTTTATTACGGGGAGCGCAATGCTTTTGTCATGATTTTTGGCCTTTATCTGGCAAGCCGCCCTGGTGCTCTCTATATTGATAAGTCATAAATTGTTGTACTTCTCTGCGGGCTTTGCTGCATTTAGAGGTGCCGCTAAGCGGCCTTGGGCAGAAATGATCCATTGTTTCTTGGGCTTTTCATATTGGGTGCAGTTTGTAAAACAAACATTCACAGAGTCAGCGAGTAATGAAGTCATTTTTGCATCGGTTAAATTGGAATAAAAGCACAATGCTTGGGCCTGTATTACTTGGGCTGGCCGGAATACTGATCGGCGTTATCTTTGCTTTTTTTTCCTATCGCCTAGATGCGGAGCGGGCAGAAGCTGCGTTTTTGCAAATGAGCGCCCGTTATGTTTCCGCTGTGCAAAATCATATCAACGCATTGGATGAGGGCTTGCGGCGTGCAGGTGCATTTACCGGAAAAGGAGGGGCACAGCCTGAGTTTTTATACACTGTGCAGCTGTTAGATTTGCCTGCTACACATGCAGGTGCTTTATCTGTTGGCCTGCTTAGATGGGTGGCGGATAAAGATCGAGCCCGTTATCAGGAAAAATGGGCAAATGAATTTGCAAGTACGCCTTTAAAAATGGCTGAAATCTCCGGCACAAATACAGATGCATATATTGTTGAAGCACTGGAGCCCGGCTTTTTTAAAGAAGAAATTCGCGGCTATGATTTTTCTGTATATACAGATTTGTTTGAAAAACTGCAATCATCAGCAGACAAAGACCAAGCGTTTTTAATTGTTTCAAAACGCTTATCAAAATTACATCGGGCGGATTTTTTAATTTTTTTACCTTGGTATTTAACGGATAAAAATAGTAGCAAATTATTTGACAGGCATGGCCTGTTTCAGGGATATGTTTATATGCCTGTAGATGTAAAAAAAATGATGGAAAGTGTTGATTGTGAATATGGTGCTTTGTTTAAATGTGAGTTAAGTATTTTAGATAATAAAAAAATACCTGTTAATTTGTATCGGAGTAATATAAACCCACCGGAAAATGGTATTTCTCTTTATCAGCGCGAAGTGGTGTTTGATTATGGGGGTAAACAACTCGCTTTGCAAATATCTAGTCAGCAGATTTTTGATCAATTTTATCTGAAAAATGATTATGTGTGGATCGTGGTTTTGGGTGTGCTGATGGGTTTGTTGTGCGCAGTAGTTTATTATGTGGTTTTAAATAAAAAAATAGTAAATAAAAATAAAATTGATGAAGAAAATAGAACGAAAATTCAGGATAAAGAAACAGAGCTTATGCTGAATGCCATGCCCGGAGCTGGTTTTATTGTGGACAGGCAGGGCCTAGTGCTCAACATCAATCACTATGCACTTTCTCTTTTTAAGCAGGTGGCCGCGGATGTGTGTGGTCAGCCTGTGTTTAGGTTGTTTTTTGATTTTAATTATGATGATTTTGAATCCTATATTTTGAGTGCGGAAAAAAATCAATCGCCTAGCGAGACCAATCCTCCACTTGTTCTGAAAGGACTTGATCTGAATGGGATTGATTTTGGTGTTGAATTAAATGCTATTTATTTTTTGAATCATCATAAAATAATGTGTCTGCTTAATGTCACCACCGTTTCAGAAGAAGGAAAATTAATCAAAGAGCAGTTAAGTCTGGCTGTTGAATCTGCAAAATTAGCGACATGGGAATGGCATTTAGATGAGAATAAAATCAGCTGGGATAGCGCCATGTATGCGCTTTATGGCCTGGACCCCGTATCGTTTTATCTTGATTACGCCAGCTGGTCTGCCCGTATCAGCCGTGCAGATATTATTCAGTTTGATGGTGCGATGCATGCCATGTTGCATGGCGGCGAATCGCTGAGTGAAATACTCAGAATTATTTTGCCTGATGGATCACTGCGTTATATTTCTACGCATGGAAAATTAATTCTGGATGATAAAGGCTTGCCGGAAAGGGTTATTGGCATTGATTTAGATATGAGCCGTGTGATTGAGGCTGAATATGCATTGCGTGAATCAGGTGAGCGGTTTTCTTTGGCCGCGCAGGCTGCTAAAGAAGGGATTTGGGATTGGAATATGCAAACGGGCGAGGTGTGGTTTTCTCCCCAGTGGAAAGAAAATTTTGGTTATGCAGATGATGAATTAGAAAACAACTTTGCCACATGGGACAGGCTGATCGAACCGGAAGACCGAAAGCGGTTTTTACATTTAACCCATGAATTTAATCAGGGGGCGATGGATCGCTTTGAAGTGACTTTGCGTTTTAAACATAAATTAGGGCATTGGGTCAGTGTGCGCAGCCGTGCCGTTCATTTGAAAAATGAATCAGGCGAAGTGGTTAGAATGGTTGGTTCGCACGAAGATATTACTGAAATTTTGAAACATGAAGCCGCCTTAAATGAAAGCAGAAAGAGAATGGATTTAACCATTCAATGTGCCGGTCTCGGAATATGGGATTGGAATATCAGCAATAATGAGGTTTTATTTGGCGGGCAATGGGCAGAAATACTGGGCTATGATCCGGCAGAAATGCCTGCACACTTAGAATGCTGGTCTGATTTAACGCATCCTGATGATGTGCTTGCTGCCCGGAAATTATTGCAGGCGCACTTTAGTGGCGAGTTGGCTATTTGTGCCGCTGAATTCAGAGTAAAAAATAAGGATGGAAACTGGCGTTGGATTTTAAGCGTGGGGCGGGTCAGTTCATTTAGTCAGGACGGTAAGCCTTTGCGTATGCTTGGGGTGAATATTGATATTCATGAAAGAAAAATTAATGAGGCAGCCTTACAAGCTGCCATTTTACTGGCGGAAGCAGCAAGCCGAGCTAAAAGTGATTTTTTAGCCAATATGAGTCATGAAATTCGTACCCCGCTAAATGCGGTATTGGGATTTTCATCTTTAGTGCTTGAAAGCGAGCTTAGCCCGCAACAGCGGGAGTTGGTTGATTCAATTCATACGGCTGGCCATTCTTTATTATCACTTTTGAATGATTTGCTGGATTTTTCAAAAATAGAGGCAGGTAGGCTAGAGCTGGAATGTATTGAATTTAATTTGCGGAATATTATTGAAGAGCTGTTTATTTTTTCTGCACCAAGAGCGTATGAAAAAAAATTAGAAATTGCATGTCTTATTTCCCCTGATGTGCCTGAGCATTTAATGGGGGATCCTGCTCGTTTGCGTCAGGTATTAGTTAATATAATGAGCAACGCGATTAAATTTACAGGGGATGGGGATATTATTGCCCGTGTATTGTGTGAGGTGATTGATTTGCAGCGCGTTATGATTCGGATTGAGGTAAAAGATTCGGGGCTGGGTTTATCTGATCAGGTGAAAAATGAATTATTTAGCCCATTTACCCAAGCAGATAATTCAACTACGCGTAAATTTGGCGGTACTGGCTTGGGCTTATCTATCTGTAAACGCCTAGTTGATGCAATGGATGGGCAAATTGGTGTGGAAAGTCAGCCCGGTGAAGGGGCTAATTTCTGGATTGAAGTGCCTTTTACTCTTGTTGATGCTGCGCCTCCGGTACCAGTGTCTAGTCAGCGGCGTAAAGTGCTGGTGTTAGAGCCTTTTCCTGCATATGCCGAATCCCTTGCGATCAATCTGGAAAGGCTTGGGCTGCATGCGCATTGTTATACTGATCCTGAAGAGGGCATGGCCGCTTTAAATCAGGACGGTACAGAATTTGCCTTTGTGATGATGGATGAGCGTTTTGAAGCCGTTGATTTAAGTCTCCGTATTCATGCTCATTTAAATGGAGCTGCCTTGCCAATTATTCATTTGATTTTGAGCAGAGCAGAAGAGGTTCATCGTAAGGTTAATCCGCTGGATTTTTATTTGGCGAAGTTTACAGAGGAAAAACAGTTGCGGCATTGTATTGAAGAGTGTTTACAGCGTGGTGAAAGTACGTCTTCACAGGTTGATATATTATTGGCAGATGAAATAGAAGGCATGGATTTACATATTCTGGTGGCTGAAGATAATCTGATTAATCAGAAAGTGGCCATGATGATGCTGAAAAAGCTGGGTTGTAAAGTGGATGTCGCAAATAATGGATTAGAAGCGCTTAATCAGGTTCAGAAAGGCAATTACGATTTGGTTTTTATGGATTGCCAGATGCCGGAAATGGATGGCTATACCTCGGTTGCGCTGATTCGTGCATTGGCGGGGCCGCAAAGCCAGGTGCCTGTAGTTGCTTTAACCGCTAATGCGTTTAAGGCCGATGAAGATCGTTGTTATGAGGCGGGCATGAATGATTTTATTGCCAAGCCGATTAGTGCTGAACAATTGATTCGTGTTTTGTCGCGGTTTTTTTTCAATCAGTCACAGGGGCAGATTGCTAATGCTCTGAATGGAGATCATATGACTTCGCCTGCGGGTAATGAAGAGCTGGATAAAGAAATGGCTAGTATTAACCATACCTTTGAAGATTTAAAAACCATGTTGGGTATGGACATGACGGATGAGCTGATTCAATTGTTTTTGCCTACACTGGATGAGTGCCTAGCCAACCTAGGCCCGGTGATAGAGTCGGGCGACGGGGATGCCGTGGTGAGCTGTGCCCATAAATTAAAGGGTGCGGCCGCTCAGCTGGGGGCGCAGTCCCTAGCCGATTTATGCAAAAAAGTAGAGCAGACCGGGCGTGAAAAAGCATTAGATGATGCATGGCCGTATCATGCGAAGATTCTGACTTTAGGCAGTGCTGTTGGGCAGCGCTTACGTGAGCGCTGATGCGCTAAGCGGTATTTTCAGAATATGAATAACAAAAATAACAGGTACTGTCGTGATTTTGCCAAGCTCGGGTTTAATGATCCCATGGCTGCAATCCAAACTGGATGCAGCAACACATATCACTGCAGGTGATTTGGGCGGAGAGGTGATGCCGGAAAGCCGTAAGGCTGCGGTGCTGATCCCACTGGTGCTGCATCCTGATGGCCCCACCGTTTTGTTTACTGAGCGTGCGGCGCATCTTTCTACCCATGCCGGCCAGGTTAGTTTTCCGGGCGGGGCGTATGAAACGCAGGATGCAGATTTAATCGCCACGGCTTTGCGTGAAACGCAGGAAGAAATTGGTCTCTCGCCGGAGCGGGTGGCAGTGATGGGCAGCCTGGCTGAATATTTCACCATCAGCCGTTTCAGGGTGACGCCCGTAGTGGGGGTGTTGCAGCCGGGGTTTGATTTAATGCCAGATCCTGATGAGGTGGCGGATGTCTTTGAGCTGCCGCTCTCTGTTTTACTGGATACGCGCCGTTTTGAGCGCCGGATGATAGAGCGCAACGGCCAGCGCGGCTTTACTCATTTCTTAGAGCATGATGGTCGTGTGGTGTGGGGGGCGACAGCGGGAATGCTGCTGATGCTGGCTAGAAGTCTGGAGTAAAACGACACCCGCTGCTGCGGGGGCCGCTTAATGCATTACAACTTGCTGCGGCCACTTTGGATCTTGATCAGGGTGGCAAGCAGCGTATCAATATCGCCGCAATGATTATAAAAAGCCAAAGATGGCCGCACGGTGGCTTCCAGCCTAAAACGCCGCAAAACAGGCTGCGCACAATGATGACCAGAGCGCACTGCAATGCCTTCATTATTGAGCAATGCGTCTACTTCTGTCGTTTCAAAGCCTTCCAGTACAAAAGATAAAACGCTGGCTTGGCTTTTTATACCCCCCAAAAAAAAGCTTGCCATTAGGGCATTGTCGTAGCCGTTACCATTGAGGTTCATCGAAAGTTTCAGTCCTGCTTTAAGCCTAGCCATTTTCCGCCTCAGGGCCATTGTGAATGAAGCGTCAGCAGACCCTAGCCATATTGGGTGGTGTTTTGCAGTGGCAGAGGGGAGTGCCTGATAGGAATAAAAAGGCCTGCGTATGCGTTGGTAATATTTGTGTTGCTTTATTGTTGTGTTTCATATGGGTTTATTTTTCACATCTTGACATGGCAATGTCATGCGGTTGATGATCTGTGGCAGAAAGTGATTGATTCTTAATGGTTAATTGCTTTCAAAACGAAACGTGCGCAATAAGCAACCAGTAAAAAATGGAGATAACGATGACAAAGCAAGCTCGCATGGCTTTTGCACTTGTAATGGGCTTAGGCCTGACTCAAGCTGTAAATGCAGTTACGGTGAATCAGACTTACATCAATAAAACTGGCTCTGAAATAAGTCAGGAAAAAGGCCGCTATGCACGGCCAACCATTTATACCGACCAACGTGCTTGTGGTGAACCAAGCCCGAATGCGATGGCCTGTGGCCCTTCTATTATCAGCGTGGGCACACAATTTCTGCAGACTCAGGAAAGCCAGCACGGTAATTACGCAGCCAAAATGGTATTGGCCCATGAATGGGGTCATTCCATTCAGTTTGCTAATAATATTCGCTTGCAAGCGCCTTATATGGAGTTGCAAGCGGATTGCAATGGCGGATCATTTATTCGCTATGCCGTGAATAAGCTGGGCTATCAGTCTTTCCTGGAAGCCGCCGTAAGCAGCGCCCGGGCGGCCGCGGATTACAGCACGCATGGCACGCCAGCCCAGCGCGATGCGTTTACGCGTTGGGGCTATGCTCAGGGTGATTTGCTGAAGTGTTTTAATAATTTGCCAAAATAATTAATTAAAATAATCTCTCTGATATCTGATGCTAGATATCAGAGAGAATGGAGTGAGGCAAAATATGAAAAAACCAATTCTGTTGCTCATGCTGGTGTTAGCCGGTGGCGTGATTCTCTCTTTTTGGCAATCACCTGCTGCTGTTTTATCCAGCCTAGTTGCGACCGTGAAATCGCCGGCAGAGCCCGATCACGCTGAAACAATCTCTACAGCTGCTTTACAGGCAAAAGATAAAAACATCAGCCAGTCTGCCATGCTGCAAGCATCGCCTTTTTCTAAAGATAAAAGGATTGATTTAAGTAACGACGAAGTAAAAACCGACCCGCATCTGAATACCGCCATGAATACACCGGATAAAGAAGTGATAAGCCCAGAAGAAGCTGCTCGGCGTAAAAAGATGGAAGCTTTAGGTTATATGGTGCCTGCCGATTATTTAACGAAAGATTTGCAAAGCTTAAAAAAGCTGGCGAAATCGGGGGATGCTTATGCCATGGTGCATTTGGGTGAAAAGTATTATTTTGAATTAAATAAAAACCCGGAAAACCCTGATTATGATCCGCAAACTGACTATGCCAATCAGGCTAAATCTACCTTCAAAGATGCATTGGTGGCGGGGAATATCCGCTCTGCAGGGATTATTGCTGAGCTTTATCTGCAAGAAAATAATCTAGTTGATGCCTATGCATGGCATTTGATTTCAGATCGACTGGGTGACAGCATCAGCGCAGATTGGTTTCGCAGCACCAAAGTGTATACCGAAGCCAGTGATCAGCTAAAGCAGGCGGCTAAAGCCAAATTACCGGTATTGATTGCGGAATTAGATGGCCGCAGCAAAGCGGCAAATCGTACGCCGATATTTAAGTCTTAATGACAAAGCCGGAAGACACCCTAGGTTTATTCGCAGTATTCCTGGGTTCTTCCTCTGTCTGATCAAATCAATTGAGGCCCCTTAAGCGGGTCAGGCTGCTTGCAGATGCTTGTTTATTGCCATCGTTATTATCTGGGATAGAGTTTTAGAAATGGATCGGTTTTTAGCCGGATTTCCGGATGATTTATATTTTTTGTGGTGATCATAATCGCGGGCGTTTCCAGTAGGGCGGGGGTTTGTTTTTTTTCCAGTAATTCAAAGAGGGTGCGCATGGCTTTTTGCCCCATTAAAAAAGGGTCTTGAATGACTGCACCATTCAGGCTGCCGTCTTTTATTGCCTGATTAATTTTGTGATTAAAATCAAAGCCATAATGGTGTATTTTGCCTGTAAGGTTTTTAGCTTTAAGTGCACGTACTGTACCCTCTGTACTCGATTCATTGGGGGTGAAAATAAGATCAATGCCCGGGATTCGGCTCAGAATGGCACTTGCACTGGATTCGGCAGCTTGCATCGTAATGCCAGCATATTGCGTATCAATGACCTCTGCATTGGGCAGTAGTTTATGGATATGCTCTAAAAATCCTTTTTCTCGCTCTGCGGTAGAGCCATGTTGTGCTGAATACCGAAGCAGTAATATTTTTTTTGTCTGCGGAAAATCTTTAGCGGCCTGTGCAGCAGCCAGCGCGCCAGCTTCTTTATTATTGGTGCCTACATAGGGCAGGGTGTTTTGCCCTGTTAATGGAGAATCCACAATAACAACTTTAATCCCCTTATTGATGGCTTCACGAATTGGTTTATCGAGTTGTGCCGTAGAATTGGGCGCTAAAATAATGCCTGAGTATTTTTGCTGAATATAAAAATCAATAATGCGGGCTTGGGCATCAACCCCATCTTCCTGGCTGGGCCCTCGCCAGACCATTTCAATATGCAAATTTTTTGCCGTGTCTTCTGCGCCACGCGCCATTTCTTTCCAGAAAATTTGTGTCGACCCCTTGGGGATAAAAACGGCCTTAAGCGGGGCTGCTGCTGCAGCGGTTGCTAATAGGTAAGCTGCACACAATAGAAGACGCATTAATTGCATTTCGCACTCCACATTCATGTTGTTATTCATTGCAATATAGCTAATTAAATGGCTGCGATGCAGCCTGCAGTCTGAAGGGTTGTATAGGCTGCAGCGGTGTTGATTTCACCATGCAAATTCGGGTTTGAATTAAAAAGGCCACCCTTGCGGATGGCCTTTGCTTTAGGCTTTAAAAGCGGCTTATTCGTAATCAGACATCGGCAGGCAAGCGCAGAATAGGTTGCGATCGCCGTACACGTTGTCAGCACGGCCAACGGGTGGCCAGTATTTATTACGTTTGATGCTTTCCAGCGGGAATGCAGCAGTCGCGCGGCTGTAGCCGTGCTCCCACGTTTCGGCCGTTAACACTTCTACCGTATGCGGTGCGTTGACTAGCGGATTATCTGCCAATGTCCATTCGCCGCTGACTACGCGATCAATTTCGCTGCGGATAGCAATCATGGCGTCGATAAAGCGATCGAGTTCGACTTTTGATTCGCTCTCGGTTGGCTCTACCATCAGTGTGCCCGGTACCGGGAAGCTCATGGTGGGTGCGTGGAAACCGTAATCCATCAGGCGTTTGGCCACATCTTCATTGCTGATGCCGCTGGCGTCTTTCAGTGGGCGCAGGTCCAGAATACATTCGTGCGCCACCAAGCCATCGTGGCCGCTGTAAAGCACAGGGTAGAAAGGCGCGAGGCGTTTGGCGATGTAGTTGGCGTTAAGAATGGCCACTTCGGTAGCGCTTTTCAGCCCGTCGCTTCCCATCATGGCGATATACATCCATGAGATAGGCAAAATCGCGGCTGAGCCGTAAGGCGCTGCGCTGACTGCGCCAATGCCTTGCTCACCACGTAAGTAGCCGCTGCTTTGCTGATTAGGCAAGAATGGGACTAAGTGTGCTGCCACAGCCACTGGGCCAACACCCGGGCCGCCGCCGCCGTGCGGAATGCAGAAGGTTTTGTGCAGGTTTAAGTGGCTGACATCGCCGCCAAACTGGCCAGGTGCGCACAGGCCCACCATGGCGTTCATGTTTGCGCCGTCGATATACACCTGGCCGCCATGGCCATGCACGATTTCGCAGACTTCTTTGACCGATTCTTCAAACACGCCGTGCGTACTTGGGTAGGTAATCATAATCGCAGCGATATTCTGGCTGTGTTTATCGGCCTTGGCGCGTAAATCGGCCAGATCGATATTACCGGCTTCATCACATGCCACCACGACCACGGTCAGCCCTGCCATCTGTGCAGAAGCAGGGTTGGTGCCGTGTGCAGAAGCCGGGATCAGCACGATATTGCGCGCTAAATCGTTACGCGAAGCGTGGTAAGCCTTGATAATCAAGAGGCCAGCGTATTCACCCTGGCTGCCGGCATTCGGCTGCAAGCTGACCCCGGCGTAGCCGGTTGCCGCGCACAGCATGGCTTCCAGCTGGGCGATCATTTCGCGGTAACCCGCAGTTTGTGCATTGGGCGCAAATGGGTGCACATTGGCAAATTCTGGCCAGGTGACCGGCATCATTTCGCTGGCCGCATTGAGCTTCATGGTGCAAGAGCCAAGCGGAATCATGGTGCGATCCAGTGCTAGGTCTTTATCTGCCAAGCTGCGCAGATAGCGCATCATCTCTGTTTCGGAGTGATAGCGGTTAAAGGTTGGGTGAGTCAGGAAATCTGTCTGGCGCAGCAATTCGCCAGGTAATGCACCTGCGATTTCTGCGTCGATGGCATCTACCGCTGGCAGGGTTTTGCCTGCAGCAAAGATGCTCCATAAGGTGGTGACATCTTCGCGGGTGCTGGTTTCATCCAGTGAAACGCCCAGCGTTGTAGCATCGATTTGGCGCAAGTTAATGCCCTGAGCATGGGCAAGAGCGTGGATGGCCGCAGCGTCTTTTACCGAAATGGTGAGGGTGTCAAACCAGTTGTCGTTTAAGACGTTAATGTCAAGTTGCTTCAGGCCTGCAGCCAGAATGCTGCTTAGGCGGTGCACGCGATGCGCGATGCGTTTTAAGCCGCTCGGGCCGTGGTAAACGGCATACATGCTGGCCATCACGGCGAGCAATACTTGCGCGGTACAGATATTGGATGTCGCTTTTTCGCGGCGGATATGTTGCTCGCGGGTTTGCAGGGCTAGGCGGTAAGCGCTCTTGCCCTGCGCATCGATGGTAATCCCAACCAGACGGCCTGGCATCGAGCGTTTGAATTCATCGCGTGTGGCTAAGAAACCAGCGTGCGGGCCACCAAAGCCAAGCGGCACACCAAAGCGCTGGCTATTACCTACAACCACATCTGCACCCCATTCGCCGGGCGCTGCCAGCAGGGTGAGCGCCAGCAAATCAGCGGCGACTACCACTAAAGTGCCCTTGGCGTGTAAATCAGCGACCAGTGCACGGTAATCCGGCACATCGCCGTTTACACCAGGGTATTGCAGCAGTACACCAAAACCGTCGCCTGCTTCGCCAAGACCTGTGCGCACTTCAATACCCAGCGGTGCTGCGCGGGTGGCAATCACTTCGCGGGTTTGTGGCAGCACATCGGCGGCGACATAGAAAATGGTCGATTTGCTTTTGCTCATACGCAACAAGAGTGTCATCGCTTCGGCTGCGGCCGTGCCTTCGTCCAGCATCGACGCGTTGGCAATGGCCATGCCGGTCATATCGGTAATCATTTGCTGGAAGTTAATAATGGCTTCCAGACGGCCCTGGCTGATTTCTGGCTGGTATGGTGTGTAAGCCGTGTACCAGGCAGGGTTTTCTAAGATATTGCGCAGAATCACGCTGGGTGTGTGGGTGCCGTAATAGCCCTGACCAATCATGCTCTTTTTGAGCACATTCTTGCCTGCAATGGCTTTTAGCTTGGCTAAAGCCTCGGCTTCGCTTTTGGCTTGAGTGAATTCACCCAGCGGCAAAGCATCCTGGCGGGCAATGGCCGCAGGAACGATATTTTTAATCAGCTCAGCGCGTGTTGCGTAGCCCAGCGTGGCCAGCATGGCGGCTTCTTCCGCAGCATTAGGGCCGATATGGCGGGCTACAAAAGCGGCGTGATCTTCAAGATGGCTAAGAGATGCAGTGGTCATGGCGGCAACCGTAAAAGTGTACAAGGCAAAAGGTCAAAACCCCATCAAACCCAAGTCTTTAACCACAGGGGAAAAGGAGAACACGGAGATTTACGGAGAAATTCTCGAAGGTTTTCTCCGTGTTCTCCGTGTTTCAAGATTTGGGTTTTAGGATTGATTAAGCAGAAGCGATCAGCCGATGGCTTTTTCGTAATCGGCAGCGCTCAGCATGGCATCGAGGTCAGCTGCGTTGTCTGGGGTGATTTTGAATAACCATGCGCCGTAAGCGTCGGTATTGACTTGCTCTGGTGCATTGGTTAAATCGTCATTGCTTTCCAGAATGACACCCGCCAGTGGCGCGTAGATATCGCTGGCGGCTTTAACCGATTCAACCACGCCACATGCGTCGTTTTTAGCGTAACGAGTGCCAGCTGCTGGCAGCTCCAGAAAAACGATATCGCCCAGCGCTTCTTGCGCGTGGTTGGTAATACCGATGGTGATGCTGCCATCAGCTTCCAGGCGAAGCCATTCGTGAGTGTCAGTGAATTTCAAATTTGCTGGGATAGACATGTTTTTGCTCCAAGAGGTGTGTGCGGATGTTTGAGCCAAACCTTACGCCACAGAGAGCACAGAGGATACAGAATTTCACAGAGAAAAAAGCATTACCTTAGTCAGGTTGATCTCACCAGTATGGAGATGCTTAATTGGATTTTCTCAGTGGTTCTCTGTGCTCTTTGTGTCCTCTGTGGTTCAAAGATTTGGCAGTGTTTCTAGTTGTGATTAATCGTCAAGTTGTGATTTACCATTGCGTACAAAAGGCATTTTTACGACGCGGGCGGCTAGTTTTTTATCGCGAATGGCGACATGTACCGTGTCGCCGATGGCCACGCCAAGCGGTAAACGCGCCATGGCGATGGATTGTTGCAAGCTAGGGGAGAAGGTGCCGCTGGTGATTTCACCGTCACCGTGTTCGGTATGCACTCGCTGATGGCCGCGCAGTACGCCGCCTTTATCCAATAACAATAAACCTAGGAATTGCTGTGTCTGGCCTTGGGCGATGAGGGCTTCTTTACCGACGAAATCGCGTTCGGAAACCAGATCAATGGTCCAGCCCAAACCTGCGTTCAGCGGGTTGATGGTTTCGTCCATATCCTGGCCGTACAGATTCATACCGGCTTCCAGGCGCAGCGTGTCGCGCGCGCCAAGGCCGCATGGGCGAACGCCAGCGGCAATCAGCTGGTTCCAGAAGTTTTCAATTTGTGTGGCAGGTAAAACAACTTCAAAGCCATCTTCACCGGTGTAACCCGTGCGGGCAATCATCACCTCGCCAATTTGGGCGGCGTTAAAAGGCTTGAGGTCTGAGCTGGCGGCCTGGGTTTCTGGCAGAACTTGCCAAACCTTAGCGCGGGCGTTCGGGCCTTGTACGGCCAAAATGGCTAAATCATTGCGGGAAGTAATAGTAAGACCCGTATTCCAGTCGCTATTAAGCTGTTGCAGCCATGCGATATCTTTATCTGCTGTTCCAGCGTTCACCACTAAGCGAAAGTAATCTTCTGTAAAGAAATAAACGATTAAATCGTCGATGACGGTGGCTTGTGGGTTAAGTAAGCAAGAATAGAGCGCTTTGCCGGATACTTTAAGCTTGGCCACATTATTGGCAATGGCGCGAGTCAGGAAGGCGCGAACTTGTTCGCCCTTGATATCCACCACACGCATATGGCTTACATCAAACATGCCTGCGTCAGTGCGAACAGCGTGGTGTTCTTCGATCTGCGAGCCATAGTTTACGGGCATGTCCCAGCCGCCAAAATCGACCATACGGGCGTTGGCAATACGATGGGCAGCATTGAGTGGGGTAGTGTGGAGTTGGGCGGACATGGCGCTCTCGGGCATAGCGCTGCGAGCCAAGTCTGGCTGGTTTATGCAGCGGCCCCTCTGTCCTTGGTACCTGAGAGATTCCAAAACGGCTCATGACGATCCGTTTTGTTAGCCCCTTCGGTGGGCGATTCACGCCGCTCTCCAGAGTGTTGATGCCAAAGAGTCCTTTTGCCTGAGCGTTCGCGGGCGTTGCGCCTTCGGCGGTAACTAGGGTTTTCCCTAGCTACTCTCTCCTCTTTAGTGGTCGGAATTTAACCACTTAGGCGGTGCTTGTCAATTTTTACATGTACAAGCCGGCTGGCATTTTTCTTATGGTTTTTGGGTATTTAAATGGCATAACGCCCCGCTTGTTGCGCAAGCGGGGCGTTATGGTCGGCGGGCTGGGTTTAAGTGTGCCCGGGGGCGCTATTGAGCAGATGCGTATCCTGATTTTGCACCAGGCTTAAATAACGCTCGTATTGTTTAAGTACATCGGCAATCAGCTCTTGCTGAATCATATATTGCACATCGTAGCCCTGGCGGCCGTCTTCAAAGAAGGTGATGGGAACATAGTGATGCGGCCTGCTCGACATGGGCAGCGATGCATCGCGTAGCGCAAATGTTGCTACCGGCTGCTTTAAAGGCCGCACGCCGTAAACAAAGTCACGCAGATTAGCTTGTGGCACAACCAAAGAAACCGCACCATCTTCGCCAAGAAGTACAGAAGCACTCAGGCCTTGTTTTTGCAGCTCGGCAGCCACTTCATTCAGAGCAGGTTGCACGCTTTTAGCGATAAATTTTTCAACATCACTTAAGCGCGGCTCATGCAGAATTTGTGTAAGGCGGGTGCGCCAATGCTGGCCAGTCCAGAAGGTGGTGCTTGGAGAAAACTTCTGAGAAAAATGCTGCCGGTCAGCCGCTAAGCCTTTGCACAAGCTAAAGCAGAGCAGCAGCATAATCACCGTGAACGGCAGGGCGGCAATTAAGGTGACGGCTTGCAGCGCTTTTAAACCACCGGCAGTCAGTAAAATAGCGGCTGTAGCGCCAAGTAAGCCCGCCCAGAATAGGCTTTGCCAGGCCGGTGATTTATCTGCACCACGGGTGGCAATCGTATTGAGCACAAAAGCGCCCGAATCAGCCGAGGTGACAAAAAACACGGCAATCAGCAAGATGGTGATCGATGAAGTGACTTTCACCAGCGGCAGGTATTCAAAAAATTTGAACAGCAGTGCATCCACATTGCCAGCGGTTTGCGATAGCGCACCAGCAGCTGTATGCATATCCAGCCAGATCGCGGTATTGCCAAAAATGGTCATCCATACCAAGTTAAACAGGGCAGGAATCAGCATCACGCCGATGATAAATTCACGTAAGGTGCGGCCTCGGGAGATACGCGCAATAAACATCCCAACGAATGGCGACCATGAAATCCACCATGCCCAATACAGCAGCGTCCAGCCACTGAACCAGCCTTCTTTTTGCGTAGGCTCATAGGTGTAAGAGCGGAAAGTCAGCTCGACGAGGCTGGAAAAATAATGGCCGATATTGTCGCCAAATGCGCCAAGCAAAAACAGCGTTGGCCCTGCAAATAAAACAAACAGCATCAGGGTAATCGCGAGCCCTAAATTAAGCTCACTCAGGCGGCGCACGCCTTTATCCAGACCCGATGCAGCAGACCAGCCCGCAAGGCCAATCACCACGGCAATCAGGCCGTACTGAAAGTGCAGATTTGAGGTTTCCCAGCCGGTGAGCGAATGTAAGCCAGCGCTGATTTGCAAAATGCCGTAGCCCAGCGTGGTGGCAATCCCGAAAATAGTGCCACAAAGGGCAAATACATCGACGGCATGGCCGACAGGGCCATTGATTTTGTCGCGCAAAATCGGATACAAGCCGGAGCGGATAGTTAGCGGCAGATTGTAGCGAAAGCCAAAATAAGCCAGGACGAGACCAACCAAACAGTAAATCGCCCAAGCATGAAAGCCCCAGTGGAAAAAGGTCATGGTCATGGCTTCACGGGCGGCAGCCATGGTGCTGCCTTGGGCCAGTGGTGGTGATAAATAATGCTGCATGGGCTCGCCCACGCCGAAATACATCAGACCAATACCCATGCCCGCGGCAAACAGCATGGCCACCCAGGAGGTAAAGTTGTATTCAGGTTTGGCGTCGTCCGGGCCAAGACGGATATTGCCGTAAGGGCTGCAGGCAATGGCGACTAATGTGATGACAAAAATAGCGACAGAAAGAATATAAAACCAGCTGAATTTCTGTGTAACCCAAGCTTGGCCTTGCGAGAAGATTTGCTCTGCAGCTTGAGGATTAAGCGTGCAAATGGCGAGCAATATGCCAATTAAAATCATGCTGGGTAAGAACACCGGCATGCTTAAGGTGTGATGGAGGCGGGGTCGGGTACTTGTATTCATGCATCTCCTTGTAATGGCCAAAAAACGAGGCCGTTTGGGGATAAAAAGCGGATTTCAGTGCTATGCCTATGTATTTATAAGACTATTTGCATAGAAAAGCGACAGGCACTTTAACAATGATTTCTGAATTTGTAATGATAAATAGTACAAATGAGTGACTAAATCACACATTGTGACGATGCGTTTTTTCGCTGTTTTCTTGATGATCTGCATGTGTTTTTTTGAGAAAATGATCTGCTCGCTGCCAGGCACTTTGCAGATCGGGCAATAAAAATTCTGCACCTAAGTGCTGATAAAACCCGGATCTGTGAATCAGTGAATGAGGCTGAATGCCCGCGCCGCAAATCATCAGGCAAGCGCCCTGATGGTGTAATTGCTGCTGCAGTGTTTCTAAGGCCTCAAGCCCCGTGGTGTCCATATTTAAGAGTGAAGATAAGTCTAAAATCAGCAGGTCGGGCTGGATTTTATGTGGATCGAGTAAGCTTTCTATTTTGGCAATCGATCCAAAAAATAAGGAGCCATGAATACTCCATGCTTCAATTTGGTCTGCCTTGCCTTGCAAATATTCGGGTAGTTCCACTTTTTTTAAGTGAGTCAGGCTGGATACTCGGGTAATAAAGAAAACACAGGCAAGCAGTAAGCCAACTTCCATTGCTACAGTTAAATCTACGACCACGGTGAGAATAAAAGTAGAAAGTAAAATGGTGCGGTAATTGCCGGTGAAATGTTGCAAACGCCGGAACTCGGCCCATTCCCCCATATTCCAAGCCACATAGAGCAATACAGCAGCGAGCGTGGAAAGTGGAATCAGCTTGGCAAATGGCGCAGCAATGGCCATGATCAGCAAAATAGATAAGGCATGCACCATGCCCGAAACAGGGCTACAGGCCCCGCTGTTAATATTGGTGACGGTACGGGCGATTGTGCCGGTGGCGCAAAACCCGCCAAATAAGGGCGAAACAAAATTGGCAATGCCCTGCGCCATCAGCTCCTGATTGGGGTCGTGGCGGTCATTGATCAGGCCATCAGCGATGCGCGCGCAAAGTAATGATTCAATTGCGCCAAGTACGGCAATAGTCAGGGCGGGCTGAATAATAGCGGCAAGGGAGTGCCAGGTGAATTGAGGAAAAGCGGGAGAGGAGAGCTGCGATGGAATATCGCCAAAGCGGCTGCCTATGGTGGCCACATTCAGCTCCGGCCATTGAGAAAGTAAAGTCCCTGCTAAAAGGGCAATCATACTGCCAGGAATTTGCTTTAAACCCGCAGGTAAATGCCTGGCTATTTTGGGCCAGACAATCAGAATGGCCAGCGAAAATACGCCAATACTTAGTGTGGCCAAATGAATATGAGGCAGGGCCAGCCCAATTGCTTTGGTTTTTGAAAAAAATTCAGCAGGAAGATGGTCAATATTTAAACCAAAAAAATCATTAAGCTGAGATAAAGCAATTAAGGCCGCAATTCCATTGGTAAAGCCAATCACAATTGAAACGGGAATATGGCGTACTAATGCCCCAAGGCCGAGCAGGCCAAGTAAAAACATAAATACACCCGCCAGCATGGTCGCTAAAAGCAAATTACCTAAGCCATACTGCTGAACAATAGCGTAAACCACTACAATAAATGCCCCAGCGGGCCCACCTATTTGTACTTTTGATCCACCCAAAAGTGAAATCAGAAAGCCCGCAATAATGGCGGTGGTCAGCCCGGCTGCGGGAGTTAGCCCACTGGCGATAGCAAAGGCCATAGCAAGGGGAAGCGCTACAATGCCCACGCTCATTCCAGCCGTGATATCGGCCAACAGCTGGCTTTTACTATAATTGTGGAGGATATCTAGGGAGCGGGGGCGAAAGCGGGTAAGCATGATTGAGCCAAGTAAAAGGCAGAGTTTAATTATGGCGCACTCTTTTGAATCTGTATAAGTATCAAGTAAGTTGTTGCTGTTTTGGCCTTAGCATACAGCTTCAACGGCTGGCAAAATATGCACTGCTTAATGCGCATTGCACTTGATTTCTGCCTGCTGCTTTTGCTGCGTACATGGCTTGATCAGCACGGTTCAGCAGGCAATCTAGGCTGGGGTCGGTGTCTTCCAGCATAGCCACACCAATGCTGATGGTGATACGGATATTTTTGTTTTCAAATTCAATTTGCGCTTGCTCTTCTACTGCCAGCCTTAATTTATTACCTGCGAGCATAGCCTCTGCCTGTGTGGTGCCAGGCAAGAGCAAGACAAATTCTTCGCCTCCCCAGCGGGCAAAGCTGTCTGTGGCGCGTAATTCTGTGGTGCATATTCGGCATAATTCTTTCAGTATTAAATCCCCGGCTAAATGGCCGTGATGATCATTTACATTTTTAAAGTGATCAATATCAATTAATAAAATAGACAGGGGTTGCTGGTAGCGGCGGGCATAGGTTATGGCTTCATCGCAGCGGCGCTGCCATTCTCTTCGGTTGGCTACACCCGTTAGCTCGTCTGTGGTGACTAATTCTTCGAGGCGCAAATTGGCTGCGGCTAATGCTTCCGTTCTGCTTGCCACTTCAGATTCAAGTTGCATTTGGCTTCGGCTGAGCAGCTCTTGTAAAAGAGCCAGATAGTGCAGTGTCAGCCCGAGGGGAAAAAGAAAAAGCTGTAAATTAATGAAAGTAATCATTAAATTATTGTGGAGGAAAGGCCCTGTCTGAAAGACCGTTCCAATGGCCGATAGGGTAAATACAATAAATAAAGCGATCGATGTTCCAGCTAGCTTGAAATGAATGGCAATTAATAATAAAACCGGCAAAACCAGCATCATTAAATAATTGTGTACCATAAATCCAAGGCCAACAATCAGTAAAATGGTGGCGAAGTAGGGTGATGCAGGGCGGATTATATTTCTTAACGCACCTGATTTCCATGAGGCATATATAGGGGTAATGACAAAAATACCCGCAGTATCGCCAAGAATCAGTAATAACATTTGTTGAAGATTAGAAAATAAGCCGTTGTAGGGGATTGTATTGCTGCAGCTCAACAGTAAATGCCAAAGTGTCATGCTGATCAGTGCAGGCATAAAACAGATTTTTTGCCAGAAATAAGGAAGATCTCCGGGGGTTTGTAATGGCGGGTGATGATTCTTTTCAATAAAAGCTTTCCATGCATTGGCGGCCATTACGGCTTGCCAAGTATCAATGGCTGCGGGGATAAGACCTAAAATAATAGATAGGGGCAATGCATGATTCATGCCCGCATGGCTCAAAAAAACATAATAGGTGGGGGTGTTCAGGATGGCGCTGCCGGCTAAAACAAAAGGAATTCCCGTTTTGCCAAGCTCCAGTATCAGAACCAGCCCACAGCCCGCAGCAAACCAAATAACGGCAAAGTTTTCTGAGGGCAGCATGGCAAATTGAATACTCAGAAAGCCAATGCCCAGATAAAGGACCAGCAGCAAGAAGGCCTTGGCGGCCTTAGGGGATGTCAGAAATGTAAGTGCTTGCTTCATTACATTTTTTTGGGAATTCGATCATTAAGCTTATCTTATTATTTTGATAATTGTTGAGTATTTGATTACGGAAGTACCATTTTCTGACGAGTTATTGGAATATAAAACAGGCTTGTTTTGAAAGGAAGATGCTTACTGATGGTTTTGCACGGCAATAAAATAACGGCATTCCGAAGAATGCCGTTAAGTGCTGCAGATTTAATGAGATTGCTTAAAGCAAAGCGTTTCATTGTCGGCATCAATCGTGAGCAGATGGCCTGCGCTGACTTTACCTTCTAGGATTGCTTTGGAAAGTGGATTTTCAATCTCAGTTTGAATGGCGCGTTTTAAAGGCCTTGCCCCATAAACCGGATCAAACCCTGCTGCAGCTACCAAATCAAGCGCAGCATCCGTCACGCTGAGCTCAATTTCCATATGGGCTAAGCGGTTTTGCAAGCGATTGAGTTGAATGCGTGCAATATTTCTGATCGCGGCCTGATCCAGCGAATGAAACACCACCATTTCATCAATCCGGTTCACAAATTCAGGTCGGAAATGGCCCTGTACTTCGGCAAGTACCGCCATTTTGATCAGCGGATAATCCATGCCTGCCATGGCCTGAATTTGCTGGCTGCCCAGATTACTGGTCATGACGATAACGGTATTTCTAAAATCCACCGTGCGCCCTTGTCCATCGGTCAAACGCCCATCGTCCAGTACCTGCAGCAGGATATTAAACACATCGGGATGCGCTTTTTCGACTTCGTCGAGCAAAATGACGCTATAAGGTTTGCGGCGCACCGCTTCGGTTAAGTAGCCGCCTTCCTCATAGCCCACATAGCCCGGAGGCGCACCCACTAAGCGGGATACGCTGTGTTTTTCCATAAATTCGCTCATATCAAGGCGAATAAGATGATCGGGCGAATCAAATAAAAATTCTGCCAGCGCCTTGGTTAGCTCAGTTTTACCCACGCCGGTGGGGCCGAGGAATAAAAAGCTGCCGTAAGGGCGGTTAGGGTCGGCAAGCCCTGCGCGGGAGCGGCGGATCGCATCGGACACCAAACGAACGGCCTCGGATTGCCCGACCACTTTTTGCTGCAGGGCGTTTTCCATGGCTAGCAGTTTGGCCCGTTCGCCTTGCAACATGCGGCTAACGGGAATCCCGTGGCACGGCTAACCACCTCGGCAATTTCTTCTGCCCCGACTTGAGTACGCAGCAGTTTTAATTTTCCGCCGGTGGCCTCGGACGCTTCAGCGGCTTTGAGTTTGGCTTCCAGCTGTGGCAACTGGCCATATTGCAATTCGCTGGCTTTGTCCCACTCGCCACGGCGCTGGGCGGCGTCCATGGCGGTTTTAACCCGCTCGATTTCTTCCCGTATCGCCTGACTGCCCAGTACGCTGGCTTTTTCTGCTTTCCAGATTTCTTCTAAGTCTGAATATTCTTTCTCTAGTCGTGCGCTTTCTTCTTCGATCAGGGCGAGGCGTTTTTTAGAAGCCTCGTCTTTTTCGCGTTTTACCGCTTCACGCTCGATTTTGAGCTGAATAATGCGCCGGTCCAGCTTATCCATGACTTCTGGTTTGGAATCGATCTCCATTTTGATGCGGGCCGCGGCTTCGTCGATCAAGTCGATGGCTTTATCGGGCAGGAAGCGGTCGGTGATATAGCGGTGGCTCAGCTCGGCGGCGGCCACAATCGCCGGGTCGGTGATTTCTACGCCGTGGTGGATTTCGTATTTTTCCTGTAAGCCGCGCAGAATGGCGATGGTGGCCTCAACGCTGGGCTCACCCACCAGCACTTTCTGGAAGCGGCGCTCCAGCGCTGGGTCTTTTTCCACGTATTTGCGGTATTCATCCAGCGTGGTGGCGCCAATGCAGTGTAGCTCGCCCCGCGCCAGCGCCGGTTTGAGCATATTGCCTGCATCCATCGAGCCCTCGGTTTTACCCGCGCCCACCAAGGTGTGCAGCTCGTCGATAAAGATAATGGTGTTGCCTTCGTCTTTGGCCAGCTCGTTCAATACCGCTTTCAGGCGCTCTTCAAATTCGCCACGGTATTTAGTGCCTGCCAGCAAAGACGCCAGATCGAGCACCAAAACGCGCTTGGATTTGAGCGATTCAGGCACTTCGCCATTGACGATGCGCTGAGCCAGGCCTTCCACAATCGCAGTTTTACCTACGCCTGGCTCGCCAATGAGTACGGGGTTATTTTTGGTGCGGCGCTGCAATACCTGCATGGCGCGGCGGATTTCATCGTCGCGGCCAATCACCGGGTCTAGCTTGCCGGCTTTGGCGCGCTCGGTCAGATCTAGGCAATATTTATCCAGCGCCTCACGGTTTTGATCCGCATCTGAGCTGTCCACGCTTTGCCCGCCGCGTACGGCATCAATCGCTGCGGCGATGGCTTCTTTTTTAGCCCCGTTTTCTTTCAGTAAACGGCCGGTTTCGCCTTTGTCTGCGCTTAAAGCGAGTAAGAATAAGTCGCTGGAAATAAACTGATCATTGCGTTTAAGCGCGGCTTTATCTGTCAGATTAAGTAAATTGCTCAGTTCTTTAGAGACGGTGATTTCGCCATCGCCACCGCTGACTTTAGGTAGGCGATCAATCGCGGCAGCGAGTGCCGTTTTGAGCGGATTCACATTCACCCCCGCACGGGCCAGCAGGGCAGAAGTGCCGGAATCCACGTCGGTCAGCAGTGCAGCCAGCACATGCTGTGGCTCAATATAGGGATTGTCGTTGGCATTGGCGTTGCTTTGCGCGTCGCCTATGGCTTGCTGAAATTTTGTGGTCAGTTTATCGAAACGCATTCCGCACACCTCCAAAGTTTGTTCTTACGTTATACATGGGGGCGTGGCAGGGCGAGATCAAGTGAGGGGGGATGTGAGTTTTTATATGCGGGAAAGAATCGATGGCTACTGTGATAGGCCAACTGGCCTACCTCAGTAAAATTAATGTTTCAAGTAAGACCTTCAACCACAGAAGCCACTGCGAGCACCGCGCTTTACAGAGAAAATCCATTAAGAAACTTAGGTTTTCTCTGTGGTTTGAGATTTAGCTCTTTTAGTTCCAAGTGGAAGAGTTTTAACAATGGGGGGCATCTGCTGCTTACTCAAGCCCCGCGATTCAGCCCAATAAAATGCTGCAGTCTGGCAAGGATTTCTGAGCGGGCAACGGGTGGGATGATGCTGCTGTCGTCATTTAACAGAATTTGCTCTTCGGCCTGACGCTTGACCAGTACTTCAGAGAACACGCCTGCCAGCTCGGGGCGGGATAAGAGAATCTGCTGGAAAGATTCTTTATCAATGCGATAGCACTCCACATTGGTGCTGACCACAACGGTGGCGCGGATGGCTTCGCCGGTCATCAGCCCCATTTCGCCAAAAAAACTGCCCGGCCCGAGTTTTGCAAATAATTTGCGCTCGCCACGGGTGGGTTGTACCCATGCCTCTGCTTCACCTTTGATCAGGATATAGAGCCATTCTACTTTTTCACCCTGGCGTATCATCACATCCCCTGCCACATAGGGCGTAAAGCGCAGCCTGTCGGCTAAGGTGTGCAGCTCTTCTTCTTTTAATGAAGCGAGCAGCTCCAGTTTTTGCAACACAGCCAGCCGCTCCTGCGTATGTTGTTTGTGGCGGCCTTCAAAGTAGCGCTCGTTTTCCTGGGTAACAAACACTTTATATTGCGGCGCAGCAAGGCGCAGGCTGTTGCGGCGTAAAACTGCGTCAATCAGGGTGCGGATTTGCGAATCGGTGGGGTCGTCATTTTGCAGGTCGGTCAGCCAATAGCGTGCGGCGTAGCGGGCGTTGCCCTTTTCTACATTCATTAATAAGCAGGAGGGTGGGGGGTCTTGGGCGACATTGGGCGGGGCGGCTTCGCGGATGGCATTTTCTATTAAGAGCATGACTTGTGTGGGCAGGGTGTCGAGCCCCACTTCAAACCAGACCCAGCGCCGCCATGCCAGAGGTTTGTCAACACGTTTGCCAAGTAGCTGAAACTGGCCTTTCATCAGCATGCCGTTGGGAATCATTACCGTTTCGCCATTGCGTGTTTCAACCCGGGTGGCACGCCAGGATAAATCGACGACCCGACCAGTGAGTTCGCCTAATTTAATCCAGTCGCCCTGCTCAATGGAGTTGTCCAGATGCAGTGCCAGCCCTGCCAGAATATTGCCTAGGGTGTCTTGCATGGCAAAGGCCAGCACGGCCGTAATCACGGCCGATGTGGTGACCAGTTGCCCAAGCTCCAGCCCTGCCAGGTGCAGACGATAAAACCCCCAGCCCAGCATGGCGATTGCTTCGAGTAAGTCTTCAAGAATGCGGGGTGGATTGAGCCGGAACAGAGGGGCAATCAGTTGAAAAATCAGCATGCCCCAGTAGCGGATCAGGGCAAAACCCAGCACAACCATAAACGTTTCATGCACTGCTTTGGCGGCGCTGCTTAGATTGTAGCTTTCCAGTAATTGAGCGCTATAGAGGCCCAGACAGCTGAATGTGAGCAGCAAAATGCTGTTAAATAAGCGATGGCGGCTGGTTCGGACGCGGTAATAAAGCAGCATCCCCAGAATAAGGCAGCTGGCAATAAAGTAAATCAGAATTTGTAATTCGGAAGGCAGATGTTGCATCGCAAAGCCCCGGTTTCAGGGAATATAAAAGGAAATCGCTTTCCTTGTTTGTAGCCTTTGATTGCGATGGAGTACAGAAATATGGCGGGATGACAGGGGTGCAGGAGCGGTGGGGAGAGGAGTTGCGTGGGGGAGCAGGGGGCGGATGGCCCCCCACTCCCTGCTTCTAGGTAAATTAAGCCCTTACGCAATCCATAAAGTAACGGGTTTCGCCGCTGCTCTTATCTGCAACCAAGCCATGAATATAGGTTTCAAAGCCTGGGAAGCGTTTGTTGAAGTCCCGTGCAAATTTGAGGTAATCAACGATGGTTTTGTTGAATACTTCGCCAGGGATCAGTAGTGGAATGCCTGGCGGGTAAGGGGTAAGCATCACGGCGGTGATACGACCTTCCAACTCATCAATCGCCACGCGGTCGATCTCACGGTGCGCCATTTTGGCGAAAGCCTTGGCGGGCTTCATGGCGGGCTCCATATTCGATAAATACATATCGGTGGTCAGGCGCGCTACATCGTGGGCACGATAAATACCGTGAATTTGCTGACACAGATCTTTAAGGCCAATGCGCTCGTATTGCGGATACTGGGCAATAAAGTCCGGCAGAATGCGCCAGAGCGGAGCATTTTTATCGTAGTCGTCTTTAAATTGTTGCAAGGCGGCCACAAGGGTGTTCCAGCGGCCCTTGGTAATGCCGATGGTAAACATAATAAAGAAAGAATAGAGGCCACATTTTTCAATCACCACGCCATGCTCGGCTAGGTATTTGGTGACGATGCTGGCCGGAATGCCTGTTTCAGAGAACTTGCCGTCTAAATCAAGCCCAGGCGTCAGAATGGTGGCTTTGATCGGGTCGAGCATATTAAAGCCATCGGCGATATCGCCAAAGCCGTGCCAGTTGTCGCCAGATTTAAGCATCCATGCATCGCGGTGATCCAAGCCTTCATCGGTCAGATCGTCTGGGCCCCAAACTTGGAACCACCATTCATCACCGAACTCTTCATCCACTTTGCGCATGGCGCGGCGGAAATCCAACGCTTCAACTAAGGATTCTTCAACCAGAGCCGTGCCGCCAGGTGCTTCCATCATGGCAGCAGCCACATCGCAGGACGCAATAATGGAGTACTGCGGGCTGGTGGAGGTGTGCATTAAGTAAGCTTCGTTAAATAAATCACGGTCCAGCTTACGGTTTTCCGGGTCTTGCACCAAAATCTGCGAGGCCTGGCTTAAACCTGCTAATAGCTTGTGTGTTGATTGCGTTGAGAAAATCATTGATTCTTTGCAACGCGGACGATCTTCGCCAATGGCGTGGTAATCACCATAGAAATCGTGGAATGCGGCGTGGGGTAGCCATGCTTCATCAAAGTGCAGGCTGTCAATTTCGCCATCGAGCATGCCTTTGATTTCTTCGACGTTATACATAATGCCGTCGTAAGTAGACTGAGTAATGGTCAGAATACGCGGCTTAAAGTTAGGGTCGGCCAGCAGTTTTTCGCGGGCGAACGGGTTATCCATCATTTTTTTGCGGATGTTTTCCGGCTCGAATTCGCTTTTTGGAATCGGGCCGATAATGCCGTAGTGATTACGCGTTGGCATCAGGAACACCGGCACTGCGCCCATCATCATGATGGAGTGCAGAATCGATTTATGGCAGTTACGGTCTACTACCACCACATCGCCTGGGGCAACTGTAGAGTGCCAGACGATTTTGTTGGAGGTCGATGTGCCGTTGGTCACAAAGAATAAATGGTCGGCATTGAAAATACGCGCCGCATTGCGTTCGGAAGCGGCAATGGGCCCTGTGTGGTCCAGCAACTGGCCGAGCTCTTCTACCGCATTACATACGTCGGCACGCAGCATGTTTTCACCAAAAAACTGGTGAAACATCTGGCCAACCGGCGATTTCAGGAAAGCCACGCCACCTGAGTGCCCCGGGCAGTGCCAGCTGTAAGAGCCATCTTGGGCGTAATGGGTGAGCGCACGGAAAAACGGCGGAGCCAGCGTATCTAAATAGCTTTTCGCTTCGCGGATAATATGGCGTGCCACGAATTCTGGGGTGTCTTCGTGCATATGAATGAAACCGTGTAATTCACGCAACACATCGTTAGGGATGTGGCGGGCGGTGCGGGTTTCACCATAGATATAAATCGGGATATCCGGGTTGCGGCGGCGGATTTCGGCTACAAAGCTGCGCAGGCTGGTGAGCGCCTCGTGGGTCTCTTCGGGTGAGCCGCCACCAAACTCTTCGTCGTCAATCGATAAAATAAAGCCGGATGCACGGCTTTGCTGCTGCGCAAATGAGGTTAAATCGCCGTAGCTGGTATAACCAACTACGTCTCTGCCCTCGGCCTCAATGGCCGCCGCTAATTCACGAATACCGGAACCACTGGTGTTCTCGGTGCGGAAATCTTCATCGATGATGATGATAGGGAAGTAAAAACGCATGGCAAAATCCTTAGTAAAACACCTGCTTGTACATAGGACGGCAAAGCCGGAAAGGCGCGTATATTAATCCCAAAATGTGTTGATATGTGGTGAAAAATGAAAACAATTGCTATCTGTGTAAATCGACGCCTAAGCGGCCAGCCATCCTGCGCTGCCAGAGGCAGCGAAGCGCTGGTGCAGGCCCTTGAAATGGCAACAAAAATGCACGCCAATATAAGAATAATTCGCCTGCCTTGCATGGGCGCATGCGAGGTGGGGCCGAATGTAAAAGTGGTCGGAGGGGATCTTTATCACGAGGTGGATTTAGCCATGCTACCGCTGATTTTGGAGGAGGCAGGGGTGTAGGGCTGTTATGCGAGAAAAACCCAAATATTGAAACACGGAGGCTACGGCGTTTCACGAAAAAACAAGGCATTAATTAAGTTGTTTTGTAAGATTTGAGTGTTTTAAAACCTTTGAAGTCAAGATTCGTATCGCTGCTAGTGGCAAGGGGCTTAAATCCCCCTTGAAGCACGCCGAAGCGAGGAATAAGCGGCTCGGGGTTTCGGAAAAGGGGTAGCGGGCTTGCTCCCGAGCAGCCTTTTTCGCCGAGGCGATTATCCGCAGCGAGGGGCCTTCGTGCTGGTCGGGGCGGCCTTCTTTGCGTACTAGGATTTCTGGCCGTTCAGAAATCAAATACTTCGCGGGGATGCCGCACCAAAATTAACGTGCCGAAGGCACTAAAAATACGATCACTGCGGAACATCAGTGACTAACACCCCCCTATCCTTTTCCATTGCCCTGCCGCCATATCCGGTGTGATATCGCTGCCGGGGCAGCCGCTTTCCAGTGTGCACTGGTAGAGGCTGTTGCCAAACTTAGCCCATGCCCCCCAGAGCAGATCTTTTTTTGCTACCCATGCGTAATTGCAGGCGTCACCGGGTGGGCTGGGTAAATCGCCCTGTGACGACCAGTTGATCTGGCTGCTCAGGGTGATGTATTGCGTTTCGCCGTAGCTATCCTGCCAGTCGATAACAAGCTGTACGCTACGCTCAACCTGGTAGAGTTTTTGCGGATCGGGCAACGTGGCGGCGGATGGTGGGTTTTTTGCAATCGGTGGGCAGCCAAAATCGGGGGCTAGCTGTGCGGGCTGGCTGATGTCTTTAATCAGAGTGATGCGGCGGTAGCTGGCGGTTTGCCGCTGTATGTTTTCCAGCTCTGCATTACCTGTGCCCTGATCGCCGCTGACGCTTAGTCCGCCAGAGGTGGTGCTGCTGCGCGGGCAAAGATTGCTCTGACGAAGTTTTTCCAGCTTATCCTCTGCAAGGAACACGGCTTCATTGCGATTTTGCGCGATGCTGTTGTTTTTTAAGGCGTTGGTTTGCAGGGCGTTTAATGCGAGGGCAGCAATGCCGATAATCAGCAGCGTGATCAGAATCTCCAGCATGGAAAAGCCGTTTTGCTTAGCGCTTAGCATTTTCCTTCCTTGCAGAAGTCATGCCAGCTACCCAGCTTATTGCCACTCAGATTGCCGCCGGCATTCGCACCAATAAACATGCGCTCATCGTATGCAACGTTAATCGATCCGGTTGATCCGGTGCCAGGTTTTTGCGCGCACAGGCCATATACACAGTCGCCCGGCGTATTGTCGAAAATGCCATTTAAAGCACCTTCAATATTGCCATTTACGGCCATTGCTCCTAATACCTGAATGTTGCCGCTAAAATGATTTGTAAACAGCATGCCGTTAATCAATAGGCTGTCCGATACCATATTGCCGCCTGTTCCCCCTGCTGTAAGTGCATTGCTGCCCGTGCCGCCAACCACCACAATGGCGGGGGCAAAACGGGGATAGCTGCTGCCAATGGCGCAGTTTTTTGGCGGGATGAAATCACCATTAATCCAAATTAGCCCCGTGGCGGCCGGGCAGCTGCTGACTATGCCGCTGCTGTCGGTTGGATTAATTTGTGTGGCTTGTTGTTTAAATTCTGCTGGGCTCATTCCAAAGACAGCGCTAAAAAGCTGGGCATTGCTCAGGGCCGATAAGGGGGTGTTATGAGTGCTGTCCGGGCTGAGCGGCGCGCCCCAATAGCCAAATTCCCCGCCGCTGGAAACATTGCACAGCGGCTTGGGCTGACCTGAGTTCGGATCCAGCGTCATGCTGCCGCTCATATCCACGTATCCCTTGATGGTGAGGGCTATTTTCTTGGGATTAAATTCGGCTTTGCGCGGAATGTCAAAGCCCCGTCTTACGACGGCGGCGGTTTGATCGCTACGTGCATCCGCGCAAAAAGGGCTCTGATCGCTGCTTTCATCGGCGCAGCCTTCGCTGCTGACGATGCCATTTTTTAAATCCACGCTGCTGCGCCAGGCCGTGTTGTCAGCATTGATTTCCAGCGAGCCAATTTTTTGAAAAAGGCTGACGGTTTTTTTTGAAAACAGATAATTATTTTTTTTGAATTGCTCAGAATAATCGTAGGAATCACTATTTACGATGACCGTATCCCAGCCACAGTTATTTGTACCTGGCGCAGGAGGAGGGGCTGATTGTATTTTCTTTAAAATGATGCCGTCGTAATTTGGATTGGCGTTAATGGCCTCAATATCGCGGCGCATTTGTAATAGCGTTGCCTGTGCGCCTGCTTCTGCAGCTTCAAAAGCTTGAGTTTGCTGATAGTGATTAACCGATGCTTTTTGAAAGATATAGCTGTTTTTGTTAGCGGATAAAACAAAAATAGTGGCGATTAAAGTCAGGATAAGGGTCACGGCCAATGCGGCAATGCCTTGCTGATAAATGGGGGTTTTCATCGTTGGAATCGCCTTATTCTTGTAAAAAAGGGCGATTGCGTAATTGTACATTCTGATTCAGATGTGCTTTGAATTTTCCCGCATTATCTGTGGCTTCTAAATCAATATCTAAGCTGTTGATCACCGTTTTTACTGTATTGCCTGCTTTTTCAAGCGAATATTGAGGTGTGATTTTAAATTGAGTAATGAGGATATTGCGTGGGCTGTTCAGGGGCTGCCACTGGCCATCATTGCAGCTGCTGGCGTTGTTTGAGGTCAGCATATTCACAAAATTGCCTGCTTTATCTGATGCTGTAAATTGAAAACCATGGGTGTTTTTATCAGGGAAATCCGGATTATGGTAGCGAAATAAAACGCAGCTTTGCCCCGCTGTATTAATAATCCATATTTTTCGCATTTCACTGATCTGATTGTCATCAGGATGATAGCCTGCACGGCGCAGATCGCGGCTGATCAAAGACAGCATGGCTTGGGTATCCTGCTGCAAAATAATACTGCGCTGAGTGTCTGTGCTGGTGAATAAATTGCTGAGTGATAAGCTGGAAATACCGGCAAGCAGCAATAGCCCCATGGCGGTGGCCAGCATCATTTCAATTAAAGATAAACCCTGCTGGGTATGAAGTTTTAAATGCATTCCGCATATTTTCCGAAAACTATGCTGCCCTTGGGGCGGCATAGGGTGGATAAGCCGGTTGCGGTAATTTGTAATTGCAGCTGGTATTTTCCGGATTGAAATTGAATAAACTGCTGCTGCGTAAAATCAGGCAGGCCATTGTAATTATGGAATTTATTTTCTTTTAATGCATCACTCAATGAGCTTAATTCAACCCCTCTATGCTCTTCTGATTTTTGCTGGCGCAGTAGGGTGCTGCCTTCACCGCAGGGGGTAACAGTACAAATTTGCAAAGACCAGTTTTGATTGCTCGTGCGTTTAGCCACATAAAAAACAGCGGGGCTGTGTGCACCGCCAAATTTAACCGCTGTACTGCGGGCAAACAACCAATCGTTTTGTGCTTCTAAAACAGCGCTTTGCAAACGATAGCGCTGCAACATGCCGGTAAAGCCGGGGATGGCGATGCTCAGGATAATGCCCAGCACAATCAGGGTGACCATTAATTCGATTAAGCTAAAAGCGAGGTGTTTACGCATTGGGCCATTTTTTGTGTTGCAGTTGTTGAGGTATAGCATGGGGGCGATGTCAGTTAATGACTTATATTGCGTGGTGTATGGCGGGCCGTGGCAGCGTTACGAAGGGGGCATATTTTACGCTTAAACAGGGCGTGCCGCTGCCGGACCAGATCAAAGGTTGGGCAGGAATTAACATCAATCAGCCCCGTAAATCAGATTTACGGGGCTGTGCAGGGGATTATATATATCTGACCCAGCGAACAACCGTGCTGGCTGCGCTGCCACTGCCACCTCCGCCGGGGGGGGAGGCGGTTTGGTCTGCTTTAAAACTATCGGGCAAATTAGTCAGAATAATTTTTGTACTATTTTGAATGGTGTTGCTGGTTTTGCTACCTAAAGCCAAGGCTGTAATATAGCCATGAATTTTTGTATCGCCCGTATTGCCATATAAATTGCCCGCCCAAACGCTGCCATAAATATCAGAGCTATTGGCAAAGCTGATATCGCCACCCTGGTAAACATCCTTCAGTGTGCTGCCCGCCATAGTAGAGAAATTGCCAATCCCGCCATCGATATCGCTATTCCAGTTTGTGGCAGAAGCACAAAACTGCGATGGAATTAATCCATAGTAAGTTTGATTGCAATAGCCAAGCGGTGAATAAATAGCCGAGCCTACTTTTCCTGAATACCCCGCATAGTTAGGCGCATAAATAGTGGCGGATGCTGTGGTTTTAAAATTTAATGTGGTGATAAAAGTATTGTAATAAGTACCATTTTGCACCGCTAAATGACCTTCAAACCACGCTACGCCGGGTGCAATTCCTTTACCATTAATGGTCCAGAGTTTTTTGCTGCTGTCATAAGAAAAGCAGGAGTTTGAGCTTGAAAACCCTTCACAAATTGTTTTTTGTGTATCAAGTGCGCGGCCTGTGCATTGAGCTGCCGATACCGGACCGGATACATTCGTACATAGATAGTCTTTCTGGCTAGTTCCAAAAGATCCAATATAGTAATCGCCTTCGGCGATGCCACTGATTCGTTTGACCTTTACTTTCATAAAGCCATCGTCATCAATATAAAAAGCGTAATTGGCTAAATCTTTATAAGCATAGGCATCAAAGCTATCGTCGGGAGTGAGCGTCACGATAGGCACATTCACGATTAAATCAGGTACAACGCTAATCATGCTGGTATCAAACCAATCCCCCGGCTTTTTTATGCCTAGTTTTACTTTGTCAAATTGGGGTTTGCCCGTTGCGCCTGTATAGCCAGAGGCCACGTCAAACTGGGGCAAGGTAGTGATTTCAAAATGATCGGTAGCAGGGTTAAAGCTATAAGCTGTTTGGTATCCGCTCTGAAATTTTGCGCCACCATTTGTGATATCCAGCGCGCCACCCGCCAAAAGATCGAGCACTTCCGTTGAATTTTTAACCGTGATATTGCCATTGGCTGCTGCATGAGGAATGGTGCCGTTATTGTCTAGTAAGATATTGCCGCGGGAGAGCAGGGCTTTGGAGCTAGTGCTGCCTGTGAGCGTGATATTTCCATTGGCGTGCAGCAAGCCAAAGCTGCTGCCAGAAGTAATGGTGATATTGCCCGTAGAGCGGATAACGCCAACGCCAGTAATTGAATTACCACTGGTTTCAACATTGCCGTTTACACGGATTTCCATATTATGCACATCACCCTCAAATAATTGGATGGCACCGCCCAGCTTTAAATCACTATTAAACATCACCACGCCTCTGGATGGGCGTACGGGGGGTGTGCCCGGTGTGACGACAATGCTGGCTGCCAGCCTTGAGCTGGAAGCTAGGCTGGTGCTGGTGCCAGCCAGACCGGTGACCACAATATTAAATTGGCTTGGCGGGCCTGCTGTTGCGCTGGTAACTTGCAGCGTGATATTGGGCACGCCGGTGAGGGTGATATTTTGCGGCGAGGTGGCCGCAGCCGTTGCCAGTGTTTGCAGCTGAGCGGCCGTCATATTGTTAAAAACAGCCTGGGCGATATCCAGCCCTTGCCATGCCCGCATCTGGGCCTGAGTAGCCGCCAGCGAGGTGTTTTGCTGCTCCTGCATCCCCTTTACATAGTAATTAGCGCCCAAAACAGTTGCGCCAAGTGCTAGGCCGACAAAAATAAGGATCAGAACCGTTGCCATGCCTTTTTGTGGGTTTTTCATGGGGAAACCACCAGATTGGATAAGCAGCTTTGCGAGCTGACTGGCTGCCCGATTGCATTGTTTGATTGGAGGGTGATGGTGGCTTTGCCAAGGCTTGCATAGCCAAATTGGCTGCAAGTGCCCGCAGTATTACTCAGCAAAAAATTAAAAGTGCCAAGGCTTGCAAGCGGTTTGCCTGTGGCCCAGTTGGCAGTAGACCATGTAGTAAGCCCCGCACAATTGATGGGGCCAAGCAGCAGCAGGCCTTTGTCTGGCGCAGCAAAGAGGGCTGAGCATTCAAAATTTGTCCCCAGATTACGCAGCCAGACTAGGGCATTGGCCGTTTTGTCATTGGCTGCAACCGTGCCGCTGAGCTTATTGCTTGCAGAGAAAGTAGCGCCTTTAAGCGCGATGATATTGTCACTGACTCTGGCGTTGTTAATGCCAAAGCCGGCGTCTTGCAGCAAAATGGGCGCAATGGTCATGGCGCTGGTTCTTTCAGCGTCTTGTTTGCTGATTTGGGTGGTATCTGCCGTAATTCTGATTGAATGGCGAAACAGGGTCAGCATGGCCAGGGCTGTAATCAGCGAGATGGTAATGCCTACCAGCAAGCTAATTAAAGAAACCCCGCTTTGCGATTTAATTGAGCGAAATAACACCATCGCCCCCAATCAGTTTCGCGTTTGTTACATCTTGTTTGGTGGTCAGAGCAGACGCTGTAATCGGTGAGTTGGCCGCCGCAGGAATATTAATCGTCTGCCCTGCAACCGTCGCAGTAAATGCATTGCGCTGGCATTGGGCAGTCAGCGCCACATTTTTATTCGCGACAGTAACCGAAGGGCTGGCCGCGGCACATAAAGCACTGACGCCCTCTGTTTGTGCGGCTGAACGTAGGGCAAACAGCGCCATGTTTTGCACCGATGTGTTTTTTTGTGCCACGGCCGTTTTGGCCACTAAAAAAGTCAGCCCAATCATAATCACGCCAAGCAGCACAATGGAAACCAGTGCCTCGATCATGGCGTCGCCTTTTTGTTTATACAAGCTTGCCATTAACGCGATCGCCTTTTTCTGTAATGGAGTAAGTCAGTGCTCTGGCGGCAAGGCCCGTTCTGTCCAGCTGAATGGTGGTGATATCGCTGCTGTCGCTGTCGCTGATGCTGACCGCGGCATTTTTTGCAAAAGCCGCTGACCAGATTGCAGTGCTGGCCGTGCAGCCGCCACCTGCCACATTGCCAGCGCAGATAAAGACTTTTTGCCCGGTAATTTGCAAGCCAGCTGCTGTGCCGTTGGCGTTTCTGATGGCCAGTGCTTTAGCTTTGGAGTGTGCCATTTTTAAAACGCTTTCTGATTTTTGCAAATCACTCAAAACCAGCCAGGAAGAGCCCAGAGAAACGGCTGTAAGCGTCAGCATGACAAAAATCACTATGGTCACCATCAGCTCAATCAGGCTGAAGCCTGCTTGCTTACCAGCTTGTGAATCCACAATCGGCTCCTGTTGCTTTTCGGTCGTTAGCGGAAGTCAGCTTGAGTGTGCAGGTGAATTTTGTGCTGATGGCAGTCAGGCTGTAGCTGTTTCTATCATCCGCAATAATTGTTTTGTAAGTAAAGTCGGATTGAGAGGGCTGCCAGCCGGTGACTAATGCCTTAGTCGTTTCCGTTGTATTGGTGGTTAGCTCGTCAATGACATTGCCATCGGCGCCAGTGAATTCGTAACTTAATCTGCGCTGTAGTTTTTGTTCGAAAAATAGCGATAAAGAAACTAAATCTCCTGCTGCAGATTTTGCTGCCGCTTGGCGGATATAACGCTGATAACTGGGAATGGCAATCGAGGCCAGAATGGCAATAATGGCCACAACAATCATCATTTCTATCAGAGTAAAACCATTCTTTTTCATAACAGCCCAAAAGATACCGAGTTAATTGAAATATTCTTATATTTTTTATGTTTTGATTAAGGCTAAAACTATAAAGTGCGCTCTTTATTCAGTGCGTCTTTATTTTTTTTGATTTGATTTAAATTTGCGTTATAAATTTCAGTTGCCTGTGTTTCTGCTTGAATCTGGCTCAGCAGATTTTCACGCAAATTAGGGTTTTTTTCTTCAGCGGCTCTTTTATATAGCTTGCTTAATTTTTCCCTGGATTCTGCAATGTTTTTTAAATTGCGCTGCTCCATATTGTTCAATATGGTCAGTGCTTCATTAGGGGCTGGCGTTGCAGGGCTGGAGGCTTGTGTGGCCGCAGCGGTAGCAGGTTTTACAATATGAACTTTAGCCTTAGGTGACATTGACGCAGCATCGCCAAAGCTTACGCTGCCATTGGCTTCTCTTTGTACATACACCGCGGAGGCCAGCAGGGTGCCGGATAAAAAGAAAATGCTTAAAGCAAAAAGGGTGCGGAGCATGATAAAACCTTCAGCAGGTGGAGTGTTTTGCTCGTCGTGAGGTGACACATTTTGAGTTTTATTTTTGCCAGCACTGGGCCGGGGAGCCGCTTGCATTGCCATGACTGATGGTCATCACCAATTCAGTGCAGCCTGTATCTTTACTTTGTGTTTTGCCCGCTTTGGCGGTAATGACATAGCCAGAGCCTGAGGGCTGGCTGACCTTTACTTCATAAAACCCACTATCGCTTGTGATGGTATCGCTGCTGCTTAGCTTGAGCCCAGATGCACCAAAATCGCTGGTGTAAGCGGTATTGTTTGCCCGCCACTTTTCTTCGGCCTGCTGGATTTTTGCAATCATCACCACGGCATCGCTGCGGCGGCTTTTTCGCACGCTGTCCTGGTAGCTTGGAAGGGCGATGGCCGCAAGAATGCCGATGATGGCTACGACGATCATCATTTCAATAAGTGTAAAGCCTCTGTTCATAAGGAATTCACTTAGGGTGTTTTATTTATGTAAGGAGATATTAGTGGTATTGACGAAAGGCGGCAATCTCTTTGTGCTATATAAGTATTTTGTTGTTTTGTCGATGGGTTGGGGTAAGTGTCGTGAAAATTATTAATGTGAATTGGTGGGGTTTAGTGTATATATTATTGTTTTTAAAAGATAATTTTGTGTTTTTGCCGTTATCTCAGAAATGTTTCTTTTGTGTTTTAAAGACGGAAATAGTAAATATATTTTGTGTTGTTTTGATGAAAATAGAGGGGAATATTTTTAAAGTGGTATTGCTTAAAATGTCTGGGGATAAAAAAATCCCCAGCAAAGTGTGCCGGGGATTTTGAGATGCCGCCTGACTAGGGTAGGAAAGTTGTGTTTAGTCCGGGGTCATTTTTTGATGCGCGGCCCGGCCCAGTCGGTCGTGTACTGCCAGCCAAGCGGGCTCATTAGGCGGAAGCACCAGTAAAATAGCATCCAGCCCCTGAGTATCTAAATCGCGCAAAGTGGCGTAAATCATTTGTGCGTATTCATCCGCGTTATCCGGCATCAGGATGTGCAGCGTGGTGTCATCCTGTGGCAAGGGCGCTTGTGTGTGCAATACCGCCAGCTTTTGCCCCGCTCTTGCCTGGGCTGCAGCCGCCATTTGTGTCTGATTGCCGGTTAATAGCGTGGTGCGCGGTGCATAGTGAGAATCCAATAAGCCTGAGGCACGAATCTTGGCGCTGCTGGCGTTTTGTAAGTGTTCAACGCTGTGGCCCAGCACGGCTTCAATTGCCTCACGGGCTACACCACCGGGGCGAAGTAAAACCGGGCGCGGGCCGATCAGGCTGATAATGGTTGATTCAACGCCCACGTCACAAGCGCCGCCATCCAGAATCAGCGACACACTTTCAGGACTGAATTCATCCCTTACATGTTGTGCGGTAGTGGGGCTGACATGGCCGAACTGATTGGCCGATGGGGCGGCAATGCCGCCGCCAAAGCGCTGCAATAGCTCGTGGGTAATTGGGTGATCAGGCGCGCGTAAACCTACACTGTCTTGCCCGCCGGTGACGGCATAGGAAACATGCGGTTGTTTTTTTAGGATTAGCGTCAGCGGGCCGGGCCAAAAAGCATCGGCCAGTTTCCATGCATCATCAGGGATCTCTGTGGCCCAATCACTGAGCTGTGCTTTTCCTGCAATATGCACAATGACAGGGTGATCGTTCGGGCGGCCTTTAGCGGCAAAAATTTTGGCCACGGCCAGTGGCTGAGCTGCATCTGCGGCTAAGCCATAAACTGTTTCAGTGGGAATGCCGACCAGCTCTCCGGCTTTAAGAAGGGCAAGGGCTTGATCCAGATCGCTAGTCATCAGAAGCTTTCATACAAAAGAGCGAATTATACCTTGATGTACAGCCAGCGCGAAGGCCGTTGTTTTAGTGCTTTCTTTAGGCCTGCAAGATGTTTAAGGTGGATATTCACGCGTGATACCATGCTGCAGCACTGGCCACTGGCCGTAATCTCAGAGAGGAAATATGCCTTTATTAGATAGTTTTACCGTTGATCACACCCGTATGCAGGCCCCTGCGGTGCGCGTTGCCAAAACCATGCTGACCCCAAGTAAAGACACGATCACTGTGTTTGATTTGCGTTTTAGCGTGCCTAATCAGGAAATTCTTTCTGAGCGCGGCATTCATACCCTAGAGCATTTATTTGCGGGCTTTATGCGTGACCATCTGAATGGCGATGGCGTAGAGATTATTGATATTTCGCCTATGGGCTGTCGTACTGGTTTTTATATGAGCTTATGCGGTGCCCCTAGCGAAGCGCGTGTGGCAAGTGCATGGAAGTTGGCGATGGAGGATGTTTTAAAGGTAAAAGAGCAAAGTGAGATTCCGGAGTTGAACGAATACCAGTGCGGTACTTTTGTGATGCATTCATTGGAAGAAGCACAAGGTATTGCAAAAAATGTGATTGCCCGAGGTATTGGCGTCAATCGCAATGATGAATTAGCACTCTCAGCGGAAAAGCTGCAGTCCCTTTAATTGGGTAGATGTAAAAAAGGCTGATTTTATATCAGCCTTTTTTTTGTTCATTAATGCGATAAATCGCTGCCTGCACTCATGGTTTGTTTTTTCATGACAAATAAAAGCGGCGTAACACATAGCATGGCAATGCCAAAAAGCATAAATAAATGTGCAAAAGACAGCATTTGCGCTTGTTTGGCAATTTGCTGGGCGAGGAGTGCCTGAGCTTTGATTGGGGCGAGTGTTTCTGGTGTGCCCATAAACAATAAGCGGCTTTTTAATCCGGCAATACGCTCTATAGTCTGAGCACTATTGCTAATCACATGCTCGTTCAGCGCAGCCCGTTTTGCATCGCCTAATTGGGCGAGGAGCGTGGCAGAGAGCGCAATGCCGACACTGCCGCCTAATTGGCGGGTTAAGTTATATAAGCCCGCTGCATTAGGAATTTGCTGCGGCAAAATATTGGCCATGGTTAGCGCATTCAGTGGCATAAAAATCATCCCCAGCCCTAAGCCGCGAATGATCATGGGCCAAAGAAAGTCATTCATGCCGGAATCGGTCGTGAAATGATAATGCTGCCACATTCCATACATAAACAGCATGGCGCCAAGGGCAATCAGCGCTCTGGCAGAAACACCCCGCGCAACTAATTTTGCAGAAATAGGCATGGCTAAACCCGATGCCATCGCTGAAGGTAAAATCATTAATCCCGTTTGCCATGCGGTATAGCCCATTAAGCTTTGCACATAAACAGGAAAAATAAATACGGTTGAAAAGAGCGATGCACCCAGCAAAAATGTCATGACTAAGCCCGCAGAAAATTGCGGGTCTTTACAGATGGATAAATCAACAATGGGGTGTTTGATTTCCAGCTGGCGGATAATAAATAAGCTGAGTGAAAAAAAACTAATCAGCGCATAGCTGATAATTTCGGGAGAGGTAAACCATTCTAAGCGCTCGCCTCTTTCCAGTAGTAATTGTAAAGTGGCAATGCCAGTGGCCATTAAAATCAAACCGATATAGTCGATTTTGTTAATGGCTTGTTGGTGTTTGGCTTCCGGCATATAGAGCAGCGTCAGAAACAGCGCAATACCGCCGAGTGGCAGATTAATATAAAAAATCCACGGCCATGAATATTGATCGGTCAGCCAGCCGCCTAAAGTAGGTCCCAGCATCGGGCCTGTCATAATCCCCATGCCAAAAATAGCCATGGCCGTGCCCATTTCCTTGCTGGGAAAGGTATCAAATAAAGTAGATTGGGCAGTGGCAATTAAACCGCCCCCGCCTAAACCCTGCACAATCCGCCAGAAAACAAGGCCTCCTAAGCTGGTGGCATTACCGCAGGCAAATGAAGAAAAAATAAACAGGGCAATTGATAAAATAAAGTAATTTCTGCGGCCAAATAATTGCGCCAGAAAGCCAGAAATAGGCAGAACAATTACATTGGCCACTACATAGCCAATGGATACCCAAGTGATTTCATCCAGTGTTGCGCCAAGGCTACCCATCATATGCGGCACAGCAACATTCACAATACTAGTATCTAATAATTCCAATACGCAGGCCAGCGTTACAGACATCGCAATAATATAGCGATGCGCGTAAATACGCTCCGGCGTATCTGATCGGGATAAACCCGGCAAAATGGCTTTCATATCGCCTCTTTATGGTCTGATAAGGCTTTTCGCCCAAACTGTGATTCTGTGCATGCGGATAGTTTGGGATTAAAGCCCATTGCTGTATTTTGCAATTAATTCATTACGGCGTATGAATTGTTACATTCACCGACAGACCAGGGCGCAATGGATTTTTTTTAGGTAATTCATCTAAAACAATTTTCACAGGAACACGTTGTACCACTTTTGTGAAATTGCCAGTTGAGTTATCTGCGGGTAATAGCGTAAAGCGCGCACCGGTAGCAGGGCTGAATGAATCAACCTTTCCTTTTAGTTTTAAATCCGGAAAAGCATCGACTTCAATTTCAGCTTCCTGGCCCAGCTTAATTTGCTTGAGTTCAGTTTCTTTTAAATTGGCAATGACCCAAATTTTATCCGTAGGTACTAAATACATGAGTGTCTGGCCTGCTTGAATCATCTGGCCCGGCTCGACCGCTTTTTTGCTGATTACCCCGGAGGCAGGGGCATAGACTTGTGTGTCAATCAGCTGATTGCGTGCAAATTGTAAGGTAGCTTCTGCGGCCATGGCTTTAGCCTGAGCAGACTTAAGGCCAGCAGAAGAAACAGCAACTTGCTGGTCGGCGGCGTTTGCGCTTTCTTTTGAAGTGCGTAGGGCAGATTCAAGCGCACTGACGCGGGCATCGGCTGCTTTAAGTAAGGCTTCTGCACTATCTAATGCGGATTGGCTCAGCATTTTTTGAGCGGCCAGCTCTTTGCTGCGGGATAAATCTTTGCGTGCTTTCAATGCATTGGCACGGGCTTCGGTAATCTGTGCTTCGGCCGTGTGGGATTGCGCAGTAGCGGCTGCTGCATTGGCCGTTGCAGCGCCAATACGTGCAAGCGCTTCTCCAGGTTGTTTATCGTGGCCGGCTGCAGATAGGGCCTGGCGGTAGTCGGCTTCTGCTTGTGCAACTTTGACTTGATAGTCACGCGGATCAAGCTCGATGAGTAAGGATTTTTGCGGCATTAGCTGATTGTCGCTGACAGGAACCGCTTTTACATAGCCACTTACCCGGGCTGCTATGGGCACAATATGCCCTTCTAACTGAGCATTATCGCTGCTGATATGGTGGTTTCCCCACCACCAGCGGTAGCCTAAAAAACACAAAATAAGCAGGAAAATAATCGCAAGAATGCTGCGTGCAGGTGAGGCAGGTTTAGTGCTCATAGCGTGTGCTCCGGGGCGATGGCAATGCCATGCAAAACGATGTCGAGGTGAAATTGGGCGAGTTGGTTTAAGTCGTAAGTAATTGGATCTTGTCTGGCATAGGTGTGTCGCCAGATGCTGGTCAGCAAAATAGGTGAAAATAATACTCTGGCCAGCATGTCGGGGTTAGTCTGGCGAAACTCACCGCTGTCTATTCCGGCCTGGATGAGTTTGATAAGCAGAAGTCGTGATCGCTTGACCACAGTTTCAATATAAAAATCGGTTAAATCAGGGAAGTTGCCTGCTTCAGAAATCATGAGCTTGGAAATACTGCCCTTGCAGTCATTGAGCGCGGTGGCCCAGCTGGCAATTGCGGTGCGCAGACGCTGTGTGGCTGATTCGGTGCTGTTGACGGCCAGCTCTTCAATCCTATCGAGATTAGGATGGATGGTTTCGCTGATTGCGGCTTTAAAGAGGGCTTCTTTATTAGAAAAATAGAGGTAAACCGTACCTTTAGTTACACCTGCAGCACGCGCGACATCATCCAGCTTGGTTGCTGAATAGCCTTTTTGGTGAAACAAAATAAGTGCGGCCTCGATAATCTCGCCAGGGCGGGCTTCTTTGCGTCTTTGGCGCGTGCGCGTGATGTCAGTCACTCTGTTTTCTGCCTAATAACTAACCGGTCAGTCATTAAATAGATAGCTTTGGGCGATGTCAAGAATCAGCCAGGGTTGATGGCCTAAAAATGGGGAGGGTTCAGTGTGCAGGCAAAAAAAATCTGGCAGACGATAGTCTGCCAGATACTTGGCTCAGGCTTGTTGCAAGGCGCAGATCAGAAACGTTCTGGCAGCTTTTGCAGCAGGATGATGCGTTTGTTTTCAAGGCGGATATAGCCACCAAAAACGAGTTCTTTCAGAATACGGGCAATCATTTCACGGGAAGATCCCACGCGATCAGCGATGGCTTGCTGGGTGAGTGGCTCGGAAATCATTTCCTGTCCGTCCGCTTCGGTTAGCATGCCTTCAAATAAGGCGCGAACGCGGCCATAGACATCCAGCAAGGCCAGATTTTTCATGGTGAGCGAGAGGCGGCGAACCATGCGGGCCAGATTCATAATCAGCTGGTCTTTAGCGTTAGGCAGGGCATTCAGTGCTTCGCGGAAGTCTTGTTTGGAGAACATCAGGAAGGATGAATCGTCTTCAGTTTGGGTAGACCATGAGCGGGGCTCATCATCAATCAAAGATACTTCGCCAAATACATCGCCCGGCTCGCCAATCATAAAGACAAATTCTTTGCCCTGATTGTCGCTGGTAAATGAGCGTGTACGGCCTTCCAGTAGGATATACATGGATTCGCCAGGGTCGCCTTCGCGGAACAGGAAGGTACCTTTAGGAAGGTGACGTTTTACCGCTGCATTTAAAACAATGTCTAAATCTTCATCAGCAAAATCTTGAAAAATGGCAGATTGCGATAAAAAGTTTTTAAGTAAATGATGGTCCATGAGGGTTATATCTCCGTGGCTCAGTGCCTATTTCTGGCAATATTGGGTGTTAAAAATGTTCGGGTAATTTTTGTAATAATTCAATTCGTCGATTTTCAATGCGAATATAGTTGCCAAATACCAGCTCACGCATTAATTTTGCGATCATTTCTCTGGATGAGCCTACTCGGTCTGCGATTGCTTGCTGGGAAAGCGCATCTTCAATATAGCGCCGCCCGTTCACGTCTATGGCTAAATCCTCAAGTAGTAGGCGCATACGGCCATATACGTCCTTGAGTGCTAAAGATTTCACCATATTTGCTAGGTAACGATTGTAACGAATCATATTCCGCAGCAAGTTATTGTTAAGTAATGGTGTTTTTTCAAGGAGTTCAAGAAAAGACGTTTTGCTGATGCTGAGTAATTGGCAGTCTTCGGCCGCGTCTATAGAGAGCGAGCGGGGTTCTTCATCAATTAATGCCATTTCGCCAAAGCTGGTTCCAGCGGTGGCTACATAAAAGACAAATTCTTTACCGGTATCGGCGCTGGAAAAACAGCGCAATCGCCCTTCGATCAGGATATACATTGATTCGGCAATATCACCTTCTGCAAAGAGCAGCGAGCCTTTGCTGAGGGTGCGCCGGTTCGAGATCTTTTCAATGGCGGCCAGAATCTCATCGTCCAAGTCTGTAAAAAGCGGGACGGTAGAGAGTAATTGGCGAAGTGTTTCATTTTTAGTCATTAGTGCCCTGTTTTTTCGGCGTCAGCAGGCTTTTCTTCGGATGCATCAGTTTTTTCCACTTTTTTTTCAGCTGGCGCTGGTTCGTCTTCAGGTGGCGCAATTACGTCAATCTTTTTTTGCTGCATGTATTCATTCATTTCTTTCCAGCCAGCAAAAATGTCGGCTTTGGGAATTCGGATATTACGGCGGTAACAATCTTCAAGTGCACGGCCACTATGTCTGCAGGCCGCACCAATTGCTTTGCCATTGGCTTGTTGCTTGTTTACGACTTCCATGACCTTATCGCAGCCTGTGAGGGTAATTAATCCAAGCAGCATAATAATAAGACGACGCATTTTTATAGCCAGTATGTCAATAGTATTGTTATTAGTGTAAGCGAAAAATCAGGCTGCTGTTCAGGCATATTATTTTTACCAAAACAAAGACCGACGAGAGTCGGTCTTTGTTGTTTACGGGTCAATACAGCCTTATAGCTGCTGAATCCCAGCGACCATCCAGCGCGGGTCGCCGTTAATAGGGCGTACAAAATGCCATATTTCTTGGAATGGCGCAGGTGCAGAGTGAAGTGATTCACTCACTTTGCCGTAAAAGCGCACGCTGGAAACCATTCTGCCTTCTTCGGTTGCGCAATCGACAAGCTCTGCATTGAGCTCGGGAAACTCTGCAGGCTCGTCATTACCTGAGATTTCCTGGCTTAGCTCGTTAAACAGCTCAGGCGTTAAGTATTTGCGCATTTCATTGACTTGCTCAGCCGAGTGCAGGGTTTGCATATGCATAAAACTGCCTCGTGCCTGACGCAAGAATGCCGCTGTTTCTGTGCCATCTGGCAGGCGGGTAATGCCCGAGGCCGAAGTAACGGCTGCTGCCTGATCACCCATGCGAAAAACGCGGTCTGTTTGTGCGCTGTCTTGGTTTGGCATGCCTGCAAATGCAGGGCTGGCTGCTAATGCAGCTTCTTTACGACGGCGCATCATCCGCATGGCAAAGTAGCCGCCTGCGCCCAATAGTAGTAATAAGCCCCATGGGAAGCCGCCACCAGCAGATTGCGAAGTGCCGGAAGCATTGTTTGAATTAAGCAGGTTGCCTAATAAATAGCCGCCCAATGCACCCGCAGCGACACCGCCAATGATCGAGCCCATGCCACTGCGTTGTGGCTGGGGTGAGGCTTGTCCGGGTTGCTGTGCAGGAGCAACATTGCGCTGAGGAGGTGGTGCTGCCGGGCGCGTCGTCTGGCTGCGTTGCATGCCGCTGGAGCGGCCGCCACCCACACGCTTTGCTTCGGCCATGCCGCTGGCAAATAACGATGCAGTGAGTAGGGTAACCATCAGAGTACGACTAAATTGGCTCATGCCAAGTCCTTGCGTTGAATCATTCAATACATGCTTAGTGAGGTTGAATGCAGGAAAGTTCAAGTCATTCTGCAAATAAATGCAAAATGACTTGAACTTTGAATACAGCAGGGGATTGGGCGGAGGTTGTGCTGCGCGGGCGATTTTTGCAGATGTTATAGGCTCAGTGACGCTGAATGCTGTATTTGCCTTGATCTTGCCTTGATCGCTTTATGCGAAATTCCGTTGGGTGTGATGGGAAACATCGCCCATGCAGGCGGATGTTTTCAAATCATTTCAGGCGCGATGGCCCCGCTCGATCGTGACGCCTACCCGGCCAACCTCATGCAAGATGCCCAGTTTGGTGACAGAAACCTTGGCCCATGGTGCGCCAAAATCTTGCATGATGAGCTGTGCAATATGCTCTGCGAGGGCTTCAAGTAGTAGGAAATGGCGTTCTTCAAGCACTTTGCGAATGTGTCTGACTACCGCATCGTAATCAATGGTATCGACTAAGTCATCGCTGGCACAGGCACGTGCAGAAGGGATGCCAATTTCCAGATCAAGCTCTACAACTTGCGGCGCAACGCGCTCCCAGTCATACCAGCCAATAAGGGTGCGCGCACGCACTTCGTGTAAATAGATAATGTCCATGATGGGGTGACTTAATGGGTTTTACCCATCAGCGGTCATTTAGCTTAAAATCGGAAGCTTACGATTGTAGTGGATTTAGGTATGACACCGTTAATTCTAATTTTAGTAAGCTACCTGATCGGCTCCCTTTCTTTTGCCGTGATTGTCTCCAAAGCCAGTGGTTTAGCCGATCCGCGTAGTTATGGCTCGGGCAACCCTGGTGCCACAAATGTTTTACGCAGCGGCAATAAAAAAGCAGCTTTGCTCACTTTATTAGGCGATGCACTTAAAGGCTGGCTGGCCATTGTGCTGGCGCAGGCTGCGGCCCGCTCTTTAGGTTTAGGTCCAGAGGTGATTGCTCTGGCCGCTGTCGCAGTCACAGTTGGCCATATGTGGCCTATCTTTTTTAGCTTTAAAGGTGGCAAAGGCGTGGCAACCGCAGCGGGTATTTTGCTGGCGCTGGATTGGCGTGTTGGATTATTAACGCTGCTGCTTTGGTTGGTGGTCGCCAAGGGAATGAAAATTTCTTCTCTGGCTGCACTGCTGGCCGCCTTGCTTGCGCCCGTACTGGCTTGGGTCTGGTTGACGTCTTCTGCGCAAATTGCGGCTGTGTTTGTGATATCCGTGCTACTGATCTGGCGTCATGAAAGAAATATCAGGGATCTATTAACAGGAAAAGAAGGGCAGATTGGTGAGCAGGTCGATAAACAATAATTCGTCGTTAATACGTATGGTGCTGGCCGGCCTTTTGGTCGGCCTTATTCCTTTAAGTCTGGTCAGATTGTGGACTGCTGCTTTGCATGGCAGTACGGCACTGTTGGGTGAAGCTGATTTCTGGCAGGCGCTTTTAATGGGTTTTCGTTTTGATTTAAAAATATGGGCTGTTGTATGGATTTTGTTTTGTCTGCTGGCTCTGGTGCTTAATCTGGCCGGTAAGCGTTCCTGGCTTGCAAGTGTGGGCCGTATCTATTTTGGTTTTGGCCTCGCAGTGATTAATTTACTGGCGGTTTGTAATCATTTTTATTATGGCTACTACCGCAGCCCGTTTAATCCGATTGTGTTTGGTCTGCTTGAGGATGACACATGGGTTGTGCTCAAAACGATATGGCAGGATTACTCTGTCATTCGTATTTTGCTGGGTGTGTCGGTATTGGTTTTTGTGCAGTTAAAGCTCTGGAAAAAAATATTGGTCTGGGCAGAAAAAGTGCCGCACCCTGTGCGTCGCCGGGTGCGCTGGCCTGCCTGTGCTGGCTTGATTGTGCTGCTGGCCCTGTCAGCTAGGGGTAGTTTGGCGAGTCAGCCTCTTAATCCGGAAAGCTTTGCTGTTTCATCAAATCGCTTGCTCTGTGATCTGGTGCCTAATGGTCCTATTGCCTTGCATGCAGCATGGGTAGAGCGGCAGGAGCAAATTGATATTGGCCCTGATGTGACTGCGGGCTTGCAGGGGCTGGGGTTTGCCAGCCCTGTTGCGGCCGCACAGGTGCTGGGCTGGAATGTCCATACGGATGATGAAGTGATGGCGGCAATGTTCAGAAAGACGGCACAAAATGATTATCTGCTACAGCATCCTCCGCATGTGGTGATGAGCCTGATGGAATCATGGGGAATGCAGGCCATCTCTAGGCAGGCAGCAGATAACGATGTGCTGGGCAGAATGGCTAAACACACTGGCGAAGATTACTGGTTTACTCACTTTGCATCGGGCCGCAGGGGGACTCACCCGTCTTTAGAAAATCTGCTGATCAACACACCTCTTACTCCTTTGACTCAGGGCTCGTTTGGCAGTGTTTCTTATGCTTCTTCGGCGGCTAAGCCTTATAAGGATGCAGGTTATCGTACCATTTTAGTTTTCGGGGGAAGCGGGGGCTGGCGCAGGTTGCAAAGTGCGTTTTCAAAGCAATATTTTGATGATGTGCTGGATATGAATAATATCAAAGCGGCCTACCCTGAGGCGAGTGTGGCCGATGCGGGCTTGCATGATGAGTACTTATTCCGTTTTGCCTTTGATACTTTGCAAAAAGCCGATGCAAAGGGGCAAAAAGTGATGATGTTTATTTTGTCGACCACCAATCATCCGCCTTTTGTGCCTAGTATTCTTCCCAAGCATTACGTTGTTAAGCCGATCAATATGGCCAAATTTAATGATGTAACGCTTCCACCTGCTGAGGCAAAGCTGGCATTGCAGGCCTTTCAGTATTCATCTGATGCTTTAGGTGGCTTTATTGATCAGATCAAAGCTTCAGGTTTCGCGGATAAAACATTACTCGCGGCGAGTGGCGATCATCATCTTCGCTCGTTTTTTAAGTTAAAAATGAATGAAGATTTGCACTGGCTTGATCGGGTGCCTTTGTATTTGCGTATTCCGCCTGCCTACCGTTTCAAAGGGAAATATATGGCAGATAAAGAGGGTGGACATCGGGATATTTTCCCTACGCTCTATGCGCACTCATTGTCTGGCGCAAGTTATCCTGGCTTTGGCGAAGATATGCTTTCAAGTACTTGGCAGGGCGCGGGTTTGGGTGATTTTAATGATCTATATACGCCGGAAGGGGTGGCCGTGGGGCTGGAGCACAGCACTTGGCTGCATTGGAATACGGCTAAAGATAAGTTGCTGCCTTTGGAAAATCCTCCGGCCGCTTTACAAAAAGCGGTACAAACCGAGCGGGCAAGGCTGGGATTGCAAGACTGGATGATTCGGGTTCAGGCTGTAAAAAAACAACTGTAATGTTAATTGTGTTGCTGGAATGCCCTAGGCAAGTGCATTAAGCACTTGCCTAGGGTTACATGCTTGCTCTCAGGCATACTTGTTATTGGCACGAACAATCTGCGCTTTTTCACGCACCCATTCGCGATCTTTTTCGCTATTACGTTTATCGTGCTGCTTTTTACCCTTGGCTAAACCGATATCCAGTTTAATGAAGCCGTTTTTATAATGCATATTGAGTGCCGCCACGGTGTAGCCTGCACGTTCAACTTTGATCGATAATTTCTCGATTTCGCGCTGATTTAGCAATAATTTACGCAGGCGGGTAGGCTCAGGCAGTACATGGCTTGATGCGCTGGTGAGTGGCGAGATATGTGCGCCCATCAGCCAAAAGTCACCACGCAGATACACGACGTAAGATTCTTTGAGCTGCACACGGCCAGCGCGGATTGATTTGACTTCCCAGCCTTGTAGCATAAGGCCCGCTTCAAAACGTTCTTCGATAAAGAAGTCGTGAAAAGCCTTTTTATTATCGACGATCGACATCGCAATGGGTCCGGTTTTGTTTCACTAAACCTCGATTCTAACACTTTACGGAGTAAGTCATAGATGCAGAGAATTCGCGTCATTTATACCGGCGGCACAATCGGTATGTTGCCAAGCAGCGATGGCTATGCGCCCGCGCCAGATTATTTGCAGCAGCAGTTGCAAAACCTCTATCCAGGCTTGTCGGTGCTGGAATACTCTCCGCTGCTTGATTCAAGCGAAATGACGCCCGCTTTATGGAATCGCATCGCGGCTGATATTGCGGCGGATTACGATGATTACGATGGCTTTGTGGTGCTGCACGGCACAGATACCATGGCTTATACCGCTTCAGCGCTCTCTTATATGCTAGAAAACCTGGCTAAGCCTGTGGTGGTGACTGGGTCGCAAATTCCATGGTGCGAGCCGCGTAATGATGCCATTGAGCATGTTGCGGCAGCATTGGCATTAGCCTCAGTGCCCGGTTTTTGTGAGGTAGCTGTGGTGTTTGCTGGGTTGTGCCTGCGTGGCAATCGGGTGCGTAAAGTGGATTGTGACGGCATGGCTGCTTTTGCCTCACCTAATGTGCCTGCGCTTGGTTTATGGCAGGCTGGGCATTGGGAGATGTCTACTATGGTCCCAGTCATGACTAAACCGCTTGGTTCGTTTCGTTTGCAGCCGGTGGCGGAAAACGCCCACATTGTGGCTGCAAAGTTAGCACCAGGTTTTAGTGCAGAATGGCTGGCATTGTCGCTCACGGGCCTTGATGGTGTCGTACTGGAAACCTTTGGCGCGGGTAATGCGGGAAGCCAGCCTGACCTGAGGGCGGCATTGGCGGAGCAAAGCCTAGTGGTGAACTGTACGCCTTGTCTGCAAGGATCGGTAAAAATGGGTCGTTATGCCGTAAGTGGCGGTCTGGCTGCCTTAGGTGTACTTGATGGTGCAGATATGACGCCGGAAGCCGCACTGGCTAAACTCTACTATGTGCAAGCTAAGGGTATGGACAGGAATGAGCGGGCCGCTCTCTTTTTGAAGCCTCACTCGGGTGACCGGCTTACTTAAGCGTTTTTATAAAGAAGTCTGAAAAGAGATAAATCTGATTTTATTGTAGGGGAAGGGGGCTTAAATCTAGCAGATTGCTTGGCGTTTTAGCCGAGCTGTGCTATAGTGCGCCCCTGTGTTCGACGGCGGGTCTCCCCGCATAGCTAGAAGGTTAACCTGGTCAGGTCCGGAAGGAAGCAGCCACAGCTTTTGATGCTAGTGCCGGGGGTTAGGCTCGCCACCTCCCCATTCTTAAATTCTGCGGTTCTTCGCAGGATGTGTAAATTCCAGAGTTTGTTTTGATGCAACGATGAAACGCGCAGTGCGTTCATCGTTGTTTGTGTTGTATTGGCTTGGATCATTGTTTTAAACGGATGTTTTTATCAGTCACCCCTGATTGATCCATATCAATACCCCTGATGCCCAAATGCCTGATGATACTTATCACGCGAGCTTGATGCTTCGTGTATCTCCAGTGGTAAATTGTGCGCCGCGCACTGTCGCGGCGCTTTTTTTTGTCTGCATTTACTTGTTTTCGTAAAAATGGGTCAGCATAATGCGGCATCTCTCTTTTGAAGATGCTAATGAAAGCCCTTTTTGACCTCTTCTCAGTTATTCTGTTTTTTGTAACTTATTCCATTACCAAAAGTATTTATGCGGCTACAGGCGTGGCAATTGTCACTACGACGGCGCAGGTGGCATGGTCCTGGTTTAAATATCGTAAAGTTGACGGCATGTTATGGTTAAGCTTTGGCCTGATCACGGTGCTGGGTGGTGCCACTTTGTTATTGCATAACAAAGTGTTTATTTTGTGGAAGCCTACCGTACTGTATTGGGTGTTTGCCCTTATTCTGTGCGGGTCGCGCTATGTCAGGGGTAAAAACCTGATGCAAAGCCTGATGGGCCCGCAAATGACCTTGCCTGCTAAGCTTTGGGATAAAGTCAATCTGGCTTGGGTATTGTTTTTTATCTGTATGGGTGTGCTTAATCTTTATGTTGCATTTAACTACAGCGAAGATCTCTGGGTTAAATTCAAGATGTTTGGCACGCTGGTATTAACGCTGGTATTTGTGCTGCTGCAAGCCTTGGTGCTTTCACGGTATCTTAATGATCAGGCTGAAGATAAAAAGGAGCCGTCCTGATGCTTTACGCAATAATGGCAAGTGATGGCGAAAATAGCCTAGAGCTGCGCTTGGCTAACCGGCCAGCACATCTGGCAAGGCTTCATCTCTTGAAAGAAGAAGGCCGCTTGATCCTTGCGGGACCTTTTCCTAGCGTTGATGCAACAGACCCGGGTGCAGCTGGTTTTTCTGGCAGCTTAATTGTAGCCGAATTCGATTCTTTGCCTGCTGCGCAAGCCTGGGCTGACAGTGATCCCTATTTAAAAGCAGGGGTTTATGTAAACGTTACTGTGAAACCCTTTCGCCATGTCCTCCCCTAGCGTTATGATTGTCGAAGAAATACACTCACGCCTTGGCGTGTTGCAGCCTGAGTATGTCGATATTGACGATGATAGTGCATCGCATGCTGGTCACGCAGGTAGCGTGGCAGGTGGCGGGCACTATGATCTGACTATTGTCTCTGCCCAGTTTGCAGGCAAAAACACCCTGGCTCGTCACCGGATGGTGATGGCCTTGTTTGTGGATTTAATCCCGCACCCAATCCATGCGCTCAGTATTAAAAAAACACTGACGCCGGACGAGTTGTAAACTCTATTGAACCTAAGCTCTACTGACTTTAGAACAAAGGACTGAACACATGCGTCAACCGAACCGTATTGCTCTTGCTCTCACTGCTTGCTTCTTGTCTGCTTCATTTGCGGCAACCGCTGCAAACGTTGCAACCGTGAATGGCGTTGCTATCCCTGATAGCAAAGTTGATTTCTTTTTGAAGCAAGTGGCTGAACGTGGTCAGAAAGATAGCCCTGAACTGCGTGCACGTATCAAAGAAGAGCTGATTCGTAACGAAGTACTGTTCCAAGAAGCGCAAAAGAAAGGCGTGGAAAAGAACGCAGATGTACAGCAACGTTTGGATATGGCCAAGCAACAAATTCTGGTTGGCGCTTATGTAAATGACTACGCCAAGGCAAATCCAGTCAGCGATGCTGATCTGAAGAAAGAATACGACAAGATCAAAGTCAACTTCAGCGGTAAAGAATACAAAGCGCGTCATATTCTGGTTAAAACAGAAGAAGAAGCGAAAGCGGTGCTGGCTGATCTGAAAAAAGGCAAAAAGTTTGAAGATATCGCTAAGGCGAAATCTGCAGACAAGGGTAGCGCCGTTAATGGTGGTGACTTGGGCTGGTCTACTCCTGCTAACTACGTGAAAGAATTTGGTGAAGCGCTGAGCAAATTGCCTAAAGGCAAGATCTCTGATCCAGTGAAAACCCAGTTTGGCTGGCACGTGATTAAGCTTGATGATCAGCGTGAAGCGAAAGGCCCATCGTTTGAAGAGGTTAAGCCAGAATTGATGCGCGAGCTGCAAGGCCAGCGTGTACAAAAAATGGTTGAAGAATTACGTGCTAAAGCAAAAGTAGAGTAATTGGCTTTTTGCATAAAAAAACCCCGCAATTGCGGGGTTTTTTTATGTCTGCTGTATTGCTTTTAAATGGCTAAGTTGCAAATAAGTGCCATTGATTGCAGATAATAAACACCTGTTTTTGTTCCGCCAATAAAAATGCGGCTTTATCAGCCGCATTTTTATAAGCAATTAAACCGCTGCCTTAAAAAGTAAACCCCGGCTGATGTCACCGGGGCAACGATCGGGCATATATTTAAGCAGGTACTTTATCCATAAAAGTAATGGTTTTTATGGCCGGAGCCGTAATTTGCAGGGCGAGGCCACCACATGACGTTTCGCGGTATTTTGCGTCCATATCTTTGCCGGTGGCATACATCGCAGCAATCACTTTATCTAAAGACACTTTAGGGCTGCTGCTGCGGTGCATGGCCATACGGGCGGCGTTAATGGCTTTAACTGCGCCAATCGCGTTGCGCTCGATACATGGGATTTGTACTTGCCCGCCAACTGGGTCGCAAGTCAGCCCCAAATTGTGTTCCATGGCGATTTCTGCGGCCATACAGACTTGGGCTGGGCTGCCGCCCATGAGTTCAGCAAGGCCGGCAGCGGCCATAGAGCAAGCAACGCCAACTTCACCCTGACAACCTACTTCAGCGCCAGAGATGGATGCGTTGAGCTTATACAAGCAGCCAATTGCACCAGAGGCTAAGAAGAAGCGCAGTGCGCTTTCTTCATCCAGTGGTTTAATAAAGTGATTGTAGTAAGACATCACGCCAGGAACGATGCCGCAGGCGCCATTGGTAGGTGCCGTAATCACGCGGCCGCCGGCCGCATTTTCTTCGGACATAGCCATCGCATACATATTCACCCAATCCATCACATTGAGTGGATCATTGGCCACATCCAGCGAGCTGGTCAGCAGATGATGCAGGGCAGGGGCACGGCGAGGAATACGCATCGGGCCGGGCAGATTGCCTTCGGTTTTCATGCCGCGTTCAATGCTGCTTTGCATGACGCTCCAGACCCGTACAAAGTGAGCTTTGATATCGGCGATATCATGGAAGGCTTTCTCATTCTCGAGCACAAGAGCCGAAATAGATAAGCCACTGTCCTCACACATATTCAGCAAATCATCTGCGCTTAAAAAGTGATGGGGCACGGGAATATCGTTGCAGCTACCTTGGTTGAAGTGCTCTTCATCCACAATAAAACCGCCGCCAATCGAGTAGTAAGTCTTGCTGAGGCAACAGGTATCACCCACAAAAGCGCGAATCATCATGCCGTTTTCATGTAGGGGCAGATAGCTGTCCTGAAAGGCCAAGCTAAAGCCAACACGCTGCTGGGTGCGGCCGAGGCAAATCGTACCGTTTTGCTCTACTTCGTGAACGATATTAGCCATATTGTCTAAATCAATCGTATCGGGCAGATTGCCTGCTAAGCCAAGCATGATGGCGTGATCGGTACAGTGGCCCTTGCCTGTGAGCGAGAGTGAACCATAGCAATCCACTGCAATTTTGGTTACGGCATTAAATTGGCCGGTTTCTTTTAATGTGCCTAAAAACTGGTGGCCTGCTTTCATTGGGCCGATTGTGTGCGAGCTTGATGGGCCAATACCAATTTTGTAGATATCTAAGGTGCTGAACATGGCTGTTTCCTTGTAAAAACAGCCTGCCACCAAGCGGGGGCTGCCGGGCTTAAGCTTTATCTCTTGGGGAAAAGTGTTTCTTTTCCTCGTTGTGATCACTTAAGTCAGGCAGTCCGCGGGTGAAAAGCAGGCTGTATATAAAGCGGGTGGTGTTTAGGCAAAGAGGCTGTAGAAGATTGCAGAGATCGCAATCAGACCAATCATGACCACAAACACATTGCTGGCTGCGCCGGAATACTTACGCATTGCTGGTACTTTACGGATGGCGTACATCGGCATCAGGAACAGCAGTACAGCAATCACTGGGCCACCTAAGGTTTCAATCATTCCCAGAATATTTGGGTTGATTGTGGCCACTAACCATGTGGTGATCAGCATAAAGATTGAGGTGTAACGTTCAAGCTTAGCTGTTGAGATTGTTTTACCTTTTTCACGCAATTGTTTGATTACCAGACCATGCAGACCTTCTTTTGCACCAAGGTAATGGCCAAGGTAGGACTTAGTAATCGCGATAAAGGCAATGATCGGAGCCATCCATGCAATAACAGGGTTATCAAAGTGATTAGCAAGGTAGGACAGAATCGAAATATTTTGTGCTTTAGCAGCAACTAAATCAGCAGGTGCCAAGCTAAATACGCAGCTAAATACAAAGAACATGACCGACAACACCATCATGATGTGGCTGCGCAGCAAGATTTTCGATGCGATTTGGTCTTCTTTACCTGGGTGAAGCTTTTTCTGACCTACAGCAAAAGAAGAAATAATAGGTGAATGGTTAAACGAGAACACCATTACCGGGATCGCAAGCCACATAGTTTTGTAGAAAGACGCGCTAGTCAGTGCATCACCCAAGCTGCCTGCCTGATCGATGACTGAGCTGTTCCAGTTTGGAATCAGATAAACAGCAAGCAGCATTAAGGCAATCACAAAGGGATAAACCAAGACGCTCATGGCTTTAACGATGAATTCACCACCAAGGCGCACAATAGACATCAGGCCTAAGATCAGACACAGGGCAAAAATACCGCGTGTTACTAAATCTGTCCCAACAGGGATATGCATCTGGTGCGTTAAAAAAGACAGCACAGTGTTGGTAATCGCTACGCTGTACACAAGCAGGATCGGGTAAATCGCAAAGAAATAAAGCAGGGTAATGATTTTACCTGCGCCTTTACCAAAGTGTTCTTCTACTACCTCGGTAATGTCACCGTCTTTTGTTGAGCCGGATAATACAAAGCGGTTGAGCCCGCGGTGAGCAAAAAAGGTTAATGGCAAAGCTAAAAACGCCATTAAAACTAGCGGCCAAAGACCACCAATCCCTGCGTTAATCGGCAAGAATAAAGTGCCCGCGCCAACGGCAGTACCGTAGAGGCCAAGCATCCAAACGGTGTCGTGTTTGGTCCAGGTTGGTGCGCTGCCAGGCAGTGCCAGATCATTGAGTGTTGTGTCAGACATGATGTTTTCTCTAGATAAAATTAATTTTTTAAGTGTGTATGTTTAAGTCGATCAATCTGGATCGTTGGTTTCTCTTTTAGTTAGTACTGTTTTTCAAATAGCGATAAAGCGTGGGTTCTGAAATCGAGAGTAAAGAGGCTGTTTTTGCAATAAACCCTTTCACTAAAAAAACGCCGTTTTGTTCAAGTTTTTGCACAATGTCTTTTTTATCGGTGCTGCTTAAATGTTTGGCGGCAATTGGGTAGCTGGCTAATGCCTGATTAATAATGTCGTCGCCTAATTCTTCTACTGAGTGGCTGAGTAATTCTTCGCTGGGTGTGTTTTCTTCGTGCTGAAAATACTGATGCAGTAATTCGCTGGCTCGTTGCAGGTGGTGGTCGTTGCGGTTAATGCACAACATGGCAAAGGGTTTTCCTGCTTCATCCTGAAGCAGCATGCTGGAGCTGCGCAGGCGATGGCCGTCGAGTGTCTTGCCCTGGTAGTTAGTACGAAAAGGTGCTTTGGCGCTGTTCTGACATTCGTGCAGCAAGCGCAGTGCAAAATCTGTGGCTGGAGCGCCCACTTTTCGTCCCGAGATTGGGTTCTTGATAATGCACAGCGATTTTTCCAGCTGATTCATATCGTGAACCGCCACCTCTGTCGATTCCCCAAATACTTGTGATAGGAAATCTGAAAGGATGTCTAGGTCTACCGAGATCTTCATGATAAAAAATTCTTGTCTTGATAAGTTGGTGTGGATTCTACTCCCGAATTTTTGTTCCTGATGTTGGATTAAGTACGTTTTTTGATGCGCATCAATAAAAAAATTTTCACGGAAATAAAAAATTATTAATACAAAATGTCAAAATTTTAATGCTAAATGGAATATATTATGTTTAGCTGCGTGTTTAGCGCCTTATTTATCCTTGTGTGGTTTTTTTAGAAATTCGTATTATTTACTTTTTTGTTCTTATTGGATTGGGTGCGAAAAAAAACAACACCCTCCATTTTATGAAGTAAAAGTGTTGTTTTTTTGTGGGGTGACGGGGTTTTAAGGGGGATTTGGTGGCTGTTTTTAGTGGGTATGGGGGCGGTTTAAATGTCAAGAGTGCGGCTGACGAACGGACAAGTCAGGTGCGAAGACGATGCCAGAGTATGCCCAGTAACTCATGTAAGGCAAAACTGCTGCGGCTCAGCGCCTGTGCTTTTGGCATAAATGAAAGGATGGAAAGTGGCTCTTGGTTTGCGTAGTCTGTTGCAGCAGTAGTTACACGAAATCCGGAGTTTTCAAAAGCCATTTGCGCTCTTTGCATATGTGCGGCTTCGGTGATCAGCACAATTTTGGCGTTTTTTCCAAGTAGCCTGACGCTCAGGCTGGCATTTTCTTGGGTATCAACTGATTCACTTTCGACCCAGCGCACCGGCGTATTGAATTCTTCACGCAAAATTTTCGCCATCAGTACCGCCTCACTGATGCCTCCCAGGGGTTTTCCGCCAGTCACCAATACAGGAAGCTGACTTTTTTTCGCAATTTGAGCGGTATAGCGCAGCCGGGCCAGTGTGGCGTTATTGATGGTTTCCCCTTCTGGCTGATCGTAAGCGGCAAAGCGTTTTCCCCCGCCTAAGCAGACAATAGCCATTGCATCGCCGGGAATGCTTACGAGAGCAGGAGGTTCAATCATGAGCAGCAAGCGCTTCTCAATAACGGGCATTGAAAGAACAGTAAGGCTTAATATACCGGCCGCAATCAAACCGCGCCCAAGGCGAGGCTTACGAGTCAGTAAAATTAAGCCAGTAATCATCAGCAATAAAAACAGGCCGGGCGGCAGTAAGCACGCGGCAATAGCGTTTTTAGCGAGTACGGCAGAATGCATGGGGCTTCCTGATTGGTAAGTGTGGGGGGGGCATGTTTGGGGGGATTATATAACGGGCTTCCCACTGCAATAGAACACTGAAAGAAAGTGCTTGCCGAGGGGGGGGGTGAAATGCCGAAAGTTAACTTAAATGAATAATAGGCGCAGCCAAATGCACAAAGAGCCGCAATGGGCGGCTCTTTGTGCGGGGGTGAAAAAAGCAGGTTTTATTCGCCCAAATACGCTTGCTGAATCTTAGGGTTGGCCAGCAGGTTTTCTGCAGTATCTGCTAAGGTGATTTTTCCTGATTCCATCACATAGCCACGGTTGGCGGTTTGCAGGGCCAGTTTAGCGTTTTGTTCTACCAGCAGCATGGTAACGCCTTCGGCTGCGATCATTTTGATGATCTCAAAAATCTTTTGCACAATAATCGGTGCAAGACCCATCGATGGCTCATCCAGCAGCAGCAGTTTGGGGCGGCCTAAAATGGCGCGGCCAATCGCCACCATTTGCTGCTCACCACCAGACAGCGTGCCTGCCAGCTGCTTCATCCGCTCTTTTAGTCTTGGAAAAAGGTAGTACACGCGCTCCATATCATGCTCAATGCCTGCTTTATCGTTGCGCGTGTACGCCCCCATTAAAAGGTTTTCTTCGACGGTCAGGCGGCTGAAAATGCCCCGGCCTTCGGGCACCATAATCAGCCCTTGTTTGACATAATCGTAGATAGGTTTTTTAGCGGTCGACAGGCCATCAAACAAAATATCGCCCGAGCTAGGGCTGCACATGCCGATCAGTGTTTTCAGGGTTGTGGTTTTACCTGCGCCATTGGCACCAATCAGGGCGACCAGCTCGCCCTGGTGGATTTCTAAATCAATTCCTTTTACGGCATGAATGCCGCCGTAGGCCACTTTTAAGTCTTTTACTTGTAATAATGGGCTACTCATTTTTGTGCAACTCCTTGAAAAGCTTCGCGCCCATTATTTTTTGAGGGCGCTGTGGCTTGCAGTAATAGCTTACTTATTCCGGCGCAACGCCCAGATAGGCTTCAATCACTCGGGGATCGTTTTTTACAATGTCGGGGATGCCTTCGGCGATTTTCTTGCCGTAATCGAGTACCGCGATGCGATCACATAAATCCATCATGAGTTTTACATCGTGCTCGATCAGCAAAATAGTGACGCCATCGTTCCTGATTTTTTCCATCAGCTTTTTCAGATCGTCTGTTTCTTTTGGGTTCATCCCCGCCGCCGGTTCATCCAGTGCCAGCAGCTTTGGGCGTGTTGCCAGTGCACGGGCAATTTCCAGTCGGCGCTGATCTCCATAGGATAAGTTGCGGGCCAGCTCTTTTGCGTGCTTGCTGATCCCTACATAGGCAAGGAGCTCAGTTGCTTTAGTGTGGATGTTCTGCTCTTCTTTGACCGCTTTGGGGCTATGGAAAATCGCGCCCAGAATGCCGGAATGAGTGCGCACGTGCTGGCCTACCATTACGTTTTCAAGTGCAGTCATATTGGCAAAAAGGCGGATATTCTGAAAAGTGCGGGCAATGCCTGATTCAACAACGATATTGGGTTTTTGGCGGAATAAATCCAAGCCATCAAAACGAAAGTGGCCTTCATCTGGCTGATACAGCCCGGTGAGCACATTAAATAGCGTGGTTTTGCCTGCGCCATTGGGGCCGATTAAGCCGTAAATTTCGCCTTTATTGATGGTAAGCCCAACACCAGACAAAGCATGCAGCCCGCCAAAACGCTTGGTAATGCCTTCAATTTTTAACAGTAATTCGCTCATGCTTTTGCCTCCTCATCTTTTTCGTGAAATTCTGCTTTGCGGCGCTTGGACGGCCACAAGCCTTCGGGGCGGAGCAGCATAATCACGATCATGGCAAGGCCAAAAATCAGCATGCGTAAGTTTTCCGGATCGACCACTTTACGGCCAACCAGGGCGTGTTGCAGTGGATTGATCACGTCCCGCAAAATCTCTGGTGTGATCGATACAATAATCGCACCCAGAATCACGCCAGGGATATGTCCCATCCCGCCTAAGACCACCATACACAGCACCATGATGGATTCCATCAGAACGAAGGATTCAGGTGAAACAAAGCCTTGGAAACTGGCAAATAAAGCCCCGGATACGCCACCAAAACTCGCTCCCATGGCAAACGCCAGTAGTTTGATATTGCGGGTGTTGATACCCATTGCATTTGCGGCAATTTCATCTTCACGAATGGCCACCCAAGCCCGGCCAATACGAGAGTTTTGCAGGCGCATGGAGACAAAAATAATCAAAAGACAAAACGCCAGAATCAAGTAGTAGTAGAGGTGTACTTTTTCAAAAGAGAGGCCCAGAAACTCAATAGGGCGGCCAAAATCGTAACCGGCTACATGAATGCTTTGAATATTGTTAATGCCCTGTGGCCCATTGGTGATATTGATGGGGCGATCTAGGTTGTTCATAAAAATACGGATAATCTCACCAAAGCCTAAAGTAACGATGGCCAAATAATCACCGCGCAGCTTTAAAGTGGGTGAGCCTAATAAAACGCCAAACAGCCCGGCAACTAAGCCCGCCATTAATATCATGACTGGAAAAGAAGGAGAAATAAGCCAGACAGGCAAAACGGCAGCCAAATGAGGTGAGTTTAAAATGGCATACAGATAGGCGCCTACGGCATAAAAAGCGATATAACCTAAATCCAGAAGACCTGCGTAGCCGACAACAATATTCAACCCAAGGGCCAGCATGATATAGAGCAGAGCAAAGTCGATGGTGCGAATCCAGGATTTGCCGCTTTCAAAGCTGCCTGTTAATGCAAAAGGCAGGACCAGCATCACGACCGTCAGCATCGCCATAGCGATCAGGCGTGTGCGGGGATTTTCAAGTTTTAATAGCATCATGTTTCCCCTGGGCATTAAGCACGGTCAGCAACACGCTCGCCCAACAGGCCGGACGGACGGAAGACCAGTACGATAATCAGTACGATAAAAGCGAAGATGTCTTTGTAGTTACTGCCAAAAGCACCACCGGTTAAATCGCCCAGATAGCCAGAGCCGAGGCTTTCGATGAGGCCGAGCAATAGCCCGCCTAATACAGCGCCACCTAAATTACCAATCCCGCCCAGTACCGCTGCAGTAAAGGCTTTCAAACCAATCAGAAAGCCCATATAGGCATGAGCCTGGTCGTAATTCGCCGCCACCATAACGCCTGCTACCGCGCCAAGGGCTGAGCCAATCATAAATACCATGGAAATGATGGAGTTGATATTTACACCCATTAAGCCTGCAACTTCCGGGTTTTGGGCGGTAGCACGCATCGCACGGCCTAGCTTGGTGCGCTCAATCAGAAAAAACAGGCCAGCCATTAAGGCTAAGGCCAAGCCAATGATGGCAATTTGCAGGCTGGTAATGGTTGCGCCGCCAATTTCATGCACGGTGCTGGGCAAAATAGCAGGGAAAGGGCGGTAGTTGCGGCCCCAGATGAGCATGGCGGCTTGTTGCAAGACAATGGATACGCCAATGGCTGTAATCAGAGGGGCAAGCCTTGGGGCTTTACGCAGCGGACGATAGGCAATTTTCTCAATCGCATAGCCTAAAAGAATCGAGACAGGCACGGCCATCATAAAGCCAATTAATAAAAGCATCGGGCCGGGCAAGGCAACATTGTGGCCAATTAAAACATTGATACAGGTAATGGTGACCATCGCGCCAATCATAACAATCTCGCCATGGGCAAAATTGATCAGCTGCATGATGCCATACACCATGGTGTAGCCAAGGGCAATCAGCGCATAAATGCTGCCGACAACCAAGCCATTAAAAATTTGCTGGAGAAAAATATCCACGTTGTTTAGGCCTAAGTAAGGAGTGCAGATGCGATTGAATAAGACCATTACAGTTTGGTCTGAGTACAAAAATTAACCTTGAATAATTGCTTCGGATACTTGTGAATTTCCCCAACTGGCAATCTGGGGTGAGGGCGTTTTAAACAAGAAGATTAAGGTTTATTGGCTGATGTATTTTATTTAGATATCAGTACATTGTTATTTAATTGGCATTGTTTTAAATGCGTAATTCATTTTTTAAAACAGAAGGATAGGGGTTTTGTTCTGTAACTGAGCAGGAGGGATTCATTTAAGGCCACTTAATCGGTGCTGAGGTATAAACCCTAGGGAATGGCGGGGGTGAGCTTTGTATTAGAAAAGGATATTAGCCAGGCTGGGTTGAAAGTTGGCGGGCTAAGAATAGACAGACTGTTGTTTACAGAAATAAAAAAGCCACCGGTAATGATCCGGTGGCTTTGGGCAGGCTTATTTCAGGCCTGATTAAAACTGCTTGGTTTGAACCTGAACTAAAGGCTCAGTAGTATGATCACTTGCTGGCGCAGCTGCATCACGGCGCGGCGCACGAGGCGTATCTGCTACCGGCTTCGCTGCTACTTCCGCATTGCCTGCTGCTTGTGTTTCAACTTGTTGCAGCATAGGCGCTTCGTTCACAAGCTGAGTGTTTGCAGCTTGCACATCGCGGCGACGGCGGCGTACTGGTGCTACAACAACTGGCTCTTCGGCAGTAGCCGGTAGGCTGCGGGTAGCAACCATCACCAGCCCTGCGGCTTCAGGCGTACCAATTTGTAATGCGGGTGCTTGTGCAGCAGGCGTTACAGGAGCAGGTACAATAGGCGCTGGCTCAGCAAGGTTGACGGTCACAACAGGGGCCGCAGGAGCTGCAATCGGTGCTGGCGCAGCAACAGGCTCTGCAACGACAACAGGTGCAGGTGTGCTTACAACAGCTGGCGCAGGAGCAGGGACAGCAATGGCTTCTGCCGCCGGAGCAGCAGGAGCCGGAGCAAGCACCGGAGCAGGAGCAACAACCGGAGCAGCAGGAGCAACTTCAGCAACAGCAGGCGGTGCTACTGGTGCAACTGGCGCAGCGGCAACTTCCAATGGTGCAATAGTGACTACAGGCGCAACAGGTGCAACATTTACAACCGGAGCAACTACCGGAGCAGGTGCGGGTGTACTCACAACAGGCGCTGGCGCAGGTGCTGAAGCTACAAAGCCGGGTGCTGGTGCATCAATCGCTGTGAAGGCTGCTTCTGCACCGCTGGTTTCAACACGTTCACCACGGCGTTCACCACGACGGCTACGGCGACGACGGCTACGTTGTTGCTCGCTTGCTTCATCCGTGTTGTTTTCTGCGACAGGTGCACTTAACAACGCTTCTGTATTACTTGCTGCAGCTGCTTCTTTGCGTGGCTGACGTTCCTGACGTGGTGGACGCTCGTTACGCGGGCGTTGTTCTGCCGGGGCTTCGCTGCGTTCAGTGCGATCATTGCGCTCGTTCCGTTCACGTGGCTCGCGGTTTTCACGCGCTTCACGATTTTCACGGCTCTTTTGCAAGTCTTCTTCGATGCGTGGTTTGCCACTGCCGCGACGTGCCTGTGCGGGGGCTTCTTCATTACGGGCAGGACGCTCTGCGCGTGGTGCCTGGCCTTCACGTGGCTCACGCGGCGGGCGCTGGCCCCTATCATTACGGTTGCGCGAGTTGTTTTGCGGACGCGCAGCAGCCACAGGCTTAGGTGGCTCTACCGGAGCAGCAGGCTCACCTTGGAACCAAGTCAGCAGTTTTTTCCACAGTGATGGTGCAGCAACGGTGTCGCTCGGTGCGGCAATACGATCACGGGCAGAGATGGGTGCTGGTTGGTCAGGGGTAATGCCCTTAACCATGGCTTCTTGGCGCTTGGTTTGCTCTTCTTTCACCTTGCCTGGTTGGTAGCCAGTTTCACTTGGCTGATCAACCATTTTGTAGGAAGGAATAACGTCTTCATTGCTGCCAATGTCTTCGTGACGCAGGCGCGACAGATTGTAGTTGGGGGTTTCCAAATGGGTATTTGGAATCAGTACCACACTGACTTTCAGGCGTGCTTCAAGTGCAAAAATTTCTGCACGTTTTTCATTGAGCAGGAAGGTCGCAACATCAACCGGCACCTGTGCATGAATCGCACCGGTGTTTTCCTTCATTGATTCTTCTTGAATAATCCGCAGGATATTGAGTGCGGAAGATTCGATACCGCGTGTAAAGCCGGTGCCGTGGCAGCGCGGGCAAGCGATATGGCTAGTTTCTTCCAGCGAAGGCTGCAGACGTTGACGGGATAATTCCATCAGACCAAAGCGGCTGATTTTGCCTGTCTGAACACGGGCACGGTCGTGGTGCAGGGCGTCGCGCAGACGGTTTTCAACCTCACGCTGATTCTTTGGGTTTTCCATGTCGATAAAATCGATCACGATCAAACCACCCACGTCACGCAAACGCATCTGACGGGCGATTTCGTCAGCGGCTTCCATATTGGTGCGTAATGCGGTTTCTTCGATATCGGCACCCTTGGTGGAGCGGGCCGAGTTCACGTCAATAGAATAAAGCGCTTCGGTCTTGTCGATGACAATGGCGCCGCCAGAAGGCAAATTCACTTCGCGGGCAAAGGCCGTTTCGATCTGATGCTCAATCTGGAAGCGTGAGAACAGTGGCACATCATCCTGATAGAACTTCACGCGGTTGACATTGGCCGGCATCACATGGCTCATAAACTGGCGTGCTTGCTCGTAAATATCGAGCTTATCAATCAGCAGTTCACCGATTTCTGGCTGGAAGTAATCGCGGATGGCGCGGATAACTAAGCTTGATTCCTGATAAATCAGGAAAGCACCTGTTTGGGTAGAGGCAGCGCCTTCAACCGCACGCCAAAGTTGCAGTAGGTAGTTTAAATCCCACTGTAATTCTTCGGCATTGCGGCCAATGGCAGCAGTGCGGGCAATCAGGCTCATGCCGTTTGGTGTTTCAAGCTGATCAAGAACCGCACGAAGCTCATTGCGCTCTTCGCCCTCGATGCGGCGAGAAACACCACCACCGCGTGGGTTGTTTGGCATCAATACCAAATAGCGGCCGGCAAGGCTGATATAGGTGGTCAGTGCTGCGCCCTTGTTACCCCGTTCGTCTTTTTCGACTTGAACGATCAGCTCTTGGCCTTCTTTGAGCGAGTCACCAATACGCGGGCGGCCATTGCCGTCGCCATTGTCGTTAAGGTAGGCGCGAGCCACTTCCTTAAACGGCAAAAAGCCATGGCGATCGCAGCCGTAATCGATAAAGCAGGCTTCAAGGCTAGGCTCAACGCGGGTAATGACCCCCTTGTAGATATTGGATTTCCGTTGTTCTTTGCCAACGGTTTCGATGTCAAGGTCGACCAGCTTCTGACCATCAACAATCGCAACGCGCAGCTCTTCAGCTTGCGTTGCGTTAAATAACATACGTTTCATAAAAAAGACTCCGGCACGCACTCACGCGGCAGGAATTAGGTTCTGGCATGCCCAGTGTAACTGCCTGAACGCAGGCGGTTAATAAGTGCCCGCATCATATTGATGGCGCTGGGAGAGGTAGGCTGTTTCCATGCAATTATTTACAGCGGCCTGCAAAAGGGCGGTGAAGTTTATACCTGGGCTTGGAAATCGGCCTAAAATCCTTGTTATGCAATGATTTAAACAAGGATCTGGATTCGGTTTCCTGCTGGTTTTTATTCTTCTCTCACCTTTTTTTTGCGGCCATTACAATGGTGACTAGCTGCCGAACGTACCATACCGGCGTTTTTACTTGTTTTTCTGTAAAAGTAGGCCAGTACGCTAATAAGAATCCGATGAGTGCTTTATATATATAAATCAATTACCATCGCTGCTTTTTGCGGTGAGCGAGATAACCGCTTCCCGGAACTTGTTGCATCAGCTTGACGGCAGATAGGCGAGCCCCGCGCTCGCGCTCCCAGTTTTGCTAAGACTGGCTTTTTGTGCCAGTTGGGAGGGGCAGAGCATATTTCTCTACGGCGGGAAGGTAATCGCCGACTGTATCGTCTTGCAGTATTGCTTTAAGAGCGGGATCTAAAAGTGGCCTTAGCCACCTTGCGCAGTGCTTGTCCTGAGGGGGCTGTTAAAAAGTCCCTTATCAAAACAAGCCCTTGCGGTAATCGTTGCCGTTGCGTTTTTATCGCACCGGCCAACCTGCTACAACCTTCTGGGTTGTGGCGTGCGGAGAGTATAAGTCAAGATGAAGGGCAGTAGCAAAGCATCCGTCACGTTCCTGACCGTGGATGAAGAAGATGCCGGCCAAAGGCTGGATAATTTTTTGTTAAAACACCTCAAGGGCGTACCAAAAAGTCATGTATATCGCATTGTGCGTAGTGGTGAAGTTCGCGTAAATAAGGGCCGCAGTGATGTAACGTATCGCATCGCTGCCGGTGATGTTTTACGTTTGCCGCCGGTTCGTGTTGCAGAAAAGCCAGATGCCGCGCCTGCTGTGGCGGCTTCTCACCGTATTGATATACCGATCATCTTTGAAGATGATGCCATTTTAATTTTAAATAAACCTGCTGGGCTTGCTGTTCACGGTGGCTCGGGTGTCAGTTTTGGTCTGATTGAGCTGATTCGCGCTCAGCGGCCGCAAGCTAAATTTCTGGAATTAGTGCACAGGCTGGACAGAGAAACGTCGGGCATTCTAATGGTGGCCAAAAAGCGCTCTGCGCTGACTGTTTTGCAAGATGCCTTGCGTGATAATCACCGGATTGATAAGCGATATTTGGCTTTGGTGAAAGGTGTGTGGGAAAATCCACGCAGCCATGTCAAATTTTCTTTGTTGAAATACAACACTGCCGAAGGTGAGCGCCGTGTGCGTGTTTCGCCGGAAGGTAAGATTTCGCACACGGTTGTGAATCGCCGTCAGGTCTGGAAAGATTGCTCCTTGCTGGAATGTGAGCTTAAAACTGGGCGCACTCATCAGATTCGGGTGCACCTTGCTGCAAGCGAGCATCCAATTCTGGGCGATGAAAAATACGGTGACTTTGCTTTAAATAAAATATTACCAAGGCAAGGGCTGCGGCGCATGTTTCTGCATGCATGGCGTCTGGTAGTTGATCATCCTATTACAGGTAAATCATTAGAGCTGGAAGCGCCTTTGCCGCCCGAATTACAATCTTATATCGACCAACTTGAGAAAACGCATGCCTAAGCAATTTGATTTGCTGGTTTTTGATTGGGATGGCACCTTGATGGATTCCACGGGCACGATCGCTCGTGCCATTCAATCGGCTTTTGCAGAGGTTGGTTTACCCGTGCCATCAGATAAAGAAGCGCGGTATGTCATTGGATACGGTATGCATGAGGCCATGCAGCATCTTGCACCTGAAGCCAGTGCCGCGCAGATTACCGAGGTTGTTGGGGCGTACCGGCGTTTTTATTTAGCCCAGGATCAGGATGTGGCTTTATATGACGGGGTGCTGGATGCATTGCCTTTATTTGCTGATGCAGGCTTTCAAATGGCCGTGGCAACGGGGAAATCCAGGGCAGGTTTAGACCGGGTCCTGGCCTCTACGGGGCTGGATGCGTTTTTTAAAGTGACGCGCACGGCCGATGAAGCGTTTTCTAAGCCTCATCCTGCAATGTTGCATTACATTCTGGATAAATGCGCTGTGGAGGGGAGCCGGGCAGTGATGATTGGTGATACCACGCATGATTTGCAGCTGGCTCAAAATGCGGGGACGCAAAGTTTGGCGCTCACCTATGGCGCACACAAATTGCCTGAATTATTAACATGCAAGCCGTTGGCACATTTTGATGATTTCCATGCTTTAAAAGACTGGATTTTATTAAATGCCTGATCGGGTGCTGTGCCAGAGCCAGGACTTAGCAGAGCGGGGCCTGGCACTGCGCTTTACCCTGCTGTGGGGAGGGCGTGAACGGAATGCTTTTGTACTTCGGTATGATGGCCAAGTGTATGCATATATTAATGAGTGTGCGCATATACCGATTGAGCTGGATTTTAATCCGGGGGATTTTTTTGATTACTCCCGCTCTTGGCTTGTTTGTTCTACACACGGCGCATATTATGCGCCCGACACGGGTCTTTGCCTGGGCGGCCCTTGCCCTGGCCGCAAGCTTGTTTCTTTACCGGTTCGCGAATACGCGGGCCAAGTCTGCCTGATTGAGGAAAAAACACAGCATGAATGAATCCTGGGAACGCGAACAATTACAAAGTTTGCTGCAAGCCGGTATTAAAGAAAGACGCAGTGCGCGCCGCTGGAATATCTTTTTTAAGCTGGTCACTTTTAGTATTGTGATTCTGATTCTGGCCATGATGATGGGCTGGGTGGGCAAGAAAGCCAGTGACGAGCTGGCTGGGCCGCATACAGCCGTGGTTCGGCTGGAGGGTGCTATTTCAGCTGGGGGTGAGGCGGATGCAGCAACCCTGATCGAAGGGTTAACTGCTGCTTTTGAAGATAAAAACACCAAGGCCGTGATCCTGCAAGCCAACAGCCCAGGTGGCAGTCCGGTGCAGGCAGGGATGATGGCCGATGAAATTGCCCGCTTGAAAAAACTGTATCCCCAGATTCCTTTTTATGTGGTGATCGAGGAAATTTGTGCTTCTGGCTGCTATTACGCAGCCGCAGGCGCAGACAAAATCTACGCGGATAAGGCGTCTATGGTGGGCTCGATTGGCGTACTGATGGATGGCTTTGGTTTTAGTGGCGTCATGGAAAAACTGGGTGTCGAGCGTCGTTTGCTGACTGCCGGAGCCAATAAAGGATTTTTAGATCCTTACTCGCCAATGAGCCAGGGCCAGCGTGATAAAGCACAGGTCATGCTGGATGAGATTCATCAGCAGTTTATCGCGGTGGTTAAAGCTGGCCGCGGCAATAAGCTGGCCGATAACCCGGATCTTTTTTCTGGACTGGTGTGGAGTGGTGCCGCCAGCGTCAAAATGGGTCTGGTTGATGCATTAGGCTCGGTGGACAGCGTGGCGCGTGATGTGGTTAAGGCGAAAGACATTGTCGATTTCACTCCCCGCCCAAGTTATGCAGACCGTCTGGCCCGCCAGATTGGGGTGTCTGCGGCAAACAAGCTGGTTTCAGAATTTAATTTACAGTTGAAGTAACGGCGGCGTGGGCATGTTTCCTTGCCCGCACGCTTTATCATATTGGCTTGTGCAGGTGGGTGCAGCAATGTACCCGCCTTTTATCTTTAAAAGGAGCTCAGCATGGCACGCAAGCGCAGGCACGAGGAGCATGATAATCATGAGCGCTGGTTAGTGTCTTATGCAGACTTTATTACCCTGTTATTTGCTTTTTTTGTGGTGATGTACGCCATTTCATCGGTGAATGAAGGCAAATATAAGGTGTTGTCAAATTCAATGGTGGATGCTTTCAAGCAAACACCAACGAGCAAAGAAGTGATCAAACAAAACCAGCCTGTTGCAGGTGTGCCGGATAAGCTGGTGGTGCTGACCGCCGTATCTACCCCTACGCCCAGCCCTAAAGTGGCTGAGCAGACACAAAAAATGCAGGGCATGGCCGGTGATTTAAAAAAATCGCTGGGCACTTTGATTGATCAGGGCAAGGTGCGCGTCACTCAGTCTAAGCGGGGGATTGCGGTAGAAATCAGTGATTCGGTTTTGTTTGATACTGCCAAGGCGGATTTGCACACTGAATCTGCCACTGCGCTGATTGCGGTGGCTGAGATGGTTAAAAATACGGATAACCTGATTCAGATTGAGGGTAATACGGATAATCAGGCTATGCGCTCTGGGCAGTTTCCTTCCAACTGGGAATTATCTGCGGCCCGTGCCGCTAGTGTGGTGCGTTTATTTGTTGATGTAGGCGTAGCGCCGCAGCGCTTGGTGGCTATCGGCTATGGCGAGTTTCGGCCACAAGGCAGTAATGACACCCCGGAAGGCCGGGCCAGCAACCGCAGGGTGACTTTGAATATCCTTGCTGATAATAAAGACGAAGTGGCGGTGCTGCCCTTGGGAAATGAGGCCAAGCCTGCACCCGCTCCCTCTGCGCCTAAATAAACCAAGTGCATCAGTTGGGGCTACCCATGAATCAAATCTGCAGACACAGAGAGCACAGAATTTAAAAGCAGTACGCCAAGAATATCCAGAGGGATGACGGCATTTAGTTTGTGTGTGCGCCCCTTATCTCTGTGTTTACGGGGCTAAGGTTGGGGCTTTCTGTTTAAATCGAAAAATCCTCACTCACTCCGCTTAGTGCCTGCATGGCTAAGTGGGCGCTGAGAAATACTTCCCCATCCAACGTGCTCAGCATTTCACTGCGGTGCAAATGATCCATGACAGGCCCTTTTACTTCAGCCAGGTGGATTTTGATTTGCCGCACCCGCAGGTTTTCTTGCAGCAGGCTGATCGCCTGCATGGCGCTGTAATCAATACTATTGACCGCAGATAGAATAAGCAGCAGATGTTTCGCGGCGGGTGCCTGGGCAAGAATTTGGATGAGTTCGGCCTGTATTTTTGCGCTATTACCAAAATAGAGACTTTCATCAATTCGGATGGCGACAACACTAGGGCAGGTTTGGGTGGTAAAACGGTTGATATTTCTAAAATGCTCTGTGCCTGCAATCCGGCCGACGATGGCGATATGGGGCTGGCTGCTGCGATATAAAAACAGAATGAGCGATACCCCTGTTCCGGCCACAATGCCCTGCATGGCGCCTAAAAGTAAAACAGCGATGGCTGTGCTGATAAAAGCAGCACCGTCACGCCAGTCATAACGCCAGCTGCGAATCAGAAAATCAAAATCAATCAGGCGAATGGCCACTAGGATAATGGTGGCGGCTAACAGTGCTTGCGGCAGGAGCGCTAAGTAATCGCTGAGCCAGTGTGCTGCCAGTGCAATCCATGCTGCGGTCATCACACCCGCTAAGGGGGTTTGTGCGCCAGAAGCTGCATTGACGGCCGTGCGGGAAAACCCGCCACTCACAGGAAACCCACCGCTTGCTGCAGCTGCAATATTGGCGGCACCCAAGCCAATTAACTCCTGATTGCTGTCAATGTTTCGCCTGGCTTTGAGCGCCAGGCTTTGAGCAATCGTGATGCTTTGCAAAAAGCCAGCTAAGCCAATGGTGATGGCAGGTAGCCAGAGCCGGGCGAGCTGATTCGGATGAAGGTCAGGCCAAGTAAATGCGGGCAGCTGGCCTGGGAATGGGCCAATTAAGCGCGTTTGGATGTTTAAGCCATGTACCGTGGCGGTGATCAGTAGTATCAGAAGTAGTGGGCTGAGTTTGGCGATTAGCGGGGCATGTGGCACTTTTTTATTCAGTAGCAGTGCATTGAGAGGCTGCCCCAGTAGCCAGAGTAAAGCAAGGCAAGTCAGACCAAAAAGAAGGTGATGGGGCTGATGCATGATGACGTGCTGTAGCGTGTGCTCCTGCGCGCCAAGCAGTGGGGTGGTTTGCCCGAAGATGATCAGAATGGCGGCGCCGCTGGTAAAGCCGTTAATCACAGGGTGCGAAAGAAGTTGCGTCATAAAGCCTAGCCTCAGCAAGCCAAGGGCGGCTAAAAACAGGCCTGAGAGCAGGGCCAAGCTGGCGGCCAGTGCGCTGTATTCTACTGAACCCAGTGCGGCCAGTGGGGCTAAGGCGCTGGCGGTCATTACGGCGCTGATGGCCATGGGGCCAACAGATTGCACCATGCTGCTGGCAAAAAATGCATAAACCACTAGCGGTAAAATACTGGCATAAATTCCGGCTTGCGGCGGAAGACCCGCCAGCAAGGCGTAAGCAAGGCTTTGGGGAATAAGAAGCACGGCAACAATCAGGCTGGCGCTTAAATCTCCGGCAAACGTTTTTTTCTGGTACTGGGGCAGCCATTGCACAATCGGGAAAAATTTTGCCAGAGATCGGACGGCCTTCATGACTTTTTGGGTAACAGATTAAAAATAAACATGCCGATAAGCATGGATATCACAAAGATAAACGCCTTAACTTCGCCCATGGCCAGCGCAACAAGGCCAGGTCCCGGGCAAATACCAGCCAGCCCCCAGCCTATGCCAAAAAGAATGCTGCCTGCAATCAACGGGCGATCAATGATCTTACTTGCAGGCAGAGACATTTTTTCATGGGTCAGTAAGGTTTGCTTACGGGCTTTGGCCCAGATGAAAAAGGGCGTTGCAGTCGCAATGGCGCCAGCCATGACTAGCGCTAGGCTTGGATCCCAGTGGCCGGCCAAATCAAGAAAGCCAATGACTTTAGCTGGGTTAACCATGCCAGAAACAATCAGTCCAAGGCTGAACAGTAGCCCAGAAAATAAAGCAATGATCTTTAACATTTGATCTCTCAAAGCAGGTGATGAGATAGAAATACGGTGATAAACCCTGCGCCCATAAAGCTGGCAACGGCAGCGAGCGACCGGACAGAGAATCGCGATAAGCCGCAAACGCCGTGGCCACTGGTACAGCCATTGCCATAGCGGGTGCCGATACCCACTAATAATCCGGCTAAGATAATAACAGGGGTGCTTGCGCTGATTTGAATCTCGGCTGGTGTTTTAAAGGCAAGCCAAAGTAGGGGAGTCAGCAATATGCCAACTAAGAAAAACACACGCCAGGCCATGTCGGCAGAGGCGCTGAGTAAACCGCCCAGAATGCCGCTAATGCCTGCGATTTTTCCTGCTAAGAGGGCCAGTAAGCCGCTGGCTAGGCCCAGCAATGCGCCACCAAATAAGGCGCTCCATGGTGTGAAATGAATCCAGTCAATTTGCATCCGGTGTCTCCTTGATGTCGATTGGGCAGTAAAGGGCGTAGAGCACTTCCAGCATTTGCTGTACTTCGGCACTGGCAAGGCTGTAATAAATTCGTTTGCCATCCCGGCGAGTATTGACCAAGCCCTCTTTGCGTAAAACAGTAAGCTGCTGCGATAGCGTAGGCTGGCGAATATCAAGCAGGGTTTCAAAATCAGAAACGCATTTTTCGCTGTCAACCATCTGGCAAAGCAGTAGCAGGCGGTCTTCATTGGCCATTACTTTTAAAACACGGGTTGCGCTATTCGCGGCTTGGCGCATGGCAAGAATTTGTTGTGGGGTCATGGTGTGTTCACTGATGGTTCATGTTTTGACACATTATAGTTTTATATATAATATTTGCAAACATAATTATTGTGGAGCAAGAAAATGCAACAACCTCAAGTTGAAGCTTTTTACGACCCGAATACCTCAACCATTAGTTATATCGTGTTTGATCAGCAGGGAGGTCGCGCGGCTCTGATCGATACGGTGCTGGATTACGATGCCAAATCTGGGCGCTCATCCTGTATAAGCGCAGATAAATTGATTGAGTTTGTAAGGGCGAACGATTTAAAAGTAGATTGGATTCTTGAGACGCATGCTCACGCAGATCATCTGTCAGCGGCCGCCTACTTAAAAGACAAGCTTGGCGGGAAAATTGCGATTGGCCAGCACATTAATCAGGTGCAAGGGATTTTTAAACCGGTCTTTGGTATGGAAGCAGATTTTGCCGTGGATGGCAGTCAGTTTGATGTGTTGTTTGCGGCTGGGGATGTGTTTCAGATTGGCACATTAAATGCGGAAGTTTTATTTGTGCCTGGCCATACACCTGCGGACATTGCTTTTTTGATGGGTGATGCTTTGTTTGTGGGCGATACCCTGTTTATGCCGGATGTAGGCTCTGCACGCTGTGATTTTCCAGGGGGCGATGCTGCGGTACTTTATGATTCTATTCAGCAGCTGCTGGCGCTGCCAGACACAACCCGTGTGTTTGTCTGTCATGATTATGTACCCGCAGGGCGATCTGCCGTGGCTTGGCAAAGCAGTGTTGCCGAGCAGCGTGAGTGCAATATTCATGTGCACCAGGGGATCGGCAAGGCTGAGTTTATTGCGATGCGGCAGGCAAGAGACAAAACGCTCGATATGCCACAATTGATTTTACCTTCGATTCAAATCAATATTCGGGCAGGTCACTTTCCTCCTGCTGAGGCAGATGGACAGCGCTACATAAAAATACCGCTGAATGTTTTGTAATTTCACTTTAAATAAACGAGATAGCGCCCAATGGCCGGAACCAGTCTTTTAGTATTGCTTGATGATATTGCTGCTGTTTTAGATGATGTCGCGCTGATGACTAAAGTCGCGGCTAAAAAAACAGCAGGCGTTTTAGGGGATGATTTGGCGCTGAATGCCGAGCAAGTCTCTGGTGTGCGGGCCGAGCGTGAGCTGCCTGTGGTTTGGGCGGTGGCAAAAGGCTCGCTGATTAATAAACTTATTCTGGTGCCGGCTGCGCTGGCAATCAGCGCGGTTGTGCCGGGGCTGATTACGCCTCTGCTCATGCTGGGCGGGGCCTATCTTTGTTTTGAAGGCTTTGAAAAACTGGCTCATTCTTTTTTGCACCATGCAAAGGCGGCTGAGGTTTCGCATCCTGCAACGGATGATGGGGTGGTTGTTGATTTGCTTGCTTATGAAAAAGACAAGATAAAGGGGGCTATTCGCACTGATTTTGTACTTTCGGCAGAAATTATCGTGATTTCATTAGGAACCGTTGCCACTGCACCATTTTTATCACAACTCACTGTACTGGCTTTAATTGCGCTGGTGATGACCGTGGGCGTTTATGGCCTAGTAGCAGGGATTGTTAGGCTGGACGATATTGGCTTGGCGCTTTGTAAAAAGCAGGGGCAGGGTGGGCTGGTCTATTTGCAGCGCAAGCTGGGTACGGCTTGTTTGTTGGGCGCGCCTTACTTGATGAGAACGCTGACCATCGTAGGAACAATAGCGATGTTTATGGTGGGTGGCGGGATTTTGACCCATGGCTTTACGCCCGCTCATGATTTGATTCATCACTGGGCAGAAATGGGTGCCCAGGTGCCGGGGGTGGATTGGTTGTTGTCTGCAATATTGCCCTCTGTTTTGAATGCAATGGCAGGTGTGCTGGCGGGGGCTATATTGCTTGGATTATTTATGCTGATCTCTGTGATTTTCAAGAAAAGGATTTGATTATATAGAGTATTTAATTGCTTGATTGCCTGTGTTGTATAAGCATTTTCTAAAAATGAAATGGGCTATGAGTAATTAAATGCAATATTTTTTTCATTTGCAGGCCGGAGCTTCTGTCTTATATTGTCTTTGTGCAGTTGTGTAACACAATGCGGGCTGCGGCTTGCTGATTCGCTTTCTGAAGCAAATGGATTGTTTGATTTTTTGCGGGTTGAGTATCATCTGGCCGGTATTTTTAATTGTTTACGTTTTTATGTCATTATTTCAATGAGAACGCACCGAAGTATTGAATTACCGTACAAGATGATTGGGTGATCTGAGCGGGGCTCTTAAATAAAGTACATTGTTTATGGTGCCGGTGGCTTGAAATTTATTTATAACATATTGATTGCAATGATTTAATTTTTTCTGGGTTGGTGTAGGCCCTCTGGATTGCAATCAGTCATTAAATCAGCCGCCATTCATTTAAATATCATTGTTGCCGGACGTTTGTGCGGCATTGAGCACAGTTGTCAGGGTTTTAATGCAAATAGTGCGGCCGTGCTTGGGTAAAAAGTACGGTGAAAATGAGCTACGATGGGGCTTGAAGGGGGTACTGTGTCTCTTAAGTCTGGTATCCTTACTCTTTTGCTTCAGGCTTTATCTCATTTTTTGTGAAGGCATATGTTTTTTGTGCTGCTTGGGCATTGGATGAATAGGGTTGTAAGCGATTTAAGTCAAAAAACAAGCATCCGGATCTCTGTTTTCTTCTCCTAGGGGTTGAGACGGAATGGTGCCGGTGGTGTTTGTGAAAGCAGCGTGTTGTGGCCGGGGGTGTTTTTTCTGGCTGCATACCTAATTAACACTGAATAATAGGCCAGAGCGATAAGCGTTTGGTTTGCCTATTTTTGCTATGTGATTATTAGCTTGCATATATAAAAATGGAATAACCGATGATTGATCGATCTGCCAAGAGACCATAAGAATGACCGATTTGCAACTAGGATCGCTGATTGTGGGTGGCGTGATTGTCGCCACTGTCTATGCCTTCAATTGGTGGCAGGAATATCGCTATCGTAAGCAGGCTTCAAAAGCATTTGCGCGCAATGAAAGCGATGCACTGCTTGATGTGCCTAAAAACATGGTCCGAAGCGGTGAAGCTGCACGCATGGAGCCCTCGCTGGAGCGTGCCGAGCCAGTGGTTGATCGCTTTGAGCCACAATTTGCTGAGCCAGCGTTTGAAGAAGACGATTTACCCGTGCAGCCAGCCCCACCCCCTGCCGCATATGCAGAGCCCAAGGTTGCTCCGCCAGCCCCAGCCCCAGCCCCTGCACCGGCCCCTGCACCGGCCCCTGTAACCATTTTGCCGGAAGTCTCTGTTCAGACTGCCGCGCCAGTGGGGGATGATCATGACGCGCTGACCAGCAGTTTGCTTGATCCTGCGCTGGATTTTGTAGCAGAAATTCATGCAATCGAGCCCATTGCTGCACTTGAGCTGCCCGTGTTCAGGGGCTCTAAGCGTGTGCAGGTCATGGGGCTCTTGCAGGATCGCCGCTGGGAAGCCTGTGTGCCTGGGTCGCGTTCACGATATAAAGAATTAAAGGTTGGCTTGCAGCTGGCAGATCGTCAGGGCGCGTTAAGCTCAGAGCAGCTCAATGCGTTTTGTATGTCAGTGCAACAATTTGCAGATGAACACGAGGCTGTCGTTACTTTTCCTCAGCGCTCGGCAAAGTTAAGTGCTGCAACGAATCTGGATGAGTTTTGTGCTGGGGTCGATGTGCTGATTGGCTTGAATGTGATGGCAGGCAGCCGGCCATTTCCCATGGAGCGAGTGCGATTACTGGCAGAAAACGCGGGTCTGGTCCGCAGTCCTGAAGGCGCATTTCATTATCGTAGTGATTCAGGTAAAACATTATTTACTTTATCTAATCACGATCATTCCCCGTTGGGGAATACATCAAGCGGCCTGACACTGCTGTTTGATGTGCCAAGGGTGGCTGGTGGTGTTTCAGTGTTTGATTACTTTGCCGAATTTGCCCAGCATCTGTCTGTGGCGCTCTCTGGTGAGCTGGTTGACGATAATGGTAAGCCTTTAACTGAGGCAAGCCTGGATAATATTCGCAAACAGCTGGGCGTTTTGTACGCAAAAATGGACGACAGAGGTATAGCGCCAGGCTCGGTGGCGGCTTTGCGTTTGTTTGCCTGATTGTTGTTTGCTGTGTGAGTGATTAGTTTTACTACGATGCCGCTGCTTGTCAGCGGCATTGCTACTTTTAGCCATAAACAGGCAGGTTGTGCTGCATTTTTCGACTAGAGTGCCGATATGTGTATATCGCTGTTGCGCTGTCGGAGGGTGTATGAAACACGCTCAAATAAGCTGTGCGATTGCCTGTGTAGTCCTGACATCCTGTGCTGCCCTTCTGCCCGATTCAGAGCAAATTAGCCGTACTCCCTGGCCCGATTATCAAACGGCAGAGCTGGCTTTTAAAAGTATGACGCTTGAAACCACCAGCCTGCAGCAATTGCATGATATGGGACTGGATCCGCTGAAAACACCCAATATTGTTGTGCTCAGCTATGCCGATTTAATGCGCCGTTTGGCATTGAGTGGCGCAGGTGAGCCGCGACTGCTCGCGCCGCAAATACAGGCGTGTATTGCCGCGCAAACATCGTGCTTTGCTTATGAAATTGAGCAAAAAAGCATGACGAAAAAGCGCTATGGCAATTTTTGGGCGGATTTTTTAAATTTTGAACGCAAAACAATGATTTCCGGCTGGCATTTTGATGTGATCTACATTATTCAAAATGAGCGCCTTGTTTATAAACTATGGAGCGGCACGCCCAGTATTGAGCAGTTCGAACAAGAAAATACCCCGCTGGGACCGTTTCAAGGAATGGGGATTTCGATTTTTACTCAATAATTGTGGTGATTTTCTTCTGGTCCTATTTATACAGAGGCGCAGATTGCTTGCGCCTCTGTAATTAGCAATATAATGCTGCCATGCGCCCTGAAAAAATGAACTCAAGTTTCAGTTTACTCATTCAAGCTTAATCCCGCCTTAATCTGAAAATCTGCACATAACCACGAAAAAAATGATGACATTGCCAGAACAGGCGCAATCTCTGCGCAAACAACTTCACCAATATGCCCATGAATACTATGTGCTTGATGCGCCCACGGTGCCCGATGCGGAGTACGACCGCCTGTTTCGTGAGCTGCAGGCGCTGGAAATCGCTCACCCCGAATTAGCGACGCCCGATTCACCTACGCTGAGGGTGGGGGGCAAGCCTTTGCCCCAGTTTGATTCAGTGACCCACACCATTGCCATGTTGTCGATACGCACCGAAACCGATGTGACCCCTGCGGGTGCACTGGCTTTTGATGCCAGCGTACGTAAAGAGCTGGATTTGCCCCCAAGTGCCGCTGCGATTGAATATGCAGCAGAGCTGAAATTTGATGGTCTCGCCATTAGTTTGCGTTATGAAAACGGTGTGCTGGTGCAAGCTGCTACGCGGGGTGATGGCGCGACGGGTGAGGATGTCACGCAAAATATTCGTACTATTTTGCAGATCCCACTGCGTTTACAAGGTGAAATTTTGCCTGCGCAGCTGGAGGTGAGGGGCGAGGTGTATATGCGCCGCGACGATTTTGATCGCCTGAACGAGCGCCAATTGGCTGCTGGCGATAAAACCTTTGTCAATCCAAGAAACACCGCTGCTGGAGCTGTGCGTCAGCTCGATCCTGCAATCGCCGCTGCGAGACCCTTATCTTTCTTTGCCTATGGCTTGGGTGTGGTTGAAGGCTGGCCGCAACCGGCTACACATTCGGCCGTGCTGGATGCGCTGGCAGTCTTGGGTTTTCCGGTTTGTGCTGAGCGGGCGGTATTGCAAGGTGGTGCGGGGCTGGCCGAATTTCATGCCCATGTGGCGGACATCCGAGACAACTTGCCTTTTGATATCGACGGCGTGGTTTACAAAGTCAACAATATGGCGCTGCAAAAAGAGCTGGGTTTCAGAACCCGTGAGCCACGCTGGGCCGTAGCGCATAAATTTCCCGCTCAAGAAGCCTTAACCATTGTGGAAGCGATTGATGTGCAAGTAGGGCGCACCGGTGCAATCACGCCCGTGGCGCGTTTGCAGCCCGTGTTTGTTGGTGGCGTTACCGTAACCAATGCCACGCTGCATAATGAAGATGAAGCAAGGCGCAAAGATGTGCGGGTGGGTGATACCGTTGCTGTGCGCCGCGCCGGAGATGTGATCCCGGAAGTGGTGAGTGTGGTGCTGGAGCGCCGCCCTATGAAAGACGTGCTGGGCACAGACTTATTCTCGCCCGCGCAAGAGCCGTTTTACCCTGTGTTTTCACTGCCCAAAGCTTGCCCGGTCTGTGGCTCGCATGTGGTGCGTGAAGAGGGTGAGGCGATTGCTCGCTGCTCGGGCGGCTTAAGCTGCTCTGCGCAACGTAAAGAAGCAATTCGCCACTTTGCTGGCCGCCGTATGATGGATATCGAAGGTCTTGGTGAGCGTTATGTAGAGAGCTTGGTTGATTTGGGCTATGTAAAGTCATTGGCTGATCTATATGCCTTAACGCTGGTCGATTTTCAGAATATGAAAGCCGCCGCAGATGAAGCTGCAGGCGTGAGTGCGGAAAGCATTGCTCAGGGCCGCCTTGCGACCAAATGGGCGGAAAATTTGTTAGAAGGCATTGCGGCAAGTAAAACGCCGCTGCTGGCTCGTTTTCTGTTTGCGCTGGGTATTCGCCATGTGGGTGAGTCAACCGCCAAAACACTGGCTGATTGGCTGGGTAGTCTGGCCCTTATTCGCCATGCCCCTGCGCCGCTGCTGCGATCTTTGCCAGATATTGGTGACACCGTCGCTGTGGCGATTAGTGAATTTTTTGCTGAGCCTAAAAATCAGCTCGCGCTTGATGCTTTGCTTGCTGCGGGGGTTAGCCCAAAAGATGAGCACGCCCCAAGTGGCTTGCTGCACGAAAAACTACAGCCAGCCACACTTTATGCGCATCTGGCCGTACCTAAATTATCGACTGTGCGCAGTGGCCAATTGGCTGAGCGAGTCCCCAGCTTAACTGCCTTGGCTGAGGCCGATTGGCTGACACTTACCTTTTTACCCAGTGATGTGGCCAAAGCCTTGCTGACTTGGCTGGATGAAGAGGGGCGGCGTGCAGCATTACAACGCTTGGCCCTTTGGTGCGCCGATTTGGAAAAGCAGTTGCCGAGTGTTGTTGAATCAGTTGCTGGGGTATTTAAAGATAAAACACTGGTGTTAACCGGGACATTGCCTACTTTATCGCGCGATGCGGCGAAGGATCTGATTGAAGCCGCTGGGGGGAAGGTATCTGGTAGTGTTTCAAAAAAAACCCACTTTGTGGTGGCGGGTAGCGATGCAGGCAGTAAGTTGGCAAAGGCGCAAGATTTAGGGGTGTCTGTTTTGGATGAGGCGGCATTGCTGCGAATGCTGGAAGCTCAGGCTTAGAGCTTGTTTATAATATTAAACATTAGTGAAAGGCATCTTTTTGATTGACGTGAATGTTTATTTATATAAACATTGCGGCATGCAAAAGTCTGAAGCAATCAAACTCTTTGGTACCCAAACCCGCCTCGCTGATGCGCTAGGGCTTGGGCGCTCTGCCGTATCCCAGTGGCCGGATCCGCTTCTGCAGCGCCAGGCCGATCAGGTGCTGGGGGCCGCGCTTAGATTAGGCTTACTCTCTACTTCATATCAGGATTCTCAAATGCAAAAAGTACGCAAGGCCGTATTCCCCGTCGCGGGCATGGGCACCCGTTTTCTGCCTGCTACCAAAGCCAGCCCGAAAGAAATGATGCCGGTGGTGGATAAGCCGCTGATTCAGTATGCGGTGGAAGAAGCGCTGGCGGCAGGCATTACAGAAATGATTTTTATTACTGGCCGTAATAAGCGCAGCATCGAAGATCACTTTGATAAAGCCTACGAATTAGAAGCCGAGCTGGAAGCAAAAAATAAGCAAGCACTGCTGGAAATCCTGCGTGGCATTATTCCCAAGTCAGTGAGCTGCATCTACATTCGCCAGCCAGAAGCACTGGGTTTAGGACACGCCGTACTTTGCGCCAAACCTGTAGTAGGGGATGAGCCGTTTGCAGTGATTTTGGCTGACGACTTAATCGACGGTGGCGCAACCAGTGAAATGAAACGGATGGTTGATGTGTTCAGCGATACCCACTGCTCTATCTTGGGCGTGGAGCAAGTGCCGCAGCAAGATACCGGCTCTTACGGTATTGTTGAAGTACAAGATGGCAATAACCGCTTAAAAATCACCAATATCGTTGAAAAACCAAAGCCAGAAGAAGCACCGTCTAATCTGGCTGTGGTGGGCCGCTATATCTTAACGCCACGTATTTTTCATCATTTGCAGCATGTGCAGCCGGGTAAGGGGGGTGAAATCCAGCTGACTGATGGCATCTTTGCTTTGATGCAAGAACAGCACATTCTTGCTCATAAGATTGTAGGCACCCGCTATGATTGCGGCTCCAAGCTGGGCTATTTAAAAGCGACCATGGCTTATGGCATGAAGCACAGTGAAGTGGGTGAGGAGTTTTCGGCTTACCTGAAAAGTCTTAATGCCTAATTTCTATATTTCGTAAAGCTTGCAAAAATGGCGGCACTACTGGTGCCGCCATTTTTTTTGCTCTATGATGCTTAAAAGTCATTTAAAGAATTAAATCTAAAATAACTCTTTTGCCTCTGAAGGGTTTTATGAGTATCCCTGAAAAAAAAATTGTAATCGTTCAGTCAAATTATATTCCGTGGAAAGGGTATTTTGATTTAATTCGTCAGGCCGATGTTTTTGTTTTGTATGATGATATGCAATATACCCGGCGTGATTGGCGCAACCGTAATCTGATTAAAACCGCTCAGGGTTTACAGTGGTTAACCATCCCCGTTAAGGTGAAAGGCAAATACGAGCAGCGAATTGATGAAACAGAAGTCAGTGAACATAGCTGGGCTGAATCTCACTGGAAATCAATTAATAACAACTATCGTCGCGCGCCATTTTTTACTGAATATGCATCTGGAATTCAATCCCTTTACGAAGAAGCATCGCATCTGCTGATGCTTTCAGAGATAAATTATTTATTTTTAACCAAAATTTGCCAGTGGCTGAGTATTGATACGCCCATTATGTGGTCTGGTCAGTTTCCTAAAGTTGCAGGCAGAACAGAAAATCTGGTTCATTTATGTCAGTCATTTCAGGCCACTGATTATATCTCTGGGCCATCTGCTTCAAATTATATTGATATTGATCAATTTGAAAAGGCAAATATTCGTTTGCAATATATGACATATGCTCATTACCCTGAGTATCCTCAGTTATATGGTGATTTTGTGCATGGCGTGAGTATTTTAGATTTGTTGTTTAATTGCGGAGAGGGTGCGGCGCAATTTTTAATACAAAGTGAGCCAGCATGAGCGAAGAAATAAAAACCAGGGTGGCGCAATATTACAGCCAGCGTGCCCAAACTTTTGGCGCTACACCGGCAGGTGTGGATTGGAATGGCGAGGCATCCCAACGATTGCGCTTTAAGCAACTTTTGCAGATCACAGGCAATCAGCCATATAGCCTGAATGATATGGGGTGTGGCTACGGTGCCTTGCTTGAGTACCTGCGTGCGGAAGGGGCAGAGCTTGATTATCTTGGGTATGATCTCTCCACAGAAATGATTTCTAATGCTAAAGCAAAATTTGCCGATAAGACGGGTGTAGCGTTTCTTTGTGCTGATCAGGCGGGGCGGCAGGCTGATTATGCCGTGGCAAGTGGCCTGCTGAGCGTAAAGCAGGATGTTGCCGTGCAGGATTGGGAAGTGTTTGTATTTAATATGATTAATCAGCTTCATCAGGAAAGTCGCCTTGGGTTTTCATTTAATTGCCTGACTCTTTATTCAGATCAGGAAAAAATGAAACCTCATTTATATTATGGCGATCCATGCCGTTTTTTTGATTACTGCAAAAGAAATTTTTCCAGAAATGTGGCTTTACTGCATGATTATGATCTTTATGAATTTACCATTCTGGTCAGGAAAGGGGGCTAGCAATGAAGCGCAATCTGGTTTTATTTGGTGATGGCTTGTTTGCAGATATTGCGTATGAGTATTTTACGCACGATTCTAATTACCAAGTCGTGGCTTTTTGTGTCGATCGCCCTTATCTGCAGTGCGAGCAAAAATTTGGCCTGCCTGTGATTGCCACGGATGAAATTGCTGAAAAATTTAATCCTGCAGAGCACAGCTTTTACGCTGCCATCACCTATGGGCAGCTTAACCGGGTCAGAGAGCGTTTTTTTAATCAGGCAAAAAAAATGGGTTATACACCTGCCAGCTATATCAGCTCACGGGCATTTGTCTGGCGAAATGTTGAATTAGGCGAGCATTGCTTTATTTTTGAAGACAATACCGTGCAACCCTTTGTCAAGCTTGGCGATAATGTGGTGCTCTGGAGTGGGAACCACATTGGCCATCATTCTGAAATTGGTAGCCATGTGTTTATTGCTTCGCATGCAGTTATTTCAGGTTGTTGTCATATTGGTGATCATCAATTTATCGGCGTGAATGCCACGCTGTCTAATAATTTAACCATTGCAGACGATTGTATGATTGGTGCAGCTGCATTGGTTACCCGAAATATGACTGAAGATGGCTTTGCCAAAGGCGCCCGCTCAGAAGTAAGCGAAGGCGCGCGGCGGTTTTTCAAGGTTGTTATTGAATGACTAAGCAAGTATGGCAAAGAATAGGACGCTTGTTTGAGCCTAAACAACAAAGGGATTGGCTGCATAGTCATGCGGCTAATCCAATGCCAATAGTGCTTGCCGATGGGCGCGTCCGTATTTATTTTAATTACCGTAATACACAAAATTGTGCAGGCGTGGCATGGCTGGATTGGCTGCCTGATGATGAAGGGCTGGGTAAGATTATTGCCATAGCAGAATCCCCTGTTTTATTGCCAGGGGAAGCAGGTAGCTATGATGATAGTGGAATATCTTTGGGCTGTATTACACCTGTTAACCATGAATTGTGGCTCTATTATATTGGCTGGAATTTAGCAGTAACCGTGCCATGGCGTAACAGTATTGGTATTGCTACAGGCACTTTGGATGGTGTTTTTAAACGCCCTAAACTTGCTCCTATTCTTGATCGCCATGAGCATGATCCTTATTCATTGTCTTATCCTTGGGTTTTACGTGATGCAAATCAAAAATGGCATATGTGGTATGGCTCTACGCTGACCTGGGGTGTTAATCAGGGAGGAATGCAGCATGTTTTAAAATATGCCAGCTCAACAGATGGTCAATTATGGCAAAGAGAAGGTGTGGTTTGTTTGGATTTATTGCCGGGCGAAATTGCGCTGACACGTCCTTGTGTTTGCCATGATGGCCATCTCTGGCGCATGTGGTATTCAATTCGCACTGCTGCTCAATATTCAATTGGTTATGCAGAATCAAATGATGGCATTCACTGGCAAAGGCATGATGAATATTTTAGCTGGCAGGGAAATGCTGAAGAATGGGAATCGTTTGAGCAAACCTATCCCTGCGTATTTCAGTACGGTAAAGAGTGGTACATGATTTATAACGGCAATCACTATGGCGCCACAGGCTTTGGTTTAGCAAAGCTGGTGCTTGCTTAGCCTATTCAGCAAATGAGATATCATCAATGATGGCAAAAAATAATATACCAGAGGTATCGTACGGCATTCTTATTCAGAATCAATCTGATTCCGTGATTGATGAGGTCGTTGAGCAGATCAGAATGCTTGGCTATGGCGTGATTGATTCTGGTTATTCTTCTTCAGAGTTAAATAATTTATCTGAAGTGTTTAACCATACCCGTGCTGAATATATTAAAAATCAGGGTGAGGAAAAGCTGAGGGCTGCGAATGAGTACAATACTATTCGGGCCCCTTTGACTCATGGTGATGAAGCGTTTCTCCGCTTGGCGCTGAATAAAAATTTATTACCCGTCATTAAAAAATTAATTATGGGGAAGTTTATTCTTAATCAGCAGAATGGCGTTATTAATCCGCCAGGGGAAACTTATAATCAAGCTGCGTGGCACAGGGATATTCCTTATCAGCATTTTGTTTCCTCCATGCCGATTGCCATTAATGCCCTGTTTTGTGTTGATGACTTTACTTGTGAAAATGGGTCCACCTTTTTATTGCCGGCATCTCATAAGGCAGAGGCTTTCCCATCAGCACATTTTATAAAAAATAATGCAGTGCAAATTGAAGCAAAGGCGGGCTCTTTTATTATTTTGGATTGTATGGTTTTTCATTCAGGTGGGTTTAACAGCACAGGCTCAGAGCGCAGGGCAGTGAACCATTTATATAATATTCCATTTTTTAAGCAGCAAATCAATATTCCCAAGATTATGCCTGATGTTTCTCTGACTGCTGAGGAAAAAGAAATCTTAGGGTTTACATTTCAGGAATTTAATTCTGTATCTGAATATTTATCTCGCTGAAAGTATCAGCGATTGTCTGCTATAAAGGGGTATTTATGTCGATTGGTCAATATTGCTGTCCATTATCAAAAGAAAAACTATTCATCTCAGATGCTGGTTTAAGCAGCTTGCAGGGGGGCTGCTACCCATTTCTTAATGCGGATATGATTAATAAAATCCCGGTGTTTATTGATGAAAATCTATTGTCAGGCGGAGATAAAATATCTCAGGTAATGTACAGCAGAGATCATTCTGAGCAAGCCTATGATAATTTTCTTTCTTGGTTATTTGAAACTTTTAATGTTGATGAATCAATATTCAGAAGTGCACTGCTTGATAAATTAAATTTGAAAAAAGGTGATCGGGTATTGATCACTGGCTGCGGTTTGGGTAATGATATTTTGAGCGTGCTTCCTAAAGTGGGTGAAAAAGGGGAGGTTTATGCCCAAGATATCTCTGATTTAATGGTTGCTGCTACAGCTCGGATATTAAAAAATACGGTATCAGATGAATTTGACCTGAAGAATATTTATCTGAGTGTTTCTAATGCGTCCATGCTGCCCTTTGAGGATGATTATTTTGATGCCGCATATCATTTTGGAGGCATCAATTTGTTTTCAGATATGAAAGCGGCCATTAGTGAAATGTCTCGTGTGGTGAAGGTGGGTGGCAGGGTTGTATTGGGGGATGAAGGGATTGCTCCGTGGCTGAAAGAGCATGAGTATGGAAAAATGGCTATTTGTAATAATAAGTTGTGGGCTTTAGAGCCACCACTGGCATTGCTTCCGGAAACAGCCTCTGATGTTCATTTAAGCTGGGTATTGGGAAATTGTTTTTATATTATCGATTTTGCCGTTGCGCCCTCAATGCCTTATATGAATATTGATGTACCTCATCAGGGTGTGCGGGGTGGAAGTATCAGGAAAAGATATTATGGCCAGTTAGAGGGGGTTGATCCCGTGCTTAAGCAACAAATAGCTGAGGCAGCTGCTGCAGCGGGGATCAGCACAAGCGCATGGTTGGAAAAAGCCATTGAGAACTCATTGAGTGAATAGAGCGAAAAAGAAAGAAAAATAATAATTAATATTTAAACTGAATTTCTCTTCGCTTAATGGCTTGTGAAAAATGCTGTAACCATATTAGGGTGTTGCCTTGATTGATCTTGATAAAAACCGCTTTGATGCGGCGTTAATTCCCGGAACTCGATCTGCTTTAGCATCTGCAGTTGGATTGTTGCGGCAAGCAGAAAAAGAAACTTTTGCTGCATTATTAGACTCAGCGGGAGATTTTTTGCCGGGGCTTACCTATCAGCGTGATTGCCCTCAATGCGGGGCGCTGCATCAAAATGCAGGATTAGTCATGACAGCGCATGGAATGCATTTATTAGCCTGCGGGGGGTGTGGTTTTATTTATAGCTGTGAAGTTATTACCCCAGAGCAAGAGCGTTTGCGTTATGAGAACAGTTCTTCAGCGCAGTGTCATTTATTGCAAAAGCAAACGGATACTTATGCTTTTTTGGAGCGTGAAAAGGCCCGGTATGTGGCTGGCCGGATGCACCAGTTGATTGGGCAGGGTAAGGGTTTGGAAATTGGCTCATCAAATGGCGTTTTGCTTGAAGCCGCTCAGGAATTAGGCTGGCAAATGATGGGTGTCGAGATTAATGCTGACGCGGTGGCATTATCGCAAACTAAGGGGTTTACCGTTATACAGGGGGAATACCCAGAGGCGTTGCCTGCAGATGAAATGCCTTTTGATGCAATTGTTGTTTTGGATGTCTTGGAGCATATCGCAGACCCCTTGCCATTTTTATCCATAGTCAGTAGCCAATTGGCTGACCCTGGCTATTTAATTGTTCAGGTGCCCAATTTCAATAGCCTGTTGCTGCGTATCGAAGGCGCGAAAAATTCAAATGTATGTCATGGGCATTGGAGCTATTTTACGCCTGATACCTTAAGCGCTTTATTACTTAAGGCCGGTTTTGAAGTGTGTTTCCTAGAAACCTATATTACCGAGCTTGACCGGATTCAAACTTATCCGGAAGACACAGTGGCCGCTGTATACCAGCAATTAAGCGGTAAACCGCTGCAAGGCCTGCAGGCGCTGAATACAGATATGCTGCACGATGATTATTTGGGATATAAACTCTTTGGCATCTTCAGGAAAATAAAAAAATGAGTCTGTTACCCATTCCTTTTGCCAAGCCTTTTATTGTTGGCAAAGAGTTGTTTTATATTGCCCAGGCGGTGATTAATGGCTCTATTTCCGGAGATGGCCAATTTACCCGGCGTTGTCAGGCATGGCTTGAAACAGAATTACACTGCAAAAAAGTGCTGCTTACACAGTCTTGTACAGCAGCGCTTGAAATGAGTGCAATTTTGGCAGATGTAGGGCCGGGGGATGAGGTGATTATGCCTTCATTTACCTTTGTTTCTACCGCGAATGCCTTTGTGTTGCGCGGAGCGACACCCGTATTTGTGGATATTCGCCCAGATACTTTAAATCTGGATGAAAGCCTGGTTGAGGCGGCGATTACAGATCGCACTAAAGCCATTGTTGCCGTGCATTATGCAGGCCAGCCCTGCGCTATGCAGGCATTAGAAGCACTATGCAAAAAATATAATATTAAACTGATTGAAGACGCTGCTCAGGCTATCTTGGCTTTTGATGAGAGCAGGGCGCTGGGTACGATTGGTGACTTGGGCTGCCTTAGTTTTCATGAGACAAAAAATATTATCAGCGGAGAAGGCGGTGCACTGCTGATTAATAATCCTGAATTGATCGAGCGTGCAGAAATAATCTGGCATAAAGGCACAAATCGGAAAGCATTTTTTCAGGGGCAGGTTGATAAATATACCTGGGTAGATATTGGCTCCTCATTTCTACCCAGTGAATTAACGGCCGCTTTTTTGTTTGCCCAATTAGAGCAGGCGAAACGAATTAATTCCAACCGCCGTGCTTTATATGAAAAATACATGCAGCTTTTACAGCCGCTGGCAGATACAGGGCATTTGGTATTGCCCTATGTGCGTGATGGTCATCGCTCAATTGGCCATATTTTTTACGTCTTATGTAAAAATGAAATTGAGCGTAAAAACTTGATTCACTATTTAACTAAGCAGGGGATTAATGCTGTTTTTCATTATGTACCCTTGCATAATTCTCCTGCGGGGATGCGCCTCGGGCGGGCGCATGGTGATTTAAATGTCACGATTGATGTTTCCATGCGCTTATTAAGATTGCCGATGTTTAATGAAATGAACCATGATCAGGTACGCTTTGTCTGCCATCATGTCACCCATTTCTTTCAGAATATTGCCCTTTACAGCTAGTCTTTTGCTCATTTTGATCGCGGCTTGTGGCCACTGGCGATTCAATAATAATTTATGGTGGTACTTATGTCATTTGAATCGCAAGTTTCTGAAAACCTGCTTAAATTTGAACGCGATATTAAAGAAATAAAATCCTTACTTTTAAATAAAAAATACGAGCAAGTATTACGTCAGGCACAGGATTTGGCTATGTTTGCCTGGCATCACAGTATGGGCTTATTTGCCAGCAGCGAGCTTGAACAGCTGATTGCGGGCGTATCAGGCCATCTGCCAGTATTAAAAAACGGGGTTTCTGCCCCTCGCAAGCAGCGCCGTATTTTAACCATCATGACCAATGTTTCAGCAAGTGGCGGGCACAGCCGTATTGCATGGCGCTGGATTGAGCTGGATAAAAATTCTCACCATACTTTAGTATTAACTCAGCAAATTGATCCTGTTCCCGTGCAATTACAAGCTCTTTCCGAAGAGGGAAGGCTCACCATTGTTGTATTAAATTCACCCACTCTTTTAGAGCGTGCAAGTCATTTGCGCCAAAGAATAAATGATGCTGATCGGGTGGTATTACTGATTCATCCTCATGATGTATTGGCCAATGCCGCACTGGCAGGTATGAAAGCACCTCCGCCGGTTATTTTTCAGGACCATGCGGCCCACACATTCTGGCTGGGGGCGACGGTATCAAATATTGTTTTAAGTATGTCGGCTGCCCTGCTGAATAGCCGCCGTGGTATTGCTAAAGAAAACATCGGCTGGATTCCTATTCCTTTGGATTTTCAAAGACTTGAGAAAGCCGTAGTACGTGATATTCGTGCGGAATGCGCAATTGATAAAGATGCTTTTGTATTAATGTCTTGTGGTTCGCCTTATAAATACCTGCCCATTGAAGGTATTTGCCTTGCGGATTTACTTGCCCCTGTGCTTGAAAATAATCCTAGAGCGCATTTAATTTTGGTGGGCCCAGATCCGACTGCACCCTGGGCTGAATTTTCTGCCAAATTTGCCGGGCGTGTGCATTGCATTGGTCATTTGTTTGAAGAAAGCCTAGTGGCGGCTTACACGGCCTGCGATGTTTACCTAGATGCAGTGCCTTTTACTTCGCCCACTGCATTATTTGAAGCTGCTGCGATGGGTAAGCCTGTGGTGCGCTTTGCACCAGCAGCCTGGAGAGCATGCGAGTTTGCTTTAGATATTGAAGCCACCATGCCTACGTCACTGTATGTATGGTCGGATGCGCCTTCTTATCAAAGAGATATTCAGCGATTAATGGACGATCGTGCCTTTCGCGAGTGGCGTGGTCTTTTTGGGCGTACGGCAACACGGCTTTACCATGCGGATGAAACATTTGTTCATTCGCTGGAAGCGGCCTACGATCGTGCAGCTGTTCTGCCCCAAATTTGTTTAGATCCCGTTTTGTCTGCGGCCCGGTTTGAATTATTTGATCGTTTAGAATTGCAGTTGGCACAAAATATGGCGCTGCAGGTTGGCCTTGATCATGAATATCGGCAGCAGGGATTACTGAAGAAAAATGGGCCCTTACGTATTGCGGTGGCTTTGCATTTATATTATGTGGAGCAGTGGGATGATATTCGTGAGTTATTAAAAAACATTCCGTTCCCCTTTGATTTCTTTGTAACTACTACGGCTGAAAATAAACATATTGTCAGCGATTTGCTCGCGCTTCATTTTTCGGATGCAAAATTATATATCACCGCAAACAGAGGGCGTGATATTGGCCCCTTGTTTGGTCTTTTGCAGCACGAGAATCTGGCTGATTACGATTTTGTATGTAAATTACATACCAAGAAATCCCCCCATTTAGATCCGGAGCTGGTGCAAAAATGGCGTGAAGAGTTATTAATTTCTTTATTGCCTTCAAAAGAAGGCGTGCAGGCTATTTTTGATTTATTTAATACCCGCCCAGAGGTGGGGATTGTGACCGGGGCGGGGGTGCTGGTTCATGCACATTATACGCCGGGTGGTAATATTAGTTTGTTGCGGGAATTAGCGGCGCGCCTTGGGTTTAATTTAGATGAAATGGCGTATGAGTTTCCGGGCGGCTCTATGTTCTGGTGCCGTGGGCGGATTTTTAATTCATTTAACGCCCTGAATATTTCTGAAGAAGATTTTGAGCCCGAATCAGGGCAGACCAATGGCACGCTCGCGCATGCAATTGAGCGGATTTTCCCCTTAATTGCTTATCATCAGGGCTTATTGACGGTTGATTCGGGTTATCAGGGCAATGTGCCTAATCCACGCTTCCCCAATAGTAGTGAAGAATATTTGCACTGGTTATCTAAGCAGGAGTTGTGCATTCCTGAAGCTAAGTTATTTGATTTGCATGCAGAAGCGGTTGCTTTGCCTGAAGTTAAAATTTGTATTGTTGATCGCTTTGCAAATAAAAATGGCCTGATTGAAACCATTAATAGTGTTTCACGCCAGTTTTATGCCAATGTGAAACTGCTTGTTTGCTCCAGCTCGGCTAATCCAATGCCGGAATCCGGCATCGAGTGGATTCAGGTAAAAGATGGTTTTTATTCTGCCATTTTAAATACGTTGGCCCATCAGGATGATGGTGGCTGGCTAGGAGTATTGGAGGCGGGTGATCAGTTAACCATGAGCGGTTTGTTATTGGCCATGCATCAGCTGGTTGATCACCCTGAATGGAAGCTGGTTTATTTTGATGATGATGTAATGAATGCAGACGGTCGCCCAGCCTGCCCCCGTTTTAAACCTGATTTTGATATCAATTTATTACGCAGTATTCCCTATGCGGATGGCTTTTTATTGCTCAGGTCCGTGGCTGATTTTTCTGATGTTTATGCTGAAATGGAAGGCTGGGGCGCGGAGCAGCTGGCTCTTTTATTACATTGCTATGAGCAGGAAGGGTCAGGCGCAATTGGCCATATTCCTGAAGTATTAACGCATTTGCAAATTAATGAGTCACGGCAATTATCGAATCCTCGGCGTTATAAAGCTTTTTCGGATTTAATTGATTTGCACTTGCAGCGCCAGAATATCAGGGCTGAAATTTTAGCTAATGGCCGGGTAGAGGGGGCGCTGCGGGTGAAGTATGCGCTGCCAGAGCGCCCATTGGTCAGTATTATTATTCCGACTAAAAATCAGCTGCCTATGCTGCAGCGTTGCATTGAATCTATTTTAGAAAAAACCAGTTATCCGAATTATGAAATTATTATTATTGATAATAATAGTGATGATCCGCTGGTACTCCCTTATCTTGAGCAGCTTGAATTATTACTGAGTTATCGTTTGCGGGTGTTTGAATATCCGCATGCGTTTAATTTTTCTGCCATTAATAATGCCGCAGTGGGCCAGGCCAACGGTGATTATCTTGTGCTGCTTAATAACGATACAGCCATTATTCAGAATTCATGGCTGGAAGAGCTATTGCATCATGCCATGCGACCTGAAGTGGGTATTGTAGGTGCGAAGTTATTGTACCCGAATGGCTTGGTTCAGCATGCCGGGGTTGTGCTGGGCTTGCGCGGGCCGGCTGATCATCCCTGCATTGGGGCTTCATTAGAAGAATCCGGCTATATGCACCGTTTGCAGTTAGATCAGCAATATTCTGTGGTTACCGCAGCGTGCATGATGGTGCGCAAATCGGTGTATGAGCAGGCTGGCGGGATGGATGAGCTTGATTTTAAGGTTTCATACAATGATGTGGATTTATGCCTGAAAGTAAAAACACTGGGTTATTCGATTGTCTGGACGCCTTACTCGGTAGTGATGCACGAGGGCAGTGTGAGCCAGTCGCAAATTAATCCTGATAAAGCCGCGGCCAAGCAATTGCGCTTTGAGGGCGAGCAAGTGGCGATGTACCGCAAGTGGCTGCCAGAGATTGGCAACGATCCTGCATACAATAAAAACTTAACGCTCAGTGGCAATGGTTTTGAATTAGAGCACCGCTCGCTATTATCTTGGCGGCCATTAAGCTGGAAGCCTTTGCCAACGGTGCTTTGCCATCCAGCGGATCAGACCGGCTGCGGGCAGTATCGTATTTTGCAGCCTTTTGCTGCGATGCTGGAGGCGCAAAAAATAGCGGGGGCCATTGCATTTGAGCTTTTCCCTGCTTTTGAGCTGGCCAAGCTGGCGCCGGATGTGATGGTGTTTCAGCGGCAAATTTCGACTCAGCAACTTGATTTCTTAAGGTTATCTAAAGCGTGTTCTCCGTCCTTTAAGGTTTACGAGCTGGATGATTATTTGCCCAATGTGCCCATTAAAAGTGCTCACCGCACGCACATGCCTAAAGATGTGGTGAAGTCTTTGCGCAAGGCGCTGACCTTTGTTGATCGGTTTACGGTATCCACAGAAGAGCTGGCGAATGCTTATGAGGGCATGCATCCGGTGATGCACGTGGTGAATAATTATTTGCCTGTGCCGATCTGGGGTGATCTGCACTCTGAGCGCAATCAGGGTAAAAAGCCGCGTGTGGGCTGGGCCGGCGGAGCAAGCCATACTGGCGATCTGGAGTTAATCGAAAGTGTGGTGAAGGCGCTCGCCAATGAGGTGGAGTGGGTGTTTTTTGGGATGTGCCCGGATAAGCTGCGCCCCTTTGTGCATGAGTTTCATGCGGGTGTGCCGATCGGCCTTTATGCGGCAAAGCTGGCCAGCTTAAATTTAGATTTGGCTTTGGCTCCTTTAGAGCAAAATATATTTAATCAGTGCAAGAGTAATTTGCGCCTGCTGGAATACGGTGCTTGTGGCTTTCCGGTGATTTGTACAGATATTGCTCCTTATCGCGGCAGCTTGCCGGTAACCCGGGTGAGAAATAAGCACAAGGACTGGGTGGATGCCATCCATGATCATTTATCTGATCCTGAAGCGAGCGCTGGCAGTGGCCGGGCATTAAAAGAAGCCGTATTAAAAGACTGGATGCTGGATGGGGTTAACCTAGATAAATGGCGTGCGGCATGGTTGTCAGCTTAGGCTTTCGCTTGAGGAAAAAAAGATTACAAATAATCCTCAAGTTTATCGAGGCACTTCCGATAAAGCATACAAGGGCTTACTTATATGCCTGAAACACTAAGCACCGATTCTAGGACAAGCAAGGGGAAGTACCATGTCTCAAGTCATTAACACTAACGTACCATCACTCAATGCGCAGCGTAATTTAAGTACCTCGCAAATGAGCTTAACCAACTCTCTGCAACGCTTGTCCTCGGGTCTGCGTATTAATAGTGCCAAGGACGATGCAGCGGGTCTGGCGATTTCCGAGCGCTTCACTTCCCAGATCAAGGGGATGGACCAAGCCAAGCGTAATGCCAACGATGGCGTATCGCTTGCGCAAACCGGTGAAGGCGCGCTGAGTCAAATGGGTGATATTTTGCAACGTGTACGTGAATTGGCCGTGCAATCTGCCAATGCCACAAACACATCCAATGACCGCTTGGCGATCAACTCTGAAGTGACACAGCTCGTCTCCGAGCTGGATCGCTTTGCAACCTCTACCGAGTTCAACGGTCAGAAATTGTTTGACGGTAGCTTTACTGCAGCAACTTACCAAGTTGGTGCAAATACCAATCAAACCATTACTGCTAATACTGCAAACTTACGCACAAACCAATATGGTACTTACCAAATGGGTGTGGGTAACGGTACAGGTAATTTAGCCACCACCAATTCTGTTTCCGGCTCTACGGCTGTAACCGCCGGAGCGACGGGCACAGTGAATGTGGATGGTGCAGCGGTGACGTCATCTGGCTCATTCAGTATTAATGGAACAAGTATTTCTGTTTCCGGCACGGATATGGCAAAAGATATTGCCAATAAAATCAATGCCGCAGGGACAGGTGTAACCGCCTCTGCACGTACTGAAGTTAACTTAGGTCTGGCCTCCGGTACTTACAGCTTAACGGCCGCATCCAAGAGCAGCACATTTGAATCTGTATCGTTTAACGTGAACGATCTGGATAACAACGGCAAGATTGAGGCCGATGAGTATTCTCAAGCCATCCAAGCCTTTAATGCTAAGTCTTCTAAGACAGGTATTACGGCTGAATTGTCTACATTCCAAGATTCTAGCCAGACAACTCAATACGCACTAAAACTGATCGCAACGGATGGCTCTAATATTGCGCTGAGCAATGATCCAAGCAATGTCAGTGGGTTTGGTGGCGCGGTCACGAAATGGGATATGGATACAACCAACTCGAGCGGTGCGATTCAGTATATGGCAAGTGGCCAAGCAGGGGCTATTTCTACTACTGCAGCAGGTTCGGGTGTAGTGACCTTCGGTGGTCAGATCGTATTGAACTCCACTAACTCTTACTCTGTAACGACTAGCGGTGCTTCTTTTGCATCTGGTGTGTTGGCTGTAGGTGGCTCTTCTGCAACAACTGCATTAACCAGTGGTGCTGCTTATGCATCCACATTAAAAACGGTTGAAAAGCTTGACATTTCAACTGTTGAAGGCTCTAACCAGGCGCTGCGTGTTGTTGATGACGCTTTGTCGACAGTAAATGACCAACGTGCTAAGTTTGGTGCGCTGCAAAGCCGCTTCACTGCTACGATTAATAATCTGGCTACAACGTCAGAAAATATGAGTGCAGCACGCAGCCGGATCAGAGATGCAGACTTCGCAAGTGAAACAGCTGCGCTGACTCGTGCTCAGGTCTTGCAACAAGCGGGTACGGCAATGTTGGGTCAGGCGAATGCATTGCCTAACCAAGTTCTGAGTCTGTTACGCGGTTAATATGCATTAAGCTCAATGAGTTAAGGCCCCGGCAAACTCGTGTTGTCGGGGCGTTTCTACAGGAAGGTGTGTCATGGATATCCAATCTACATCGTCGCTTGTAACGCCTGCTGCGGCAAAAAGTATTAGTGAGCGCTTTCATGATGCGCCTCCTAGCGATCAGGCAAAGGTTGCCAGTGCTGAGCCTGTTAAGGTTAGCCCTGATGCAGTGCAGGCGTTGAAGCCTGCTCCGGATAGCAAAGATGTCAAACAAGCTGTTGAAAAATTAAACCAGGCTGTGCAGGGGTTTTCGGATTCTTTGCAGTTTTCCGTTGAAGAAGAAACAAAATTACCTGTGGTGAAACTGATTGATACAAAAACAAAAGAAGTGATACGGCAGTTTCCAAGTGAAGAGGCGATTTCAATTGCTAAAGCAATAGATCGTTTTCAGGGCTTACTGATAAAAGATCGTGCGTAATTTCGCCGCTCTGATGAATAGATAAATTAAAAGGGAGGGCATCATGGCTTCTATTGCTTCTTTAGGCTCAGGATCAGGAATGGATCTGAACGGCCTGATCGATAAATTAATGACTGCTGAAAAAGCACCATTACAAACTTTATTGCTGAAAGAAGCGTCATATCAAGCCAAGATATCCGCCTATGGCTCTGTAAAAAGTGCTTTGGCCGCTTTTCAGACTTCTTTAAAAGGTCTTTCAAGCGTACAAACGTTCAGAAGCACGACCGCCACGCTGGCTGATTCGTCGATTGCAACGGTTAATTCTAATAGTCTTGCTCAGCCAGGATCCTATAGCTTGGAAGTTTCTCAGCTGGCACAAAATCAGAAGCTGACTTCTAATGCGTTCAGTAGTATTAACACCGGTTTGGGAACAGGCACGCTGACTTTGCAGTTTGGTACAGTAGATTCACATGGCACAGATGCAACTGGCGATGATACTTTTACTGCCAATGCTAAAAAAGCGGCTTTTTCAATTGATATTACAGATAAAAACAATAGTTTAGCTGGCGTACGTGATGCTATTAATTTAGCGAATAAAGGGGTCAGTGCCAGTATCCTGAATGATGGTACGGGCAGCCGTTTAGTTTTAACGAGTAAAGACTCTGGTGCTGAGAATTCAATTAAATTAACGGTTACCGATTCTGATGGCAACAGTACAGATACAGCGGGCCTTTCTGCCCTAGCTTATGATCCGGCCGGAGCACGAAATTTAATTGAAACACAGGCGGCAAAAGACGCAAAGTTTAAAATTGACGGGATTAATGTCAGTAAACCCACAAATTCGGTATCGGATGCCATCCAAGGTTTAACCATTAATTTAACCAAGGTATCATCCCCAACCAGTACAGGGGCTACAACCCTGGCGCCAACGACGATTACGATTGGTGCTGATTTATCTGGCCTTAAAGATTCCATTAAAGGTTTTATTAAGGCATATAACGAATTAAATAAGACGCTTAAAGATGTGTCCAGCTATACGCCGGGAAATGCAACAACGTCGGCTAAAGCCGCCCCGCTCAATGGCGATTCTGCTATTCGTGCCATACAAAACCAAATGCGCTCAGTTGTGAATGAAATGCAGGGTGAGGGCAGTTATTTTAAATCACTCAGTGATATTGGTGTGTCATTTACGGGCTATCAGACGGATGCGAAAGGCACTATTGTGGGTGGTGCAACGCCTAAAGGCGATTTATCACTGAATGAGGCTAAATTACAAGCCGCTATTTCCAGCCATCCTGGCGATGTAGCCAATCTGTTTACTGTAAATGGTGTGGCCAGCAGCAATCAAATTACTTTTTTATCCGGCTCACTTGCAACTCAATCGGGTAAATATGCGATTGAGGTGACAACACCAGCAACTCAGGCTAAATATAGCGGCTCTGCATTATCATTTTTTAAAGTTGATTCAAGCAATAACACTAAAAATGTTACATTGGGCGGCGTAAGTGCCAGCCTGGCACTTGATAATAACGATTACACAACGGAAAGCCTAGCGGCTCAAATTAAGTCAAAAATTGAAGCAGATTCCACTTTGTTTACCTCCGGTAGCGATACGGTAAAGGTGGAATACAATAAGCTGAATAAAAACTTTGATATCAGCCGGGAAAGAGTGATTGCGGGTGCTCCGCCAACAACGCAAAAAGACTCAATGGCTTTGGCAATTAGTTCTGCACCCAAGCCAATTACCATTGATGATAATAATAAAACATTGATGGTATCTGTGGATGGGGTGATCAGCCAGCCTGTTACCTTGTCAAAAGGAAGCTATGCCACGATGGCTGATTTGGCGGCTGAAATGCAGTCAAAAATTAATAGCGATGAGTCTCTGGTAAGGGGTGGAAAAACGGTTGGTGTAGCGTTTAACGAGTCAACAAGTAAATTTGACTTGTCTTCAGGTCTTTATGGCAGCGCTTCCAAAATTAAAATTACCGGGGTTGGCGATGCGGCAACAAGTACCACCGCTGCTACTTTAGGCATTGTGGTTGGGGGTTATTCGGATACGCCTTCAGGCCCGACGGTTGGGTATACTTACACCGCAGGTGCGGATGTGGAGGGGCTGATTGGTGGTGAAAAAGCGAAGGGTACCGGGCAATCCTTAACGGGGACAGGTGCGAGTGAAGGGTTAAGTCTGATTGTGACTGCCAGTACGGCAGGGGATTATGGCTCTGTATCCTTTAATCGCGGGGTTGCTTTTGCATTAGATAAATTGCTTGATGGCATGGTCAAGGATCGTACTGGTCTGGTTGCAAAGCAAACGGATGGCGTGAATGCCAGTATCGCTCAGCTTGGAGAAAAACGGGTCAGGATGAATCGCCAGTATGATGCCACTGAGGCGCTGTATAGAAAGCAGTTTACTGCGATGGATATTGCGATAGCCACGATGCGAAATACCAGTAGCAATTTGACGGCGCAGCTTGCTAATCTGCCCAAATAAACTGCATCAGTGGGTTTGTAGTCTAAGTGGCCGATCACCTATTCGTATGTGCTTTTACTGGCTCCAATAAATAGTGTCACGGATGTTTGTTTTTGTATTTATTGCCATATTTTAGAGAGTTATTCTTATGAGTGCTGTCAAAAAAGCGCTTTCTGCCTATGGGCAAACAAGTTTAGATACCGTGGTTGAGTCTGCCAGCCCCCATCAATTAATTGTGCTGCTCTATGAGGGGGCAATTAAAGCGATTCAGCTGGGTAAAATCTATATGCAGCAAGGTTTGATCGCGCAAAAAGGTGCGGCCATTTCAAAAGCGATTGCGATTATTGAAGACGGCCTGCGTTTGGCTCTGGATAAGGAAAATGGCGGAGAGTTGGCAGAAAACTTGGATGCCTTGTACGACTACATCAGCTTTGAATTGCTGCAAGCTAATATCAATAATACGCCTGAGCGTTTGGATGAGATGCTGGGTTTACTTGATCAGCTGAAAGATGCTTGGTTGTCTATTGGGTTTAGTAAAGTAGAATCAGCCGTGTC